>JACRNF010000060.1 GCA_016219355.1 Chlamydiota bacterium | reverse complement strand
TTGACATTCTTGAGCTTCTTTAGTAATAATCCTGGCTTTTATTTCCAGCTTTCTAGCATTAAGCTTAGCCAGGTTAATATCAAAGGATCTTTTAGATTCTGCTTCTAACGGTTCTATTTTTGAGCTAGAAGGGAGGACAACAGCCTGTGTCATATGATCTTCTATGTTTGGAGGTCTTTCCCAAAGATTGTCTGGTGGCGACATTGCTTCATGCCGCGCTTTAGGTAATTTTAAGGACTCCCTGATTCTATTAACGAGAGCGAGTTGCTCAGAATTTAAATTTTTGCTAAACATTATTTCTATAAAATAATCCGCTAGCCCTGTTATTTGGTTAAGCTCATCCCTGTATTGACGAAAAAAAACATGTAAATTTAAAATAGCTTCGCTTATTGCTGCGTCAGTCCTTAAACTCTCATCTAAAGTCATCAGTTCCAATCGAAATGTAATCGATGTAGTTGTGGGAAGGGAGAAATCGGTTATTTTTCTTGTTGACATAGCTTTTTATAATTAATTCGTTAAATTATAAGGTTGTTCTGATTAAAATGCAATTGCTTTGAAAAACAGTTGCAATGTTTATTTTAATCAACAAGCTTTGGTAATTAATAATTTGAAATTCTTTTTAAAGTCTTATCTCGGCAATAAATGAAAAACTGTTTTGATCAAACATTCTTGCCTCAACATTTAAAGAGATTTCTTTTTTTGCTAAAAGGGTTGCTCCTAAAAACATACCCCAGTTTCTGCTGGAGACGGTAGGTTTAGTATCAGCACTTGTAGGTTCTGAGTCTGGGATCTCTACGAAAAAAACTCGAGTTGAGGGGATCCTCATAGCATATAAAAAAGTCAACCCAAAATAAGGGGTGATGAAATTAGTTAGATAAGAAACTCCTAAAGCACCTTGCCATTCTTGGTATTTTTCAAAAAATTTTCCATTCGAGGTATCGGTTTGGACAATTTGATAAGGGACTCCATCGGATACAACAAATGGAAATTGTTGTTTGGTAACAAAATATTTTCCATCAAAGGCAAAATTAATTTGTTTCCACTTAAAAATTATTGCTTTGAACCCTACTCCTTTAGCGAGTTCTCTTTGAGAAAAAAATTGTCCATTTATTTGAGAATCGGCGCCTCCCATAAAACCATATATATCAAATCTTTTTTGCAAGGTAACGGTCAACATTCCTGCTTGCAAGGTCATATTCATCTGATCTCTGGCATCTTGAAAATTGTGAGGCAGTCCCGGAATATGTATATTAAATTGGTCCTTGAACCTTCCTTTATAGAGATCATAATAAACATAGGCCCCTCTTAAAATAGCATATTTGTTTTTAGAAAAGACAATCCCTTTTTGATACATGCAAGGAGAGGCCGGATCTCCTACAAACATGGCGTCGAGGTTGCAAAAAGCAATTAAAAAAAATGCAAATATAATTTTCATCGAGTTCCGGGATTCCTTATCTTGAGCCTAGCAGTTTCATCTTTTTTTTTAAATTTTTTTCTCAAAAGGTAGAATTAAAAAAATACTTTTGTTAGTATGCATATTTGTAAGAGGTTAACATGGCATTAAAAGATACTATCAATATTATGCAAACCATTTTGGAAAAGCTTTCTAAAGATCTTCAAAAATCTTTAAAAGGAAATAAAGCTGCGTCTCAAAGGGTTAGGACCGGCACGATCAATCTTGCCAAAATCGCCAAAGTTTATCGCAAAGAATCTATCAAGCAAATCAAAAAAACTGTAAAAAAATAATTTTATATTTTTCTCTTTTCTTTCATTTGAGCTACAATATTTCCCATGGAAGAATTAGAGATCATTAGTTTTAGCAAAAAAGGGTATGGCGTTGCCTATTTTAACTCTACACGAGTTGAAATCCCCAACACTATTATCGGAGACAAAGTCTTAGCCGAGCTTAACAAAAAAAGAAAAGGGTTTATTAAAGCAAGGCCCATTGAAATACTCGTCCCTTCACCATTTAGATCACTTCCCAAATGCTCCCATATTGATACCTGTGGCGGCTGCACTTTTCAAGAGATGTCCTATGAAAAACAGCTTCTTATTAAACAAGAGCAAGTAAAAAAAATCTTTTCCGGTTTTGATGTAGAAATTTTTCCGATCGTTCCGTGCCTTGATCCCTATTACTATCGCAACAAAATGGAGTTTACTTTTTCTCAAAATCGCAAAAATGACAAATTTCTAGGTCTAATGATCAAATCGGCCAGCAAGTATGTTTTTAATGTTTCAAAGTGCCATATTGCTCCAACTTGGATGAGCGATGTTCTTAATGCTGTTCGTTTATGGTGGCTAGATTCTAATGTCCCGGCATATACCCCTTGGCAAAATCAAGGGCTTCTTCGTACATTAATTCTTCGAGAGGCGATCAACACTAAAGAAAAGCTTTGTGTTCTCACAGTCTCTAATATTGAGCCTTTTTTAGATGCTCAAAATTTTGTAAAAGCGATCATTTCAGTAGATAGCTCTATTAACATCATTTTAAGGACCCAAATAGCGCTCCCTAAAAAACCCACCGAATTTAAAGAAGAGCTGCTTTTTGGTAAAAAAAACATTCAAGAAGAGTTGCAACTTCCTCCAAAAAATCTTTTTTTTAACATCAGCGCAAGCTCTTTTTTTCAGCCTAATACGATTCAAGCGCAAAAAATTTATGCCAAAGCCATTTCGCTTGCAACCGGTAAAATTGTTTATGATCTTTATTGCGGCACCGGTACCCTTGGCATGGCTTTTTCTGCAACTGCCGAAAAAGTTATTGGGATTGAGCAAAGCCCTGACGCTGTTAAAGACGCCCTTGATAATATCAAGCTAAATAACATTACCAACTATACCATTTACCAAGGAGATGTAGGATCCGTATTATCTGAAAAGAATTTACCAAAACCTGACATAATAATAGTAGATCCTCCAAGAAATGGCTTAGATGATCTAGCGATAGACCACATAATAAAATTAAATCCAAAGACCTTGATTTACATATCTTGTAATCCCTTAACCCAGTTAGAAAATATTGAAAAGCTAAAACAAAACTTTAAATTGATAGCGTTATACCTTTTTGATCAGTTCCCCCATACGTTTCACATTGAAAACATTGCTCTTTTGCAGGGCTTCTAACTAATTTTGCTTTATTTTTCTTTCCAGATCTTTTATTATTAATAAAAAAACTAAGGGAAATCTATGAAATTTTTATTATTACCTCTTTTATTGGCAACATCACTTTATGCAGATGAAGCAGCTCCAGCTCAAGGCGGGGGATACCTTCAAACCTTGATCATTATTGGTATTGCGGTTGTTTTCTTTTATTTTCTTCTTCTTCGTCCAGAACAAAAAAGAAGAAAAGCGATGGAAAAGATGCGCTCATCCATGAAAAAAGGTGATAAAGTCACAGCCATGGGGATCATTGGTACAATTTTTCAAGTTAAAGATAATACCGTGGTTTTAAAAATGGTAGATGGAGCGAAAATTGAAGTATTGAAAGCTGCGATTTCTGAAGTGCAAGCCGGCACTGAAGTTGAAGAAAAAGGATCTGAGAAAAATTCCGGTTGTTCTTGCGAATAAGCTCTTAAGTTAAAAAAGCCCTTCTTTTTAGAAGGGTTTTTTTATGTCAAAAAGTTTTAGATAAGTTATTGATGAATTTAGGCTGTGGTTGGTAATCTTCCAGCCAAAGCTGCTGCTATTGCTCCCGTGGGAGCTGCTGTTGCTGGAGCTGCTGGACTATAGATCTTTGCAAATGAAAAGATAGACATGAAAATTTTGTGTGGTATAATGTAAGGTTTTTTTAACAACCGAGGCTCATTATGCAAAAACACATTCAGGGAAGACCTTTGTGCCCAGAAGAAAAATATTTCATTGTT
>JACRNF010000059.1 GCA_016219355.1 Chlamydiota bacterium | reverse complement strand
CGATCTAGATATTTCAGAATCTTCACTCAAAAATAATTTTCTGAAAATGGAGTGGGATACAAATCCCCACAAGGGAACATTGGCTGATTGTATTGCGCTAAGAACAGCTAAATTAGCAGCTTTTCCACCACCATTTCTACGCACGTCATCTAAAGAAGTAGATTTAGAAAAAACAGTATCTCCTCTTTCCGACAAACCAACAGATGGAGGTGAAAAACAACCCATAAAAAACATCCCTCAATTTTTTTACAAATCAAAAATTTTTTTTGTGAAGACTTTACTCTTTTTCAAATATTAATAAAAGAAAAAAAATCATGCATTATTTGCGTTATTTAGAAATGTCACCTTTTGGTAAATAAAAATTTTAATTATCAAAAAGAAGAGCTAATTAAATGAAGGAGGCATTAATTTCCATGACAAATATAGAGCTAAGGCCTAGGGTGTTGATTTAAGCTATTGTCTTGAGGATAAAGATGTTGATAAATTTAAAAATGAAAAATTAATGTGTTTTATAATAAACTCACGCTAGAGCTTTTTCAGATTTAGAAACCCGATAAACTATAAAACTTACAAGCAATGATACAGTTATGAAATAAATTGATGGCGACATGGTCGAACCAATTGTTTTATACAGCCATAATGAAATAGCGGCAGTTGGGGCTCCAACCACTTGAGATCCAATCGCAGATCCTAATGATAAAATAGTATAGCGATGTTCAACCTTTACCCTTTCAATTGCCCATGCATGATAAGTGGAGGCAAAAGCCACTGCAAACATTACGATTATAAATCTAACTAAGATCACAATCATCATTGAAGCCTCGTTTAATAAATAAAACAAGGGCGCCATACAAATAGCTGAAGATAGAGCAGCAGCAATCATCAGCTTTTCTTTTCCGAATTTACTGCCCAAATAGCCAAAAAATGGAAGCATCAACATATCTACCAAAAGCAAAATGGTATTAACTTTCATAAGCTCCGGTTTACTTATAGAACTTACTAATGGGACAAAACCATTCATCAAAATAAATGAAATGCTATAGGTCATATATGAGAATCCCGAGACAAGAATAATCGAAAGTAAAGGTCCCCATTCTTGTTTTATCAAACTCAACAATTTCATTTTAGGCGCTTTAATCAAATCGATAAATTCATTTACCTCAAGAGATTTTAATCTTAAAAAAATGGCAAAAATAGCGGTAAAACCACCAAACCAAAATAAATAGCGCCAACCTTGCTCTATAAACTCTTGTTCAGAGAAAATAAAAACTATAGCAGATGCAATCAAAGCTCCCAAAATTGAAGATGCGTCATATATAGAGCTCATAAAACTTCTTTTTTCCAGTTTTGTATGCTCCAATACAAAAATAGCCGCTCCAGCAGTTGATCCTCCGGCGCAAAAATTTTGTATCATTTTACCAAGCGCTAAAAGAATAGGGGCTAATATCCCAATTTGATTATAAACTGGTAAACATCCCATAGCAAAAGTTGAAATGGCCATCCCGATAAAAGCTCCAAAAAGAGCATAGCTTCTTCCAAAATAATCGCCCATCCAGCCAAAAAACAAAGATCCAAGAGGCCTCATTGCCATACCTGAAACTAACATCGAATAAGTTAAGATCAATGCTGTTATAGGATCTTCTTTTGCAAAGAAAAGTGGAGCAATAAATGGAGCCAAAAGACCAAAAATTGCATTGTCGTAATGCTCCAAAACATTACCGATTATGCCAAGCGCTCTCACACGAAAAAAATTAGGAAGCATATCCTTGCCTCATTAAAGAGAAGAGGAAAGCAATACACCAAAATGATTTCCTCACTCTCCCTACGCTAGTATTATCTAGATCAGGTTTTAGGGTTGATTGTTTTGAACAATCTTTCAGCTAAAAGGCACCCCTGGTGAATGGAGATATTTTAACAGAAATGCGAATCTATACCTAAACAATTTGATAAATTGGATTTTCGGCTTCGTCAAAGCCTCGGGATTTAAAGATCATAAGTGGGTTCATATTTCTAATATTGACCCACTTACGATCTTTGAACCCTGAGATCTTTCACTGAAGCCCAAAACCAATTTTTCAAGTTGTTTAGGTATAATCAAAGAAAAACTATAAAAATATCTCGTAAAGATTATTTTAAACATAGATAAATAACATGTACAAAGTAGAGAAAACATGATATAATCAATTCGAAAAATTTAATTTTTAAAATTTTTTGTAACAATAGGTAATTTTATGGTTATTCCTACAGTTATAAGCGCAGTTGTCATCTCGGCAAAGAAAAAAGAATTTTTGCTTTTGAGACGAAGCTCAGAATATCTTTATGGCTCTTGGCAATATGTGACCGGAAAAATCGAAAAAAATGAGACCGCTATTCAAGCTGCGCAAAGAGAAGTATTTGAAGAAACGGGACTTCTCCCCAATCGATTTTATGCAGCCGACACCGTTGAAATTTTTTATTTAAAAGAAGAAAATAGAGTTTTATTTTCACCGGTATTTGTTGCAGTCTTAGAAGATGAGCAAGAAGTTAAATTAACTCCCAAGGAACATGATGCTTGTGAATGGCTCTCCTTAGAAAAAGCTAAAGAAAAAGTTATATTTGCAGAACAAAAAAGAGTGTTGAATCATGTTAATGAACTATTTATCAAAAATACTCCTAATAACTTTCATTTAATAGAAAAAACATATGCATCCATTAAATTTTAACTTCTTACTTAAAGGGATAATTCTCGGCTTTTGCATTGCAGCCCCGGTTGGGCCTATCGGTCTATTATGCATTAGAAGAACCTTGCAATATGGAAGACTCTCAGGTCTAATGTCAGGCCTCGGGGCCGCTTTTGCCGATACAATTTATGGTTTTATCGCAGCTTTTGGTTTGACGGCCATTTCTAATCTTTTATTAAAAAATCAATTGTTTCTAAAATTTTTCGGCGGCTGTTTTTTAATTTATCTTGGCTTAAAAACCTTTTTATCAAAACCTGCTGAAAATTCAAATAAGGTCTTTCATAGCAATTTAACTTCCGATTTTGTTTCCACTTTCTTTTTAACCATTACCAATCCCATGACAATTTTATCTTTTGTCGCAATCTTTGCAGGCGTTGGTTTGAGTGAAGAAAGTGAAAATTACTTTAATTCTTCGTTCTTAGTTTCAGGAGTTTTTTTAGGCTCTGCCATTTGGTGGTTAATTCTTAGCGAAGTTGTAACTTTTTTTAGAAAAAAACTGAGCCAAAAAGTTTTTGGCTGGATCAATAGAATTGCAGGGTTGCTGATTGCCCTTTTTGGCCTTATCGCAATCTTTTATTCTATAGAACAATTTTTTAAGTAAAAAAATATGCGAATTTTCATTATTGTATGTTCTATGATATTAAAAGTTAGTATTTTTGGCACTATTACCACCATCCTGTCTTTTGAGGAAGCAAGAGATCAATTAGATAGCCTTGATCAAGAATGTTTAGCTGTATTTGATGTTGATGAGGTATTAATAACTTCAAATGATTTGCTTTTGCGTCCCATCGGTGAAAATTTTTTAATAAAAAAGGGATGGGGGAATCTTCAAACTCATGATATTCCTTATATTACAAGCATTGCGCTGTCCTCTACTAAATATTTTCTAGTCGATCATGCGGCCCCAATAATAATTGAAGAGCTGCAAAAAAAAGGAATTGCGACTCTTGCATTAACCGCTGCCGCTACCGGAAAGTTAGGAGTCATCCCAAGCATGGAAGAGTGGAGGATTAAGCAGCTAAAAGAGCTCAATATTGATTTTAGTGTTTTATTTCCAAATAAGGATTTTGAATTTAAAAATCTTTCTCAAAAGGATAAAGCTCCCCCTTTATTTAAAAAAGGTATTTTATTTTTAGGAGACTTTCAAGAAAATGATGCTAAGGGAATATTATTGAAAGCATTTTTTGAAAAAGTTGATTTTTTACCCAAAAAAGTACTGTTTTTTGATGATAAAATGCAAAATCTTCTAGCAGTTCAAAAAGTTTTAGAAAACCTTCAAATTGAATTTCAGGGATTTTTATTTAATTCTGTTGAAAATTTCCCAGAAGTTTTAGATGAAGAAATAGCCGAGCTGCAATATCGAACAGCAACAGAGGAAAAAAAGTGGATATCAGATACCGAAGCTAAAGAACTACTTAGGGATCGTAAAAGAATAAATTAAACAGTTATCGATACGAAAAACGGATCAGATTTTGAGGGTTTTTTCGCAGGAGGTATAACTATTTATACCTCCAAGGAAAAATCCTCAATAGATGAATTGATTTGTCGGGTAGCCTCTAGGCTCTTCCCCCAAAGGCTCCCACAGATCCGTACGTGAGACTCTCACCTCATACGGCTCTTATTGTTCTACGTCGGTGGTTTTTGCATT
>JACRNF010000062.1 GCA_016219355.1 Chlamydiota bacterium | reverse complement strand
CTGAAATCATAAATTTCTCCTTTCCTTTCTTTGAAGCAGTTTGAAAAGAAGAATTGTGATCTCAGACCCTTTTCTTTTCCAGTCTTTTAACCTTCAAGAAAATCCTTGGTCTGAATTTACAGAAACAACGTTACACTACCGTTATATCTTTTGAAGTTAGCGCAGATTCATTTAAATAAATTTTTTTTAAAACTTGAATTATCTCATTTTCCATTTCATCAAAAGATAATGGATGTGAAGTTTCAATAGCTGTAGCAGGTGCTGCTGTGGCAGCGCTACATGAAAGTTGAGCGGGAGATGCCATAATTTCCTCAAATTTTTCAAGAGAATATGGCATCGAATAATATTATTCTATTACTTTTTCCAAATTTTTAGAGATAGCAAAAGAGGAAAAAGGTAAAAAAATTCTAGTGATGACCACCAATGATAATCTAGATGGCCTGAGGTTTTATCAAAGAAAAGGATTTTTTATTGGCGTCATTGCAATAAATGCTTTAGAAATTTCTAGAAAAATGAAACCTTGCATTCCTGAAACAGGTGATTACGGCATTCCAATTCGAGATGAAATCCTGCTTGAATTTTCAATAAAATAGTAGACCGTAGAAGGAAAAAAAATTGCAAAGCGATACCTCAATTTAGACTCTATTTAGAACAGACCATGGAGTTCCATTTGAAATATGATAATACAATTTAGCTATGGTTGCGAAAGCTGTGTGGGCAATGAAATCGATACCCAGATGTAAAGTAGCATATGTTAAAAGGGTGGGGATCTGAGGTAGCAATTGGTAAATAAAGGGGTTTATAATCTCGGACAATAAGGGGTCGTCGCTTGGACACTTTTGATCGCATATTTCCTTGCTTTGTCTTGCTATATAGTAGCTAGGAATGAAAAGCAAAAAGGATAAAAGAATTGCAACTGGGAGCTTTATTTTTTCACCTGTATCTCTTGCAGTTGAAATTATTGGCCCTATAAGTCTTCCCTTAATAATTGCAGGGACATGTAGGATTTCATCAAAAAATTGAGGGTAAGCTAAATTCATGGCTTTTATCGCTTTTAAAATAGCGGGACCATTTACAAATTGGAGAAGATACTTTTCCTGAATAAGGTCTTTTAAACTCAGCGCATCTCTTTTCACCATGATGTCTTTTAAACTCACAACATCTCTTGTCTCATCATCAATTGGATTCTTCGCTTGAATAGCTTTACGCAATCTATAGATTATATCGTCCCCTAGAGTATTCAAACGCAAAAATCTTTCTGCTGGGCTATTAATTTTGTCTACAAATTCTAGTTTGTAATCTAGATAAATTAGATGTAAAAAAATAAATCTTTGGATAACTGCAGGTGAAAATTGGCTAAATTTCATTTTGTTTGTTGTGAATATAATTTTTGCCAGGTTTAATAAAACCCATCGTTTTTGGGGAGTAAGAACTTGTTTTGCCATATTTAATAATATTTGATCGTAAGATTGATCGGTAATTGCTGCCCAGGATCTTGACACCATAGATGTTTGGCCAGGGGTTTTCGCATCAGATATTATATGTCTAAGTACCTCCGGCGGTATTGTAGGCAAGCGAGCAACATTAACTGGTTCTTGTGCTCTATGATTCCTCTGTTTGAATTGGCAGGCTAATGCATGCAAAGCTATAAGACTATAAAAAATTAAGGTTCATCCGACAAATGCGTACCTTTACATAGAGAACAGGCCTTAAACCTTTGAAATATTAAACAATCTTGATAATCAATCACTTACAGTTTTGGCAACTTGGCTTTAAAAGGCCTGCCTCATTCACTTTTACGGTCAACATAACTTTAGAAACTCCCCCGACCTCTACTCTTTATGGGTGAAATTTTGCATTTTGACTATCTGATGCGGTCAGATCATTGACCGAAAAATCTCCAGTGAAAGTGAATGAGGCCCTTTAAAATGAAGAAATGTTAAATAATGTTTTGAAAAAAAAGAGCAGACATAGGAAAAGAACCTTATGGAAACTAAACCTTAAGGAGGCTTTCCTATGTCTACATCAAACTTATATCATACACATGGAATAAAAGGTGTCGAGTATAAATCTACAAAATATGAAAAAGGGGCTACTTTTTATTCTGTAGAAATGGTTCGTAAAGGGATTCTCTGTCCCAAATGCGGTAGCCAGAATTTTCAATTTAAAGGGCAAAAAACACGTCGTTTCAAAATGAATCCTGCCGGACCTAAAAAATGTTATCTTGATGTGGTACTTCATCGTGTAAAATGTTCTGAATGCAATTATCAATGGTGGCCAAGACTTCCATTTATGAAGGGAAAATTTCAGATGACGAGATCTCTTATTCAGTATGCATTTGACCTACTCAGCGCCTGCACAATCCAAGATGTTTCGCGTATTCTAGGAATTAGTTGGAATGTCATAAAAAAAATCCACAAAATGAAACTTGAAAAACTTTATAAAAAAATTGATCTTAAAGATATCAAACACATAAGTGTCGATGAATTTGCCATCAAAAAAGGACATGAATACATGACTGTGTTTAGCGATATCGAGTCGGGAAGAATTATCCATGCTGTAGAAGGAAGAAAATTAGAAGATATCACGCCCTTCCTTCTTAAACTTAAGAAAGAGGCTAAAAATTTAGAGGCTATTGCTATGGATATGAGCGTGCCCTACATTTCGGCTGTTAAGAAAATTCTTCCTGAAATAGATATCGTATTTGATCATTTTCATGTAGATGCTCTTATGAACAAAGCATTGGATGAAATAAGAAAAGAGCAACAACAAACTTTAAACCAAAAAGAAAAAAAAGTACTT
>JACRNF010000066.1 GCA_016219355.1 Chlamydiota bacterium | reverse complement strand
TGTTTAATGTGTCTTCGCAGGGTTCGGAACTGAGACGGCATCCCGAAGTGCCTAAAGTGTATTCTTGCCTATCGTTTACAAACATTTCTTGTCCTTTTTGTTTGTGTTCTGGTGAAGTTGCTTCCTGTTGAGGAAGCCGCTGAGTCTTTAGCTCAGCGGAGGCTTCACCTACTAATTTTGCGGTCTCTGCATCTCTTGACTGTGTATTGGGAAAATTAAAAATAATTCGATCAAAAGGCTTTGTTGCCCAATCATAGTAATCTTTTAATCTTGTAGCATCAATACCATGTAAAATTTTTATTCCTAAAGCATTTAACCTTTGTTCATTTCTTCTATAATAACGATATTTTTGTACCGCTGTTTTCGAGTCGAATGTGGAAACAATTATGTCTCTACCTTGATGCCTTTTGACATAAGCTGCTCCAAAAGAACAATCTCCGTCTCCTACAATCAAAACTCTATGAGGTTTAGCCAATACTCTTCTTTGTAAATCGACTGCCATAGGTTCACACTTTGTTAAATCTTGCGTTTTTGTTAAAAATTATATTAATTATAGATTAATTGAAATTAATTAGCAATTATTAATTTTAGCCATTAGAGATGTCAATAAAATTTTTGAATGAAGTTATTATTTAAGCAAAAATTGAGCTGCGCTTTGATCTAAAAAAAATTGCATACCTTTGCAAGAAACATACGATGCGGCTAAATTTTTGTTTTTTTGAACAAGAAGCTTTCTTAATATCTCTCTTTTTTCTTGTCCGGTTACTAAAAAGATGATGTTCTTGGATTGGTTAATAAGAAAAAGACTTAGCGAAATCCTTTTAAAAGTCTCTTCTTTTTTTTGCGTAATCAAAACCGGCTCTTTTTTTAAAGCAGCGGCTTTGGTGAATATCGAAGCAATATGGCCATCTGTCCCAAGGCCAAGTAAAGTAAAATCAAAAGAGATCTTTTTTTTCTTAAAAAACGATCTTAATTTTTTCTCATAATCTAAAACAGAGTTTTTAATAGCAAGTGAGGTATCAATATAAAAGACATTCTTCATTGGGATTTTTATATGATCTATTAAATGTCTTTTTACTAAAAGGCCGTTATTTTTTTGATCGTTCGATGGAACATATCTTTCATCAACAAAAAACAGATATACTTTATCCCATAAAATACCTTTTTCTTTAGCAAGGGCTTCAAAAAAAGGTATAGGAGTCTTTCCCCCGGATAAAGCAACCGTAAAACAGCTTTTTTTCTTAAGTTTTTCCTTAGCTTTGGTTTTAAAAAGCTGCACTAATGAATGAATTAGCATCGATTCATCATCAAAAATCGTGATTGAGGTCATTAAAATGGCCTCCAAGCCCTATGATCATGAGTCATAAGCTCATTTGCTTTGTCTGGGCCAAAGGATCCCGCTTCATATTTATAAATGTTTTTCTCTTTTTCCCAGGCATTTATTATCGGATCAACTATCTTCCACATCGCCTCAATACCGTCTTGGCCAGGAAAAAGGGTCAAATCCCCTTTCATAATGTCAATTAAAATTCTTTCGTAGGGTGACGGATAATCAACTTTAAAAACATCCTTGTAATCAAAAACCATGTCGACAGGAAATGGAATATTTTCCATGCCGGGATATTTTACATTAAAATGAAGGGAAACTTTTTGCTTGGGATCAATACTAAAAACAAGTGCGTTGGCCTCGATATCCTGGCATTTATGGCCTAAGAGTTTTAGAGGGGGATATTTAAACTGAATAGCGATTTCAGTGAACCTTTTTTTTAATCTTTTGCCCGCTCTGACATAAAACGGAACATTTTCCCAGCGCCAGTTATTGATAAAGAACTTACCAGCAAAAAAAGTAGGAGTTTTAGAATCTTTAGGCACTTTTTTTTCATCTGTGTATCCGACTACATGCTTACCATTCACCCTACCTTCGCCATATTGTCCCATGACCACAGATTTTGATAAATTATGAAGGTCAATAGGTTGAATAGATTTTACTACTTTTGTCCTTTCTGCTTTTATTGAATCTGCTTCAAAGTTAATGGGAGGCTCCATAGCAATTAAGGCAATAAGCTGCATAATGTGATTTTGAACAATATCTCTTACAACTCCAGCTTGTTCATAAAATATGGCCCTATTTTCAATGCCAATATCTTCCGCTACGGTAATTTGAACATGGTCGATGTAGTTGCGGTTCCAAAGAGGCTCGAACATGGCATTGCCAAATCTAAAAAAGAAAATATTTTGAATCGTCTCTTTGCCAAGGTAATGATCGATCCTATAGATTTGATTTTCATCAAAATGATGCAAAAGAAGCTTGTTTAGCTCATGAGCGCTTTTTTTATCAAACCCAAAGGGCTTTTCCACCACAATTTTAGCCTCTTTTTTCTCTCGGCAAAGATGTTTTAATGAAAGATTAGATACTACGGTAGGTAAAATTGCAGGAGGAATTGCCAGATAATAAATAAAGTTAGCGGTTTTATCTTGCTTGCCAAGCTCTGACAAAGTGAGGCAAAGTGTATCAAAATTTTCTTCCTTAGTCAGATCGATTTGATGATAAATGAGTTTTTTTTCAAACTCATTAAAGACCGATTCTTCAAAGCCCTCTATTTTTTCCAGCCACTTTTTACTGTTTTTACGATACTCTTCTACCAATATGCTAGATGAGCCACAGGCTACAATAGAAAAGTTCTCTATTAGCTTTTTTTTAAAAAGTTGATAAAGGGTAGGAAGTAATTTTTTTTGAGCAAGGTCTCCTGCTCCGCCAAAAATCACCATAATAAACGGGCCGGATTTATAAGAAATATTTTCTCTTAAACAAACTTCAAACTCTTTATGTTTTGGATTCATTTTTCATTACCTTTTTTAACTCGGTGACCACCAAATTCATTACGAAGAGCCGCTAAAATCTTATATTGAAAAGAATCTTTTTTTCTAGAAGAAAAACGCTCAAAAAGGGCCATCGATATTACCGGAAGAGATATTCCTTCATCAATAGCTTCTTTAATAGTCCATCTTCCTTCTCCGGAATCTTCAACAAATGGAGCTATTTTAGAAAAGCTTTTCTCATCTTCAAAAACATTTTCCAAAAGCTCTAAAAGCCAGGACCTAACTACGCTAGAGTGGTTCCAGAGTTTGGCAATTTTAAAAAGATCTAAATTAAACTCTTTTTTGTTTTTTAAAAGCTCAAAGCCCTCAGCATATGCTTGCATCATCCCATATTCAATACCGTTATGCACCATTTTTACAAAGTGGCCAGAACCTGATGGGCCAACATATTGATAGCCATCTTTTACCGAAAGAGTTGTTAATAAAGGCAAAACTTTATCATAAGCTTTTTTTTCTCCACCGACCATTAAGCAATATCCCTCTTTTAATCCCCAGATGCCACCACTTGTCCCAATATCTAAAAATTTAATTTTTTTCTTGGCGAGCTCTTTAGATCTTCTTATGGAGTCTTTGTAATATGAGTTGCCCCCGTCTATTAAAATATCATTGGGCGATAAAATTTGAGAAAGCTCTAATATTAAATTCTCGGTTACCTCTCCTGCAGGGACCATCATCCAAATTACCCTAGGACCTTTTAATTTTTTTATCAATTCTTGAAGCGAACCAACAACAAGAGCCCCTTTATCTTTAGCATTTTTGTTAGCTTCAATATTGTTTTTATCAAAAGCTATAACTTTATGCTCCTTTAAAAGCCTAATGGTCATATTAAGACCCATTTTGCCAAGACCAATAAATCCTACGTCCATGTTTTTCCTATATTTGGTGCTAATACTAAGTTAATAGAAATGATAAATAAATCAAATATCAGATGCAATTTCTGATAAAGATTTTTCATAAACTTTGATGATCTGCATCATATTTTGCTCTCTTTTTAATAAAGAATGTCCATACCTTTTATCATAATAAAAAAATAAAAGTTTAGAGCACTCTTCATAATTTTTCTCATCAATTAAGCGGATAGCTTGGGAAGCTGCTTGAGACCCTAATTTATTTTCTAATTTTTGAACTGCCATTTTTAGCTTTTCTTGACTATAAGATCCGTACTCATTAACACATCTTTTAACCCTATTTTCGATCAAGTCCTGCAAAACTAAAATAAATGCTTTTTGCATCTGCTCATAAAAAGGTGTTGGTATAATAATAGAACCAATATTTCTGGACTCATCTTCTATAAAAATATTTTTAGCTTGGCAAAACTTAAACAAATTTAAAGCTAAAAGATTTTCAAAATGTTCTTGAGTCGGTTGAATTTGATAAAACCCGCCAAAAACAGAGCCCTTATGTTTTGCCATCTCTTCCAAATCTATTGCAGCTTTATTTTGATGAATCAAGAGTTTAATAAGCTCGGTTTTGCCAACTCCGGTATGTCCACCTATAATTTTTAAAGGATACGGTTTTGAAAATTGAGCTATTGCCCAATTTCTAAAACTTTTATACCCACCGTTTAAAATATATACTTTAAAATCAAGAAGCTTCAAAAGCCATACAACCGAAGAACTTCTCATCCCTCCTCTAAAGCAATATAGAGCTATCTTATTTTGATTTAAGGCTTTAAATTGCTCAATCAAGATTGGTAATTTAACAACTGAAAGCCCTTTTTCAATAGCTTTGTTTTTTCCCTCTTTTTTATAGGCTAGGCCAATTTCATCCCGTTCTAGATTTGAAAAAAGAGGGATGTTTAAAGCTCCCGGAATATGCCCTTTTGCATATTCTATAGGCGATCTTACATCTACAATCGTAAATTTTTTTTGATTTTTAATTAAATATTCAGGGGTCATAATTTGTAAATTTTATATAGGCCTCATTTAATTTACATCAATTTTTTATTGATCAAAATAGAATTTATAGTAATCTGAAAATTTACGAAGAGGTTGATTATGTCCAAGTATATAAAATGGTTTGAAGATATTAGAAACAAGGACATTGCTATTGTGGGAGGAAAAAATGCATCCATCGGAGAAATGTTTTCTGCTCTAAAGCAAGATGGTATCAATGTACCGGATGGGTTTGCCATTACCGCTGAAGCTTATTTTGAATTTTTGGAGTTTAACCATCTTAAAGAAAAAATTTTAACTCTTTTAAAACATAAAACATCGTTATCCCAAACCGGGAAAAAAATCAGAGCCCTTATTTTAAAGGGAAAAATTCCCCCTCATATTGCAGAAGAGATTTTAGCGGCATATCATGAGCTTGGAAAGTACTATAAACAAGAAAATGTAGATGTAGCCATCAGAAGCAGCGCAACTGCCGAGGATTTGCCGTATGCCAGTTTTGCAGGACAATTAGAATCGTTTTTAAACATCAGAAATGATAAAAACGTGATGGAAAAATGTTTAGAATGCTATTCATCATTATTTACCGATAGAGCCATAATATATAGAGAAGAAAAAAACTTTGACTCGGCAAAGATCGGCTTATCGATTGGGGTACAAAAAATGGTGAGGTCCGATTTGGCAGGATCCGGGGTAATGTTCACTTTGGACACCGAATCGGGTTTTAGAAATGTTATTAATATATCGGCAGGTTTTGGCCTTGGGGAAAACATAGTCCAAGGGACAATAAATCCTGATGAATATATCGTTTTTAAGCCACTTCTGGATGATGAAAAATTTAAGCCTATCATTGAAAAAAAATTAGGTAGAAAAGTTAAAAAGCTGATTTATAAAAAAAATTCTACCAAAAATATTCTTACCACTAAAAAAGAAAAAGGTTCTTTTGTTTTAAATGAGCAAGAGATTTTAACTTTGGCCAAATGGGGAAAAATCATAGAAGATCATTATCAAAAACCGATGGACATCGAATGGGCAAAAGACGGTAAATCCAATAAATTATTTATTGTTCAAGCAAGGCCCGAAACTGTTGAGTCACAAAAGAAAACAAACATTTTGCATGCCTTTGTATTAAAGGAAAAAGGAAAAGTGTTAACTAAAGGTGTCGCTATTGGACAAGCCATAACTAAAGGTAAAGCTCAAATCATCAAAAATGTTAAGGATATTGAAAAATTTCAAAGTGGCAATATTTTAGTAACCCAAGTTACCTCCCCTGATTGGGTTCCCATCATGAAAAAAGCAAAAGGGATCATTACTGATCATGGAGGAAGAACTTCCCACGCGGCCATTGTTAGCCGAGAGCTAAATTTACCGGCCATTGTAGGAACGATCGAAGGTACTTTAAAAATCAAAGATGGGCAAATGATCACCTTATCGTGCGCTGAAGGATCTGAAGGATTTATTTATGAGGGCTTATTAAACTATGATGAAACTGAAATAGATATCTTAAGTTTAAAAAAGCCGAAGACTCAAATTATGATCAACTTAGCCAGCCCTGACGAAGCATTTCGTTGGTGTAACTTACCCTGTCAAGGAGTTGGGCTTGCCAGGATGGAGTTTATTATCACCAACATAATTAAAATCCATCCAATGGCCCTTGTCCATTTAAACCAAGTAAAAAATCTAAAAACAAGAAGACTAATCAAACTTTTAACTAAGGGATATTTAGACAAGAAAGAATATTTTATCGATTTATTATCACAAGGAATAGCCAAAATAGCCGCTTCGCAATATCCGAGTCCCGTAATTGTCCGAATGTCCGACTTCAAAACCAATGAATATGCTAATTTAATCGGGGGTAAAGATTTTGAATTTACCGAAGAAAACCCTATGATAGGTTTTAGAGGAGCGTCAAGGTATTATAGTAAGCGGTATAAAGAGGGATTTGAACTAGAATGCAAAGCTATCAAAAGAGCAAGAGAAGTTATAGGATTAAAAAACATAATTATAATGATCCCTTTTTGCAGGACCCTTGAAGAGGCGGACAAGGTATTGGAAGTATTAAAAGAGTTTGGCCTTAAAAAAGATAAAGAATTAAAAGTCTATTGCATGGCAGAAATTCCTTCCAATGTAATTTTAGCTAAGGAATTTGCAGACCGTTTTGATGGTTTTTCTATTGGCTCTAATGATTTGACCCAGTTAACGTTAGGTGTTGACAGAGATTCCGAGGAATTGTCAAAACTTTTTGATGAAAGAAATCCGGCAGTTTTGAAAATGATTGCCGAATTAATTGAACAGGCCCATGAAAAAAACTGCAAAGTTGGCATTTGCGGGCAAGCACCTAGCGATTATGTAGAATTTGCCGAATTTTTAGTAAATCATAATATAGACTCAATTTCTTTAAATCCTGATAGTGTAATAAAAGTAATTTCCCATATCTGTCGATTTGAAAAAACTGAATAAAAAAATATTGTATAAAAATTCAAAAAACATATAAAATCTTGTTGAGCTAATAAAAAAAATAATGCTCAAAAAAAATTTATATAAGGAGTTTTTTCATGAACAAACGTTATTTTCTAATTCTTTCAAGTTTAATTTCTTCAGCTTGTTTATTTGCAGAAGGAGATGATCCTGAGCAAAAACCTGCCGGCAGCACTACAGAAGTTGTAGTAGCAACTCCAGACGCTCAACCTGATCCAGCTCCTGCATCAGACACAACAGAAACAAAATAATCTATTGCCAGCTGCAAAGCTGGCTTATTTTTTTTTAACTTCTTCATCAGATAAAATCTTGCCAAAGTTTGCAAATTGAAGGTCAGCTGTAACTTTATCAAAATTTTTAACCTTATCGTCCAAAAAACCATATCTTAATCCGACAAAGGAAACATTTGTTCTAAAAAAAGCCTGTTCAACCTCTTTTACATGCTTTTCACAATCATCAATAAAAACAATCACTTTGGGAAAATAGTTAATGAGTTTTAAGAATTGATATAAAATTATCCCTTTGTTTAAACGATTTGCAAATAATATCCCGTTTTTAAAAATTGTTTCATTTTCGCTTTCAAAAACGATTTCTTTAAGATGTGGAAACGTGGAAGACAAGTCAATATTTATACTATTTAATTGTCTAACGGTTGGGAAAATTAAATCAGGGCCTCTTGAAGTCAGAGCCAGAACTTTAAAATTTTTTTGCAAACTTTGAATGAACTGGGCCGTATCTTTTTCAACCGGCTTAACTTTTGTTATAGCTTGTACTGCAAACCATTCGGGATAAGCTAATTCAAAAGCCTTTTCGCGGGTAAACCCCTTATTTTGAAACTCCTTAATTCTGTTACAAAACCATTGCACTGATCCTAAGGATTGGACCGGTTCAATAACAGTATTGTCTAAATCTAAAACGACAAGAGTTTCTTCTTCTAGAAGATAGCTTTGAATTTCTTTGATGTTTCTAATTTCAAAAACATCAGCTTGGATATAAAAGTCTAAAGCAATATTCATGCATAAAGGCCGATTTATTAAATCGGCAAACATATTACACAACAAGAATTAATTAATCGAATATAATTTTCAAATCGCAAAAAAGAAAAAGCTATTTTGAAAGTTTCTTAGCATCCTCATCGGATAAAATTTTGCCAAAGTTTTTAAATTGCATTTCGGCAATAGAGCTATCAAAATTCTTGATAGCTTCATCTAAAAAACCGTATCTTAGACCAATAAAGGGAATGTTTTTTTTCTGACAAATCTTTTCAACCCTTTGAAGATGATGAAATTTATCATCTACATAAAGAATCGCTTTAGGACAAAAATTAATCTTATCCAAAAATTTTTCTAACATTTCCCCTTTATTATTGCCATTGGTAAAGAAAATCCCATTTTTAAAAATGGCATAATACTCTCCTTCAAAATATAAAGTCTTAGAACATAATGAAAAATTTGAAAAATCAATATTGATGCTTTTTAATTGAGAAAAAGTAGAACAGTGCGTATCAAAACTTCTGGAAGTTAAAGCGAGCACTTCATATTT
>JACRNF010000065.1 GCA_016219355.1 Chlamydiota bacterium | reverse complement strand
GATGGAGCAAAGAGATAAGAAACTGGGATAAAATTAATGAAGTGCTATTAAATCCAGAAAAGTGTAAAAATGCAGAACATAAGTTAAAGGTGGCGGTTTAAAAAAAACAGTTTAAGCGACAAGTACCCTGACAATCACCGCTATCGTTTGTCGATGTTCCGGAAAACCTTTATATAAATGGCCTGCTTGGAGTTTATGAGTTAAATCGAATTGAATTGCTAAGAGATGTCTTTGTCTTCGCATATGAGAGATCTTCTCAACTCTATTCTACAATCCGCAAAAATTTTGGAGATCCAGATCCTTTTAGGGTCCGTTATAGAGAATCGATTGCTAAAATAATTCAAAATATAGTTCAAAACGTTAAAAACAAAAACGAAGCTGTTGCGATCATTAAAAGCCATGCAAGTGAATCTATTCCCATCAAAGATCAAGCTCGATTCATAGAGGTCGTTGAAATCGAAATTATGAATTTGCACGAAGGCAATATTGCCCGTTTTCGTCTGAGCCTTTCAGAGTATCATACCTGGAAAAAAAACTGGTATTGATCTAAAGCTTTCAAAATCTCGTTTACATAATTTCTGTAGCTATAGCTGCAAGCTCAGATCTTTCGGTCTTATCTAAAAACATATGGCCAAAAAGTTTCTGATCTTGAAATCTTCCCACCGTAAAGGTCAGCCCATTAGAATCTTGATCCAAATAAGGGTTGTCAATTTGGGTCGGATCCCCTGTCAGGATAACTTTGGCCCCTTTACCGGCTCTTGAAATTATGGTTTTAACCTCATGCGGAGTTAAATTCTGCGCCTCATCAATGATCATATACATCTTAGGCAGAGTCCTTCCACGGATATAAGTAACCGCCTCCATTTCCAATTTTTTGCTTTTCATTATCCAATCAAGGGCTGATTCTTCATTATCCTTGCCGGAAGAAGAAGCGCATAAAAACTCTAAATTATCATAAATCGGCTGCATCCAATGAAATAGCTTTTCTTCCTTGGTGCCGGGAAGATATCCGATATCTTTTCCTAATGGAATGATTGGGCGGGAGACTAGAATTTTGCTATAAACACCTTCATCAAATGTCTTTTTAAGACCACAAGCAAGAGCCAGCAAAGTTTTTCCGGTTCCGGCAGGGCCAACTAAAGTAACTAAAGGAATGTCATCTCTTAAGAGAAGATCTATGACACATTTTTGTTCCACATTTAAAGGTTGCAACCCCCAAATGCCTCTTTTGACTTCCAATAGACTTTCTAATCTTTTGCTAAGATGATTGTATTTACAAACAGCGGAAGACCTTTCAACGCTTTTTAAAAGGCAATACTCATTAGGTTTAAACTCAACATCTTTTTTTTCTAAATAGCCATCTTTATAAAATTGATCGATCTCAAGTTTAGGAACCTCTAATGATTTATATCCTTTGTAAATAGCCCTATAAGAGACCTTTAAATTTTCATAGTCTTCAGCTTCAAGCCCCATCGCCTCAGCTTTGACTCGGGTGACAAAATCTTTGGAGACAATAATGGTCCTTTGTCCCATTTTTTTTAAGATATAGGCAATTAAAATAACTCTGTTGCTATTGCGGTCCATAGGCAAGGGAAATTCCTTTACCGCTTCAATTTTGCCGTTTAAGTATATTTTGACCTTCGGCCCTTCAGGAATTAGCACCCCTTCGCTAAAATCGGTGTTGCTTTTTGATTTTAAAGAATCAATGTAACGAACAACTTCTCTTGCGTTTTTACCAAGTTCGTCGGCTCTTCTTTTTAAAGCATCAAGTTCTTCGAGTACAATAAGAGGAATTACCACATCATTATTTTCAAACTTTTTAATGGCTGAAGGATCATGCAAAAGAACGTTGGTATCTATTACGAAGGTCTTACGTGTCATTTATTTTTTCTCCTATTAAATTTTATGAATATATTAACTTGATAGTAAAAAAACCTCCTTTGTAAGAACAGCGCCTAAAATTTGAGATATATACTAAAGGCAAATTCGGTAAAATACTTTTTTAAAAAAAAGATCATTTTTTTCAGTTTTTTTATCTACAAAATTTGGTATAATTATTCTTATATTTCTTATTTGCAACATCTTAAGAAATTTTCTAGCAATCTAAACCGTAAACCGCTAAAAATTATTGACATTTGAGGTTCGCATTTGATATAATAAAGGTATAAATTTAGGCTTATCGGAGGAAAAATCCATGAAGATCACCAGCAAAATTCTAAATATTCCACCATTTATCTCAACATCGTGGGAAAACATCGAATCGATTTATATGCATGAAACCACTTTAGTTATTGTGCTAAAAAATAATTCGAAAGTTGAAATTCCCAACCTTGGTCCGGCCCTAATCAAAATAATATTTGATTCCCATGCCAAATTTATCGAAGAGCAAAGCTTAAATCTTCCAAATAAAGGTTCTATTAACTTTGGACTCCCCTTAATCGAAGGAGGGGGCGAGTTAGACGCCTTAACTTCATCTATGAAGCATAATCCAGAACAAGCCAATATGCCTAATATCCCAGAAGAAGTTTTAAAAAAAATTACGGCAATAGCCAAATTAATTTCTGATGAGACACCTTTAAACATCCCTAAACCCGAGCAAAATTGCAACTGTCCTCATTGCCAAATCGCAAGAGCTATGCAAACAATCAGCGGAATTAATCCAGAAAACTTAGATCCCGATGTCAGCGAAGATGAGTTAAAATTTAGAAATTGGGATATTAAAGAAATGGGAGAAAAACTCTACATTGTCAGTAATCCCTTAGATTCAAACGAACAATATACAGTTTTCCTCGGAGAGCCGATCGGCTGCACTTGCGGTAAAAATAACTGCGAGCACATTAAATCGGTCTTAAACACCTAACAAAATTCAGATTGTTTGGGTATAACGAAAAATATCTTGGCTATTAAATTCTCTTAGCTCTAGTATTTTATTATAGCTTATTATCAAAAAGCAGGAGTTAAGAGAATGCTCAAGGTCTTTTATTATATATCAGTTTTTATTATTTCTTTTGGGCTGTTCGCTGAAAATGTAGAGGCGAAACCTGAAGAAAAAGTTAATGAACCTGTGGTTCAAAAAAATGAACCAAAGCAAGCCGAGCCTAATGCTATCCAACCCATATCAAACACTGAAGTCAAACCTGAAAACAATTTTCAAGTTTATACCGGCAAAATAGAAAGAGATAAAGTAAGGCTCAGGATTAAACCAGATTTAGAAAGCCCTATCGTTAGACAATTTAAGAAAAATGATATGGTCTTAGTCATTGGCGAAAATGAAAATTTTTGGAAAGTTAAAGCCCCTTCTAATCTAAAACTCTATGTATTTAGAAGCTATGTCATAGACAATGTTGTTGAGGCAAATAGAGTAAATTTAAGACTTCAACCCAATGTTGATTCTCCTATTGTCGCTCAATTACAAAAAGGAGATAAAATTCAAGGAGAACCTCTATCATCCGATAACAAATGGTTGGAAATCACCCCGCTAGACAACATCTGCTTTTATATTTCCAAAGAATATGTAACTAAAGCCGGCGATGAAAACTATCTTGCCTTTATGGAAAAAAGAAAAGGTGAAGTGGAAAAACTTCTCAATTCAGCCTATTTCATTACCCAAGCCGAATGTAAGAAACCGTTTAATGAGATGGCCCCTGAAGAAGCAATTAAGCAATTTGATACAATTATAAAAGAGTATCCCGATTTTTTTGAAGAAGTCCAGCAAGCCAAAGAAGGGCTTGCCCTTTTACAAGATAACTATCTGCAAAAAAAGATTGCTTATTTAGAAAGTAGCGCCTCTGTAAGTCAAAATGAAAAAGATCAACTACTTTCATCAATTGAAAATGCTATCGGAGAGCAAGCCAAATCCAAAGAAGAAATGGCCAAACTTAAAACTTCTGCAATAAAGAAAAATAGGCAAAACCTAACAAATAAAATGCGGTTTTGGCAAACAATTGAAGAATCGCTCTATCTTTCATGGACAACCTTTCATCCTGAAAAAACCATGGATGATTTCTATAATGAGCAAGCTGTCAATGCCATTACTTTATCAGGAGTAGTTGAAAACTATAATCATACCGTTAATCATAAACCGGGCGATTATGTTATTAAAACAAACGATCTTTCTTCGTCTTTTCTTTATAGCACAAAAATAAACTTAGAAGAGTATGTCGGCAAAAAAGTATCTATTTCGGTCTCACCAAGACCAAATAACAATTTTGCCTTCCCTGCCTATTTTGTTAATTCGATTGAATAATCACATAAGGGCTATTTAATCAAATAGCCCTTATTTTTTAACTCTCTTGAAATAGATTATTAAACCCAAACAGAGGTTATTAGTTTTTTAACTTAACGATTTTAATGAAAATATAAGAGGCTATCGCCCCAATTAAAGCGGTAATGAGCTGCGTGTAACTCATCATGGAGTTTATTGCAAATGCAAGATTTTGATCTAAAAGTTTTTGCAAAATAAAAACCCCGGTTATCCATAAAAAGACAAACTTAGCCAAAGATGCAATTACGGCTTGAACAAAAAAATGATAATTTTTAAATGCTAAAAAAACATAGGCTAAAATAATATTTGCTAAAATAATAAATGGGATCATAAAAAATAAAGATATTGGCAACACTCCATAAACTAGAGCAAAAACACTTGGAAAACAACCGATGATCGCAGCTCTTTTAAAGCCGTAAAAATAAGCGGTTATAAAAATAGTTGCATTCACCGCCGTTCCAACTATGATCTGATTTTTAACAAGAAAAATTAAGGAGACTAAAGAGAGCAAAACAATGTAAGCAAAATTGCTAAGCCCTTTTTCTTTGATTATCGTTTTCATAAAACTTCCTTCTCTAAATAAATGGACCTTGTGGTTTTATTAACTTCTTCTAAAACATTATCTTCTTCATTAGAAGATATCCCAAGCTCTTTTAATCTTCTGGCGCTGACCAATACCCTTGATTCTAATGATGAAATAGCCTGGTTATAAGACTCAACAGACGCTGAAAGGGACTTTCCAAGTTTGGCAAAATGATTGTTCATGGTGGTGAGCCGTTCATACAGCT
>JACRNF010000057.1 GCA_016219355.1 Chlamydiota bacterium | reverse complement strand
GCCTCATTCACTTTTACGGTCAACATAACTTTAGAAACTCCCCCGACCTCTACTCTTTATGGGTGAAATTTTGCATTTTGACTATCTGATGCGGTCAGATCATTGACCGAAAAATCTCCAGTGAAAGTGAATGAGGCCCTTCTTTCTTATAAATAGAATTCTTCTTATAAATTTTTTGTAACTGACGACGATAAAAAATTTAAAATTTTAGGTCAAAATTTTTTAGGGATGGAAATTAAAAATGTCAAAGAGATTGAGCCGCTTTGAAAAAAGGCTACACTAATTTACATCAAAACTTCCTGAAAATGTAACCTCAGCTCCTTGAGATACTTTTCCATTTTTATCCACTTTAACATTGGGGCCAAAAGAAACCTTGAATTTTGAATCTTCATTGTTATAAATAATTACTGCGGTCTTAGCTTCTAAACCTTTTTTAGGATTAGCTTTAACGGTCAAATCATAAGGCCGATCTTTAAAATTAAATTTTATTGCGTCAAAATCCATATCTCCAGTTGCAAATTGGGATGTTCTAAAAATTTGCAGATCATTTTCTTTGAAATTTACATTAGGGATTTTAGATGAATTGGCAAACTTTCCTGTGAGAAAAGAAGCTTTACTTGTTGATGAAGGCAAAAGAGCTTTAAAGCCAATTTCTTGAAACCTTTTATTAAAAGGAACTCCACTTCCAAATTTTGGAAGAAAATAAACCGGAGTGGTAACTACATGAATTTTAATTTTGTCTAACACATCATCAACCCTTTCACTAAAAGAAGCTTCTTTTTCTATTTGTTGAAGGGGAATTTCAGAAGCGCAAAGGGGTGCAAAAAAATAATGATTAAAATCTTTTAGACTAACCATTGATAAAACTGAAATCACAACTAAAAAAATAATTTTTTTTCTTTTCATAAAACCTCCTAAAAAACCTTGCTCCCTGCAATCACTTCAAAAAGCTTCCTTAAGGAAGAGCGTTTCTAATGTATGCCCACTTATTTTTATAATCAAGGTACAAAATATGGCTTCTTAAAAAATCCATCCCCAAAATTCCTTCAAAATCTTTTGCTTCGATAGGAACATCTAAAAGATAAAGATCTTGAGAGCCAAAGTCCATATTTCCGATTGCAAATTTAGAACTAGTAAAAATTTTTAAGCCACTTTCTTCTTTTAAATTCGTATTTGGCACTCCGAAAGAATTGATAAACGACTTTGCAGTTCCGGTATCAATTGCAAATTTTCTAATCCCAAGATCTGTGTTTATTTCAACTCTAACGCCGCCATTTAAAATTAAAGGAACTTTAACAAAATCTTCAAAAAAATAGCCAGATCTTCTAAGCCTTTTCTCATCATTTGTTAAATAAATTTTTTTTTGTTCCAAATCTAAAAGCAAATTAGAAATTGTTAATAATCTTCTTCCTATTCTGGCTAATTTATCATTATCACATTTTTTGAATGTCGGCAAAAGCGCATTCACTCGAAATTTTTCATTTTTTTCTTCAACTTCTGCTTCATAAAATGTAACGCCGGCTACTTCGATTTTTGGAAGAATATAAACCGGTAAGTCATATTCATTATTTTGAATATCTTTTGATTTGTTCGTTCCCTTTGGCCGTTTATCTTTGACTTTGTCCAAAATCTCCTTGGGTAATGAAATTCTACCGCACGAACTCAATGAAATTTCAATAGGATAAGATTCCCCTTCGATTGTCATTTGATGTAAAGGCGTTTCAGAGGAGGAAAGATTTACAAACATACATAACCAAATTTTTTTGGGACTAAAATAATGCCATAGCCCACCGACGGATAAAATGATTATTAAGGCCGAAGAAATTAAAAAAATAATTTTTTTTCTTTTCATATCACTCTTCTTTTTTAACGTAGACAAATTTGTTAACAAAATCTATGTACATAGTATGTTTCCTTAAAAAATCCATGCCGAGAATGCCATCAAAATCAAAATTCGCAGCATCAAAATTCAAGAGACATAAATCATTTTTTCCAAAATCTTGATCTTTGATCAAAAATTTTAAAGAAGTAAAGACGAACATGTCATATTTTTTTTTGAATAATTCAATACCTTTAAAAAAAACTGGACTAATTAACGTGCTAGTACTACCTGAGTCAATCAAAAATCTTTTGATGCCCAAATCTGTATTTATTAGTATAATTATGCCCGCATTCCCTTTTTCAAAGGGTACTTTAGTAAAACAAGAAAGGTCAAACCCCATTTTTTTTAATTTATTTAATTGATTACTGGCAATAATACGAGAGCGAGGGAAATCCAATAGTAAATTGACTTTGTTTAATAAAGGCCTACCTACGATTCCCAAAGTCTTTTTTAGAGGTATTCCGTAGGATCTGCTATTAATATCTTCATCGCAGATTTCTCGAATTCTAGGCAAACCAAATGACAAATTTCCTATTTTTAACCTCGGAATAAAATAAGATTGAGTCTTATACTCATTTCCTCGAATATTTATCGTAGTTGCAATACCCAAAGATTCTTTATCTACTATTTTTTTCAAGATTTCATGATCTACACTAAGAGGAATGCCGCTTCCAAGGTCGACTAAAAAATAAAATTCTTTTTTTTCAATTTGGACTTTTGCCACAGGAAGGTTAGCAGAATTAAATTTTACCGGGATACAAACATGATATCCTTCAGAATCGATAAAAAATCTAATAAAAATGATAATCAAAAAACTCAAAATCAAAAAACAGATTAAAGCAATAAATCTTTTTCCTTTCATATTTTTTTTAATAAAATTCATTTATCACTTTACCCCTTTTATAATTTTTATATCTCAAAACTTATGAGAATGATATTTTGCAAAATGAATTTGCACAATAATTTTTTAATCAAACTATTGTGCAGAAAAAATTATTTACTGACTGTAAATGTAATTTCGGCTCCTCCTGAAACCTTTCCATTAGTATCTACATTAACATAACCGCCCCCAGAAACTTTTGTTTCTGAACCATCATCTCGGTTTTTTTCTGAATAATATCCTCCAGACTCTACTTTACCCCCATTATTAGAATCAGCCGTAAATGTAGTTTCAGAACCATAATGCTCAACTGTATTATTGTTATCATGCGATGAACGTCGAAGCATTGTGTGACTTCTTGTTTGATCAGTATATTTACGAACAATAATCGTCTGACTTGTCTCTGGTCCGTTTACAAGATGATATTTTGGATCAACTGTTTGTTTTTTACAGCCTCCAACATAACCAACAATTTCCTCTTTTTCGTTTCTAACTTGAGATAATTGGTAAACAAATGAGCCCCCATTGTCTTCAAAAAGACCGGAAATTGGCAAATACTCCAAAGCATCGGTCTCTAAATAGGTAACTCCATCTCGTTCTATTAGACGATTTGGGTTCAAATAGATTTTCCCATCTACTATTTGTGAAAATGCCGAATCTTGGCTATTCAGCTGTTTAATTAAAACTTTCTCACTGCCGAAAAGACTAAATATGGCAATGTTCAAAATCATCAAAAATGTAAATCTTAGCATAAAAATACTCCTTATATAAAAAATTTACAAAGAATATTCTAAATTTTTTAAATTTATTGTAAAGATATTTTTTTAATAACATTAAATATTATTTTGTTTTCCATTAGCTTTGTTTGATTTTTGATTGCAAAACTAATGCGGGAACTTTACTCAAACAATTGTCTTTCAGCTATTTCAAAACGCATCACTTGAGAATGATCTTGCGGGTAAAATGTTTTTTAAACACGCCTCCGAAGAAAGTTTTTTAAAAAAAAGAGTGTAAAAAAATTAAAATAAAATTATTCTTATAATGCCAACTCTAGAATCTTCAACAGAACAAGAGGTATATATATGAGTCAAAAAAAAAGGATCCTACTAATAGAAGACGAAGAAGAAATCGCAACAATAATAAAACTACAAGCAGAGCTTGCAGGCTATAAACTTCATGTAGAAGTAGACGGAATTAATGGTTACAAAGCAATCGAAAGAGAAAAACCCGATATGGTAATTTTAGATGTAATGCTTCCAGGACAAAATGGCTTTGATGTATGCAGAAAAATTAAAAGCTCAATCGAGTTAAGAAGTATACCGGTCATTATTGTTTCCGGAAAAACCGATGAGCTAGATATCGTCTTGGGCCTTGAGCTCGGAGCCGATGATTATATCACTAAACCTTTTTCTATCAAAATCTTGCTATCGAAAATTAAGACTCTGTTAAGAAGGGGTAAGGAAATTCAAAAACAAAACAAAAACGTCTCTTTTGGAGAGTTTATACTCGAAGTTGATCGCTATCTTTTAAAAAAGGGAAATAAAGATATCCCCCTTACTTTATCGGAATTCGGAATATTACGACGCCTTTTATACAATAAAGGAAAAGTTCTTTCTAGAAATCAACTTTTAGATGATGTCAATAATGATGATGCCTTTATTGTCGATCGTAATATCGATGTCCATATAGCATCGCTGAGAAAAAAACTGGGGCCAAAATTCAATTTGATTGAAACCGTTAGAGGCATCGGCTATCGTTTTAAAGAACATGAACCAAATGAGTCTTTTTGTGAATAATTGTAGACATTTAATTTTTTTCGCGTTATTGAGTGTATTTAAAGATTTATTCGGAGGAACTATGAAAAAAATTATTGTAAATGTTCTTATTGTCGGGACATTTTTATTAGCAGGATGCGAATCTAAAACCGGAACCGGAGCTTTGGCCGGAGGCGCTCTCGGCGCAGGAGTCGGAGGTATTGCCGGCGGAGGTAAAGGAGCTTTAATCGGAGGCGCAGCAGGAGTTGTTGCAGGCGCTTTGGTTGGAGCCGCTTTAGATGAACAAGATCGCAAAATCATGAATGAATCAAGCCCAAGAACCGTTGAAAGAATGGATAGGAATGAGCCTTTGACCGTGGGAGATATCATAAAACTATCAGAAGGAGGCGTGAGCGATGATACCATTATTCGCTATATCCAAAATAGCCACACTACTTACAGTTTAAACCAAGCTCAAATTACCAGAATGCAAGAAGCAGGTGTCAGCCAAAGAATCATTAATTACATGGTAGATACCGGAAAATAATTTTGAAAATCCTTTTCAAAATTAGCGATTTTTGTAAGCATTGTAGCTTTAAATTTTAAGAAACCGGGAAAAAAATGATCGATTTGATGTCTAAAAATGAATCTGAGGTTTTTCACTTAGATAGGCTTTTTTTTCAAAAAGAAGCCGGCAGAAACTATCAAAATACATTAAAGCAATTTAAGAAAGTTTTACAAAATTTTGCCCTGTTCAACCTTTGCTTATTGACTATTTTATCGGTAGAGCTTCTCTTGTTTGCCATTTTGTTTGCCCTTTTAGTAAAATCTTCTTTGCTAGCTTTGAGCCTGGGAAGCATTTTTTTAAGCTGCTTTACCTATTTTGTCCTCTTTTTTTATTTCCAGGCAAAAAAATCAGATCAATTAACTTTGATTAAAGATAGGTTCATCACCTCTTGTAGGCAAGCAATGTCGGTTCCCATTGGCGCTGCCGAACATCATTTAAGCGTTGCAACTGCTGCCCTAAGGTTGACAAAAGAGGTAAAAAATCTGGAAGGACACTATTATTCTTTGCCTAAAAACCTGCTTGTTTTTGCTCCTCTTGTCAATAAACTTAGCTGTTTTTTGCATAAAGAAGATGGTTTTAAATTTAAAGAAATGCTCCTTTACTCATCAATTTCCGAGCATCTAGAACAAATTAGACATACCCCTACCGATTTGGAAGTTCATGGTTCTTTAGCCAATGCCTACTCCACGTTGTCCACCCTTTATTTCCAGGCTAAACAAAGCAACTTGTTATCAGCTGCTTATAAAGAAATTTTAGAAGAAAAATTTACCAAATGCCTAAATTGCACCATAGAAGAATACAAAATATTAAACGATTACGCCCCAAATGACCCCTGGGTCCATATGCAGCTAGCTTCATCTTATCGAAGCTTGAAAATGTTTGAAGAAGAAAAAATCGAGCATGAGCTTTTAATCAAACTCTGCCCTGAGGATCAAAACATTTTATTTAGATTGGGAATTTTGTATTTCTGGCTAGGCCAAAATGCCAAGGGTCTGCAAGTGTATGAAGTGCTTGTAAAAAGGCAATTTAAACAAGCAGATGATCTACTCGCCCATTACGGAGCGCTGCAAACTCAAGAATTATTTGAAGACTCAATATAATTTTTTAATCTTTTTATCTTTTCTTCGGCTCTTTATAATTAATGTTATTTGAGTATAATTAGATATAGGTTAGAAAAAAGACAAGCGGAGCTTTCCTAAATGAGAAAACAATCTATTGCCATAATTTTATTTTTTTGCTTCTTCGGCTCAATATCAGCAGAGGAATTTTTTCCCAAAGCAAAAACCCAGGAAGAAGCTCTTTTCTTACGAAGAATTGCTGAATTCTTCCAAGATGAAGAATATGATCTTGTAAAAATACAAATAGAAGAATATCTAACAACCTATAAAGAAAGCTCACTAAATGAATACCTCTTTGCCATCATGGGCAATATTTTAACCAATGAAAAAAATTATTCGCAGGCAATCAATTATTTCGAAAAAATTCAATCTGCTGAAATTAAAGAAAAAAGCACTGTTAATTTTTTAAGATGTTTATCTGAACTGAAAAATTTTGCAAAAATAAAAGAAGAGTGTGAATCTTACCTGCAAAAAAACCCAGAGAGCCCATTAAATCTTAAAATTAAACTTTTGCTCGCCGAATCCATCTATAACCAAGCTTTAACTGATAAAGATAACCAAACAGCTCTTTTAAAAGAGGCTAAAGGCAAATTTGAAGAGCTCATAGGAAGCGTTCTTGAAAATGATGCCATAGAGCATCTATCTCAAATCCACGCCGCTTTAAAAGAACATGAGACTGCCGCAAAGTTTTATTTTGAGCTTGCTGAAAAAAATCCCAATAAAAAAGAAGATTACCTCTTTCAAGCTGCCTCCGTCCAAGCTTGTTTTAATAAAGAAGAAGCGCTAAAAACTTTTTCTTTAGTTTTTGAAGCTAAAAAGAACAAATCAAAAGAAGCTGCCTTCAATAAGATGCTTTTACTTTTGGAATTAAAAAAATATGACGAACTTTTGCTTTTAAAAGATTCTTTAGCCCATGCCGTGCCCAAAGACAAATTGCAACTTTCTCATTTTTTTATGGCAGAGGCCTTGGTCGAAATGAAAGATTATGAAAAAGCTTTGATAGAACTGAACCTAAGTTTGGAGAATGCCAACCTTGCCCTTCCATATGTGAAAACAGCTCTTCTAACTTCTATGAACTGCTCTTTTCATCTTAACAATCTTGACAATTTCAACTTGGCCTTCAATCAATTTAAAGAGCTCTTTGGCCAAGATCAAGAAATGACAAAAGCCCTTTTTGCCAAAGGGCTATTAAATAAAAAAAATCAAAAATTGCAAGAAGCTAGACAAGATTTTGAGGCGATCCAAGCAACCTCTTTATCATTAGAAGAAAAAGAAAATTATCATTATGAATATGCCCATCTGCTTTATGAGCTGCAAGACTTTGCTAAAGCCAAAGACAACTTAAAATTTTTTATCGATAATTTTACCTCAAGCAAGCTAATGGCCCAAGCGGCCAAATGCTTGATAAACGCCTCTTTAAAAATTATTGCCTCATCTACTCAAGAAGAGATGGTAAAAAATAAAAATATTTTAGTGGACGATTTAAATGATTTACTGAAACTTCAAAATTTTTCCATTAAAGAAAAATCCCTCTTTAGATTTATTTTAGCAAAAACCAAATATGAACTAAATGATGTGGGATACGCCTTTGAAGAATTTTCACATTTATTAAGCGAAAACGAGTCTTACAAAGAACCGATTTTTTCATCGGAGCAGCTAGCCGAAATGACCCTTTTAGTTGCCTACATAAATAAAAACGTTAAAAATGATCCCAAACTTTTTTGTGAAAACGGCAAAAAAGCTTTGGCATTAAATCCCAAGCTTAGGGAAAACGGCCCTTTTTTAATGCATCTTTTTAATACATACATAGAGAGGGCTAAAGAGGAAGCGCCAAAACAACCTTTAATCGATTCTGCCGCTGAAAATTTACTCCTTCTTTATAATCAAGATCCAACTAAAGTCTTGCCTAACAACCTTCTTTGGCTTGCCGATTACTTCTATGATAAGACCAATACCTGCATTGAAGAAAATCTTGCCGAAAAAGATAAGATTTTATTTTTAGCTGACCAATGCATTCTGCTTTTAGAAAATTATTTAAAACAAAACAGCGATTTTACTAAAACTGAAGGAGCAATGTTAAAACTTGCGAACTTGCACAAGTTTAAAAACGATAGTGAAAAACAATTAGCTTTATTAGAACAGCTTGTAAATGACTATCGAAAAAACAATTTAACCTCATACAAAGAAGAGGCGGTTTTTGAACTGGCAAAAGTGTATGTTGCTTCAAATAATAAAGAAAAAGCCCTCTCTCTTTATAAAGAATTTTTACCTTCATTTAATGTTGATTCTGTTTTTGTACCATTTGTCATTTTACACGAAGCCAGGACTAAACTTAGCTTGATTGATCCAAAAGATTTCAACCTTTCAAATGAAACCATAAAAACTATTATTACAGAGCTCAAAGACTTAAGCCTGAAAAAAAATATTAAATCTGAGCCGGCCCACTTGCAAGCCTCTTTGGAATATGTCGATTTGCTTTGCAATCTAGTTTCCAAGCAGCAAAGAAATGAAAAGAAACTTTTCTTGCTCTCACGTATTAAAGAAAATTTTTCTGTTAAAGAAGATATTTTGTCCCAAGACTATCATTTAGGCAGAAAAAATGATGATAAAAAAAATAAGATCTATCAAGCTTATATGATGCTTATCGATGCCGAAATGATGCTAGCCCAGGCCGAAATTGAAAATAAGGATTTTTTGATCCAAGAAGCAAAAGCTCTTTTAAATAAGCTTCTTTGTGATAAATTAGATACCACCTCCTATCTTTTTGATAGGATAAAACAAAATTTAACTTTCCACGAGGACGAAAAAGTTGCCCCAAAATAAAAGACACAAAAAAATAGTTGTTTTTTGTCTTGTTTTTTCTATGGTTGTTCATATCATAGCGCTTACTGTATTGCACAATCATGCCATCCGCTCTTTTTTTCATTCTGAAAGACATATCGCTACTACAAACTCCATAACTCTTCCTCAAAAAAGCCCGAGACAAATTTTAAATATGATTTTTCATCAAAAATCAAAAAATCAAATAACCACTAAAATTTCCTCCAACTTGCCGAGTTTTCAACCCCAAGAAGAAACAGTTGATTTTGCTCATAAAGAATCTCAAAAACAAACCCTTATTCAAGTAGAAAGCCAACCTCAAAATAGTTTGGATTTTCAACTTTCGCAAATTGAAGAAAAACTCATTTTGCCAGATATTTCGAGTCAAGATGTTTTAAAAAAAGAAGAATCTTTTCCTTTTGTTGAAAAAATCTCTAACGCAGGACAAATTGCCCCTCACATTTACTCAGCTCTACTTTCTGAAAACATCCCTGTAGCGCAGTCGGCCTCGTTTGAGAGCTTGCCATCCACTTTTTTAAATGAAGAAGAGGAAAACACTGTTTCGAGTTCTATTTTAGATTCCACCATTAAAAATATTTCCGATTTTCTTTCTTTGAAAACCACTTCCTCTCATCCATTACTCCTCTTTGCCAATACACCCCTTCTTTTTCAAATGCCGACATTAGAAGAGCTAACTACCATTACTTGCAAAGAAGATTTCGACATGGACATTTCTTTTACTCCCAAAGAAAATGAGGAAGGGTATCTTTTTGCCATTACCTTAATTCCAAAACCTAATCTTAACTACAAAAGATTAAAACAAAATTTTTATTTCTTAATCGATCGTTCCAATTCCATCCAAAAAAATCGTCTGACACAAACTAGGCATGCCATTTTATCTTCTCTTAATTTATTAAACGAGTCTGATAATTTTAATATCTTGGCCTTTGATTCAAAAATGGACCAGCTCTCAAGTTCTGCTTTAAACGTAAACTCAAGCTCTATTAGCAGAGCCAAAAGCTTTTTATTTAATCAAAATTTAGGCAGCTTCTTTTCCGCGACCAACTTTTCCTTACCATTATTTAAACTCCTCTCGGACAAACCTAAGGATGATGAGATCAACATTGCAATTCTCATATCCAATGGTGAAGATTTAAGTAAAGCTAAAAACTATAAGTTTATTAATGAATGGTCTAAGCAAAATAAGGGAAATCTTTGCATCTATTCTTTAGCTCTTTGCGAAGACAAAAATTTAAATTTATTAGATTTTTTTAGTTCAATCAATAAGGGAAAGCTTTTATATTCCTCTAACACCAACGGGCTTAAAAGAAAGCTACAAAAGCTGGTTAAGTCTTTAAATTTTCCTATCGCCAAAAATATTGTCACCACCACAGTTTCCAAAGACCCTTTAAATAAAATTACTTTATATCCTTCTAATCAATTTCCCAACCTTTATTTGGATGAACCTTATATTATTTTTGGCTCTTGTACCAAACTACAAGATTTCACTCTGGTCATTCAGGGAAAACACTCAAAAGATTGGCTCAGCATTCAAAAACAAATCTCTTTTGACAGCGCAAAAGAATCTTCCAACACCTTAAAAACTCTTTGGGTACAAAAAAAATCTTCCCGTTGCTATGAACAATTTCTTGTAGATGGAAATCCAAAACATCTTTTTGAAGCAAAAAACCTACTTGATACAGTAACAAAATGAGTTTAAAAATTATGGGCGGCTTCCTTAAAGGAAGAGCCCTAAAAGCGCCCAAATCTATTAGGCCAGCCTCTTCAATGCTTCGTCAGGCAGTGTTTAATATATGCCAAAACTTAGTTGAAAATTCCAATTTTTTAGATATATTTGCAGGAAGCGGAGCAATGGGAATTGAAGCTCTTTCAAGGGGCGCTGAATTTGCCACCTTTATCGATAACGGCAAAGAATCCATAAATTTTATCATTAAAAACCTAGAAAGCTTTAATCTTCAAAATCACTCCAAGATAATTTTTGGCGATGCTTTGCAGAAAGTGGAAAAATTAAAGAATATTTTTGACATAATAACAATTGATCCCCCTTTTATCTTTTTTGAGTCAAAGCCGGGCTACATCAACGATATTTTAAATAAAATAGTTGATAACAAGTTACTATCTACTAGCGGTATCATTTTTTTAGAAGAACCCTCTTATTCTAAAAGAGATACTATTGTTCCCTCTTTATTTTTAAAAGATACCAGAAGATTCGGGGGATCGCTACTTCATCAATATGTTACTAAAAATACTTAATTTTGATTTTTAAATTTAATATAAATCAAAAATATGTTATAATAAGATTCTTAATTATCAACAACAGTTATAGCTGTTAAGGATAATAACATGGCGGCTGTGGGCAGAGGTAGTCTTCCTTTTTATTATGAAATCTTAACACCTCCTACAATAGAATATTTAAGAGAAAGGTGGAACGTTGAAAGTTATGAATCTCAAATTGATGATTATCTTTATTTGGCTAAAGAAGCCAAAAACAGCGGAAACCTACCACTTGCAAAAGATATCACTAAAGAGCTTTTTGATACTCTAAAAAATAGATTTGAAAATACTCCTCACTACCCTCGCGCTCTTTTAGAATTTATAGATAAATACTGTGATGCTTCCCTTCATAGCGATGAATTTGATTTAGTTGCCATTTTTTCTGAGGCCTATAAGTTAGCTAGTAAGCTAGAAGAAATAGTTAATGGTAACCCAGAAAAAACCTTATCTAACCTTTGTTTCAAAGAGATTGTCTTAAAAGCCGTTTTAAGCTCAGCAAAAAAACTTAAAGTAACCAACCCAAACCTTGAAAACGAAACAGCTCTAAAAATTAACTCTTTAGAGCTTGCTTTGAGTCCCTTCAGAATTTAATCTAAAGAGACTCCATTATCATAGTGGAAAATTTGTATTTTTCCATCTTTGTCATATTTTTTCTTGATTCCATGTAATTTGTCATCTTTAAAAAACTGCTCTAAACAAATCGAACCATCGTCATAATATTTATTAACTTTACCTTGGCGAAGGCCCTCTTGATATTCCCCTTCAAAAACTAAAACCCCTTGCTCATTGAAATAGGTGCTTCTTCCATGCAATTTATCATTTAGATAATAACAAATACCGGCTACTTTACCATTTTGGAAAAATGATTTTTCTTCTCCCTCTTTAAGATCATTTATAAAAAGAGTTTGTTTGAATACTTTACCACTCGGAAAATATTGGACTGTTAGTCCATTTTTTTTATCATTCTTGAATTCAACTGTCGTATAAAGAGTAGAATTGGGATTAAAAATAGAGGCCATTCCTTCTTTTTTACCCGCTTTGAACATCGTTGAAACTATTTTAGTTCCAGATTCATTGAATTCAAGCAATTCTCCATCCAAATTATCATTTATATAAGTACCTTGGACACAAAGAATCTCTTTATCAGTTTTTTTAGGGAAATAAATAGAGTACGGCCCATTCAATCGATTGTTTTTATAAGTAGAAACAATTTTTTTGCCATCATTTAGCATTTGGATAAAACGACCTTGTAATTTGCCATGTTCGTAAAAAGCTTCTTCTAAAACATTTTTCTTTTCATCACATAGAACTTTTTTTCCATGAAGCTCTCCATGATCAAAGGAAACTATGGACTGGGTTTCACCATTTTGGAAAAAAGTGCGCTGCTCCCCATGCTGTTTGCCACTTTCGTCAAAAAAAGAAATTCTGGCATAAAGACTATCTTTGGCCGATTTTGGATAATACTCAAATTGTTGTCCTATTGGATTTCCTTTTTTAAAATTTTGGGCAAATTGCAAGGATCCGTCTTCATAAAAACCTTTCAACTCTTTTTCTAAAAGATCGTTTTCAAAATAACCCTCTTTTTGCACTTTTCCATTTTCATAAAACCATTTTTGTTTGCCATGCATTTTGCCATTTTGAAAATTTAGCTTTTGTTTGAGTTTATCTTTTTGATACCATGCAATAAGCTCTCCTTCTACTAAATCATTTACATGTTTGGCCTGAAATACTAATTCGCCGTTTTTGTTCCATTCCTTATACCATCCATTTTTCTTGCCATCTGCATATTCCACCAAAAGTCTCAGTTGCCCATTTTCATGCCACTCTCTTTGAGAGCCATGCATTTTTTTATCTTTATAGTTGGCTTCGACTTTAGGCTTGCCATTGTTATACCACTCGGCATACTGTCCGTCGATCTCATCATCTTTAAATTGAAGTTTTTTAGCTAAGATGCCATTTTCATGCCACTCTTCATATAAACCCACTTTTTTACCATTATCAAAATTGGACGATACTTTGGTTTGGCCGTTTGGAAAATATTCTTTTTGTTCTTTATCAAAAGCGCCGCTTGAATAATTTAGCTCCATTTTGAGTTTGCCATCAGGATACCACTCTTTGTACGGACCATCTAACTTACTTTGTTTATAGGAATAAAGTTTTAGTTTTTTTCCATCTTCATTAAATTCTTGAATTGGTTTTATTGGATTGCCATCTTTATCAAATTCGGTTTCATAAAAAAGCTGTCCATTTGAATATTTTCGATAGTGCTTGCCAACAGGGATACCATTTTTATATTCACCCTTACCAATAAGTTCTGATTTTTCAGAAAAAAATTCTTCAACACCCTCTTTCTTCCCATCTACAAAATTTACTTTATACTTTTCCTTGCCATTTGAGTAATATCCTAAATGAACCCCAACCGCTAGGCCTGCTTTAAAGTCCACCATTTCAATGATGTTGTGATTTTCATCATAAATTACAACTGCAGGATTTTTTCCATCTCCATTTAAAAGATTGTCTTTAAAAATCCTTTTGGATTTGATTGCGCCACTCTCATACCATTCGGTTTGAGCCCCTTGTAATTTCCCATTTTCAAAATGTCGAAGCAATGCTCTTTTTTCTTTGGGATAATAAGAAATACAGTCGCCATCGAGCTCTCCATTAATATAATGAGCTTCATCTTGTTTATCGCCGCTTTCAAAATATTTTGTGGCTATTCCTTCCAATCTATTATTTTTATAATTGAAAACCGATTTTAGCTTGTTTGCAGCGTAAAACTCTTTTGCTTCATTTTGCAAAAGCCCTTTTTCATAATAGGTGATTCTTTGAACCGAGCCGTCTTTAAAAAAATCAAGACAATAACCATTTGGGGCAACCACGCTATTCCAAACCTTATATCCTTCAGATTCTTGCGATACTACATCCAAATCCACCTCTTGCTTCATTTTGCCATCATCATAAAACGAAAGTTGTTTAACAGGTTTTTCTCCCTGGTCATCAGGAGCATAAAACATTATTACTTCCACCACTTTATTAGGGAAAGATTTAACAATTTCCGATCTCCAGTTTGGCTGTCTTTGCTTTAAGATCACGTTTTCATTTTTATCTTTGGCATAACTAAAAAAAATAGAGCAGAGCGCTAATGCTAAAAAAAGTTTGAAATATTTCATAAAAAAGGCCTCAAATGATGATTATTTTAAGCTTAGAAAAAAAAGGATTTTTATACAAGACAACACCTAACAATTCAAACTGAACAAGCTTTATCTCTTGATCAACAAAACAATTTTAGCTGCTATATATTGCTATAACATATTTATTATCAGCATCCTATGAGGATAAAGCTTATTGAAAATTATTTTTCACCTATTTTAAGAGTTTTTTCATTTTTTTCATTTCCATCGCAAAGGCTAAGCTCTACTTTGGGCAAAACATCATAAGTTGAAGAAAAAACAACATCTAATTGATCTAATGGCTCTTTAAAAAATAGATTTTTCAAAAGCTCAATTTTCAATTCTACGCTTGGGAAAATAGCTTTATCTTCATCAGATGTTATTTGGCAGATAAGTCCGTTTGTTGAAGTTTTTAAATTCAAATAGATGTCAGCCTGGCGGGCAAAAGATATTTCCTTACAATACCCAATATAATTGTTAAGTTTTTTAAAAGAGCTCTCAAAATTGTACTTATCCAAAAGTGTATTTATTTTAACCCCAATAACCGAAGAGCTTATGGCCACTATGACCAAAACTAAAAAAATCTCAAGGAGAGTAAAAAAAGATTTTCGAACTTCAGCTATGGGTTTTTTACCTCGGAATCTGCTAGGTTTTTTTAGTTGTCGTCTGCGCATTATTTGTGTCTTGAGTTTCCGAGGCTTTAGCCGCCTTCTCCTCCTTTGCCTTTACCCTATCTTTGTAGTTGTCATATTCATGCGATGAGACCTTAATTAAGGTAGGTTCTTCTTGTTTTACAATTTTGAAGGGTTGTCCCCATCCATCTTTCAGTAATGCATCAACATCTTTAACTAACCCTGAGTTTTCCAAAAAAATTTTGGGATTGTTCGCTATCGCAGTAAGATCTCCTCCATTTGCATATTCTAATAGTAAAATATCTCGTATTTGATTTATTGCCTGCTCGGTTTTAAAAGCTTTCCCTTTTTCTAAAGATCCTTTCATGTTATAACCCATCACCCCGCCGATGAGTCCGATTAAGAAAATAACTATCATGATCTCTAATAAAGTAATGGCTCTTTTTTGTAATATTTGCATATTTATCCTCTTTTTTTAATTGCCCGCAAATGAACTAACATCGGTAAGCGGCAATAATACCGATAAAACAACCAACCCTACAATTGCTCCTAAGATCAGCAACATAATAGGTTGGATCATTACAGTGATTTGTGCAAGTTTTTTCTCCAACTCGTCTTCATAAATGTCGGCCATATGATTTAACATAACTTCCATATTGGAAGCCTCTTCAGCAACCGCCATCATCCGATAAACTAATGGAGGCATTATTGAAATATTTTTTATAAGATCACTCAATTTTTTCCCTTGATTAAGCTGAGAACTTAATTTTTTTAATTCTCTTTCAAGTTCAGGATGGGTAATGACATTTATGGCAAGATTGATACCGTTTACATAAGACTCCCCACTTGCCAAAAGGGTCGAAAATGATCGAAAAAAGCGAATGAGCGCAATTTTTAACATAAAAGGATGGATCAAAGGCAATCGAGTAATCAGTCCAATTATTTTTTTCTTAAATAAAGGGAGGGAAAAAAAAGCTATTATTAGCCCAATAAACAGAATAAAAGCCGTAGCTAAGTAGGCTTTAAATGAAATGGCAAAATGAGATATTGAGAATATAATTTGAGTAAAAGGATGAAGCTCTCTTCCTTCAAAAAGATCAAATAATCCCGGGATAACAAAAAAGAAAAGAGCCGTTAAAACAATCATGCAAAAAACAAGTAAAAGTCCTGGATATGATAAGGATGAAACAATTTGTTTTTTTATTTGGAGCTCTTTTTTTAGCATGATAGAAATTTGTAAAAGGGCCCCTTCCAGTCCTCCGTTTTTTTCGGCATTTTCAACCATCGAACAAAAAATTATATCAAAGTTTTTAGGATGATTTTTCAGCGCGCTTGAAAGAGAATCTCCACTTTTTACTTTATCCTGTAAATCTAAAATAAGCTCTTTTAATGGATTATTGTCATATTTTTCTCCTAAGGCCAAAAGAGCTTCATATAAGGGAAGCTTTGCTGACAATAGTTTGGCAAGTTCTTCAGTGAACATTAATATTTCTTTTTTGGAAAATTTCTTGTCCTTGTATACAAACTGCTTAATATCGATTACAGCCAAATTTTTAAGCTGCAACAAAATTTTAGCATCTTGCAAGCTATCGGCATCGATTGAGCCTTTAGTTTTTTTGCCGTTTTCCAAAATTGCTAAATATTCAAAAAGAGCCATATTATTCCACTATTTTGGTAACCCTAAAAACTTCGGACGGAGAGGTAATTCCCTCTTTAACTAGGATAGACCCAGAGTCCCTTAGTGAGAAAAAGCGACCTTGCAGCGCTTTTTTTATCTCTTCGGCATCAACCGATTTCATAATCTGTTTTTTGACATCTAGCGAGATATTCATAAGTTCATAAATTCCGACTCTTCCTTTATATCCAGTATTGAAACATTGATTGCATCCTTTTCCCAAATAAAGCTCATCAACATCAAGATTTAGCTCTTTTAATTCTTCTAAAGTGGGTTTATAGAGCTCTTTGCAATGAACACATATTTTTCTCACTAGCCGTTGGGCTAAAATTCCGACAATGGAAGAAGATAAAAGATAGGGCTCAATTCCCATATCAGATAGCCTTGTTAAGGCAGATGGGGCGTCATTTGTATGAAGCGTGCTTAAAACGAGGTGCCCGGTCAAAGCTGATTGAATAGCAATCTCTGCCGTTTCAAAATCTCGGATTTCCCCAATCATGATAATATCGGGGTCTTGTCTTAAAATATGACGAAGACCTCTTGCAAAATTCAAATTGATCTTTGGGTTTACCGCTATTTGGGCAATATTAGATAATTTATATTCAACTGGGTCTTCGATTGTAATAATATTTTTTTCAGTAGCAGAGAGCTCAGATATGGCGCTATAGAGCGTTGTGGTCTTACCGCTGCCGGTTGGGCCAGTCACTAAAACAATCCCTTCTGATGAGTGGAGCATTTTTTGAAAATTATTTAAGAGCCTATCATCCATTCCAAGTTTATTTAAACCTAAGATCAAATTACTTTTATCCAAAATACGAAGGACAATCCTCTCACCCCATATTATGGGCACGGTGCTAACTCTAAAATCGATCTCTCTTTTTCCCATTTTTAATTTGATCCTACCATCTTGAGGTAGTCTTTTTTCAGCAATATCCAATTTTGCCATCACTTTGATCCGGCTGATGATTTGTGAAGCATATTCAGATGGAGGAGACCTTCTTGATTGTAAAATGCCATCTAATCGATATCGAATATTTAATTTGTTTTCATAAGGCTCAAAATGGATATCTGAGGCCCCTTGCTGAAGAGCTTCCATGAGTACTGCATTTAAAATCTGAACCGCCGGATTTTGCGCCGATCTTTCTAAAAGATCATACTCATCCAAAGAAGAATTATTTTGCTCTTCTTTTGAAGAGACAAAAAGATGTTTGGTCTCTTCTTCTTTTTGATGATAGCAAAGCTCGATTGCTTCTTCGATGCACTCTTTGGATGCAAAAACAATTTGAATCTCTTTTTGAAGCAAAAATTTCAGCTCTTTGATCGCTTCAAAATTTAAAGGATCGTTTAGAGCAACAACTATTTTATTGTTTTTTTCCTCCAAGGCCAAATGCAAATGCTCTTTGGCAAAAAGATACGGGATTATCTTTTGGCTTTTTTGGACAAAATCAAAATCTTTAATGCTATCCAAAATCGGAATGTCTAGTTTTTTTGCTAGCAAGCACCCTTCTTCAAAGTTTTTCATGATCATCGAAAATAAGTTTTAGGCTGTTTTCAAAGGCTTTGCTCTTTTCCAATTCTTTGGCTTGGGTTAATTTTTCTAAAAGTTCAGGAAGATCCCCATTTCTTTTTTGGAGCTCTTGTTCTTTAAGCTGCCTTAAATCTTCAATCGGGTCTTTAATAATATGAGGGGTGATAAAGATAAACATTTCAGTTGAGCTATCGGTCATTTTCGTCGTTCCAAAAAGTTTGCCGACTCCAGGAATTTCTCCTAAAAATGGAATTTTTTCCGAGGTGTTTTCTTTGGTTTTACGTCTTAAGCCTCCTAAAATAATTGTCTCGCCATCGGCAACTCTAACTTCATTTTCAATATGCCGTTTAGTAACCGGCGGCCTATCGTCAGAAGTTTCCTGAAAGGTTTGAAAAGTCACATCAGTTTGAAGGGTAATAAATCCTTTTTCTTCACTTTTATCCTGGGATAAATGAATAGTCGGGGTCATCGAGATAAATATACCGAACTCAGCCCTGGAAAATGATTTTTCATATTTTAACCCGGAAGAGCTCGAATCTAAGGCAACCGCTCCGTTATTAATAGAAACTTCATCTGTAATCGAAATGCAAGCCGGCGTTTGGTTCATAGTCAAAATCGATGGATTGGCATTAATATGCAAATTTTCCTGCGCCATTAAAAAACTAAGGGTTATGTCAAGCGCAGGCAAATTTCCCTTTGAATGGGAAATGATAAAATCCAAAAGCCCTTTTCTTTCGGCATTGGAGTTTGCATTAAAGCTAATGCCAGAGCCTTCACTTTTAATATTTTTAGTAGAACCGATTTTTAGAAGATTGATACCGGTTTGCTCTCTATCGTGCAGTTTTCTTTCAACCAATAAAATATCTATTTGGACCATCTTTTTAGGAACATCAATTTTTTTCAAAAGGTCCTGAATCTTAGGGAGTTCATCTTTTTTTACTACCATTAATATCGACCCGGTCTTAGGATCAACAATAAAATTATTCGATGATTTAGATGAAGATTGGCTATTATTTTTGCCCGAATCAATCATTTTATGATTAGACGCTGCATTATTATTCATCGATCTAGTAGAAGGGTATTTTTCAAAAAGACTTTTGGAATCGGGTTTTATTTTCTCATCTTCAAACCTTGCAGAAGATAACGAACTATATACTTGTTCCAAAACTTCAGCTAAATCCTCAGGATTTGAGTGCTTGCAAGTATACCAAAAAATGGTCATTTCTTCAGGATTTTCCAACTGATTTTGCAAATTTTGAAGCATTTTGTCGGCCCTTTCGATCAAAGGAGCCTCTCCAATTAAAATCACGGAGTTTGGCTGAGGTAAAATAATAACATCTTCTAAAGCTGAGGGATTAAACGTTCCTTTTCCTCTATTAACGCTATCTAAGAAAAAAGCTTTCAAAATCTTTTCAACATCTGCCGAATTAATTTTCGTCAAAGGGAACACCTTGACTACTTTTCCTTCCTGGTTTTCCCAAATGGTATCGTAGAGCTCCAATAACCTTTTGATTGTCTCTTTACTCGCAACAATCACCACTTTATTGCCAACTATTTGCACAGAAGAGCTTTTTATGTCAGAAAACCTTTCAAAAAAACCCTGAACTGCTTTGAGCTGTTCGATCGGAGGGGAAAAAACATAAAAAATAGCCGCAGATTCTGATAAAAATTCCAAATCCTCTTTTTTAGTGACAATGGCCTCAATGCAGGAAAGATCATGTTTTAATACATAAAGCTGTCTTAAGGTAGCGCTTAATTTTTTTACCCCAATACCATTTTGGGCCAAAATAAGTTCAATCATTTCGTTCCAGCTTTTCCTTGGTATGGGCAAAGTAGAAAAAAGATTAATCTTCATAGAACCGATTTCCGGAGGGATTACATATAAATAATCACACGAGCCATATTCCATCACAATCTCTGCAAGAGTTGTCTCCCCTTGGTCCCAAAAAGCATATCCTTCGTCATTTTTTAGCTGATCAGAGGCGCTTTCTTTTCTAAAAGTTTCTTCTAAAGAAAAAATTTGAGCTTTAAGTTCTTTAATTTCTTCGTATAGCTTAAGTAACGGCTCTTGGCTCTTCTGATTGAAAAGATCGATCGCCAAAAAATACTTTTGCTTTAGCTTGTTTTTTAAAAAAGAGAGCTCTTCATTAACCTTTTTTATTTGCTTTTCAAAAATGATATCCCCTTTTTCTTCCGAGCAAATGCTTGTTATAAAAACTAAAAAAATAAGCACTAAAAATCTTTGCATAATCATTTTCTTTTATCTTTAGGTTTGCCATTGGCGGTCAAAGGAACTTCGACTTCTAAACATTCGGTCCTAGAACCGTTGAAAAAAGAGCCTTTTAAAAATTTTTTCGAGTTTTTTTCTAAAATCTTTTCAAAGACAAAAATCTCATCGCTGCTTTTATTTAAAAACTCCTCTTCGCTCTTTACAATCCGCCACTTTCCATCCCGTTTGATAAGTATTTCATTTTCTTTTAATACAAACCTTTGATTTTCTAAATTGCAGCTGATATGTTTTCTAGTCCTCAGCCTTAGATTAGTAAAAAGATCCTCCGCCCTTTGATGCATAGGCGCGCCAGATTGTAAATTAATGAAAAAGCAATATTTTTTATTGCCTAACGCTTGCCAAGCCTCAATTTGCATTTTTTGACCTACAATTTTACCGATCTTGGCTAAATCATATAAAGTGGTATCTTCTAAAGCGGCTTTAGTCCACTTTCCTTCTTTGAAAATCAAGTAATCATTTTCAGCGGCAAATACAATTTGACCATCAATCTCTAATCTTAGCTTCGAAGCTATAATCTCTTCTTTCTTAAACTTTTGCAAAAAAAGATCCGAACTAAGCCATTTGGCTTTGGCAAAAGCTTTAAAATTATCAATCTCTTCACTCGCGATTTCTTCTTTTAAAGTCGAAACTGAAACTATAAAAGAGCTCTTTTTGTTTTCAAGCTTTTGATCTTGCATGCAAGACATATCAATTTCGAAATCTATTTTAACCTGTTTTTCATCAATCACATAAGGAGTAATCCAGATAGCGCTTTTTGTATCGGAAAAGGCAAAATGGTTGTTTTCAATTGCCAAATAAAGCTTTTGACTTGGACAAATAAGTTTGGTATTGTTTTGCGTTTCAAGCTCAACTAACAAAATAGGCTCTTTATTTTCGCTATCCGGCCTTGGATTAGAGAAATATACTTTAAGTTCTTTGGTTATATCAATAAAAGAAAAATCTTCTACAAAAGCAGGCAGCGCAAGAGCGTTTCCGGTAAGTTTCTCAATTTTTACCCCATCTTCTATCTTAAGCTCCTTAGGATAAGTAACGTAACATTTATTTTTAGAACTTAAAGCAAAAAAAACAAAACTAATAACGGATAAAATGGCAACTCCCAATAGGGAAAACAGAATCTTTAAAATAAATTTAGCCATTTTGTTATCTTTTAGAAAATTAGTATTTCATTTTAGAAGATCTTGGAAAAAAAAATAAAGAACGAATTAATCAATCGGTTATTGAAAAAAATATTTTAAATCTTTAAAGTAACAATTAAGGGTTCAAAATCAAAAGAGATAACCTTTTAAAAGCTCAACTTTTGAGAAGGAGTTAAACATGTCTAAAAAAGACAAGCTGACCGATAGAATAAAAGAAGGTGTGTCGGTAGAAGAGATCGAAAATATTGCTCGTAAATATACAACCGAAGGTTTTTTGGTAATTGCTTTAATTATAGCAACTATATCCAGCACTTTTGGTTTTTTTACCACTGCAGGTTGGAGTTTAAGCTTTGCCGGGATTGGAGCAGTAGTTGGGTTTGCCTTGCCTGAGAAAATCGAAGCTATGGAAAAAAAATTACTTCAATTTGTATTTAAACAAAATAAAACTACCGAGATCATTATTGGAATTGCAAGGGTTGTTGTAGCAATTTTTATTCCATTTCTTCAATTTGCAGAAATTGGTCTATTAGCCGGAGTATCTCTCAAGCTGGCGATGAAAGCATTAGGCATCAAAAAAGACGAAGAAAATCCCTCTTAATTTAATTGGAGCTGAGCAGTTCTATACTTTATATAGTCTATCAGCTCTACATTATTTTCTTCCAAGGCGCTTAAAAAAGAATTCATTGATTCTTTAATGAATTCATCTTTGCTTTCTTGGCAGGAGGTAATGTAACCGTTTAATTCTTCCAAAGCGGCCAGTTCCCCCTCTTTATTATTAAGCTCTTTTTCTAAAGAAGCGATCCTTAATAGATTATAAGTTACAAAAATGGGAGTTTGGGAAGAGATTTTTAACGCAAGTTTTAATTCTTTGGCCTCATCTAGCGCCTGCCCATAATTTTTATTGCTGATCGCAAGTGTTGTTTTAGCAAATTTTTGATAAAATGGAATTTGGGTTTCCACTCTTTCAATAGAATCTTTTATCAGGTTTTCTTCATTAGAAGAAAAGCTCTCTTTTCTCCAAATTAATTTTTGAGCAATTTGAGATTGATATTTGGTTAAAAAACTGGAGTTTTTATTAATTTCGCTTTTCAAACTATCAAAAGATCTATTGTCAAAGGATTTTTCCCATTCTCCAAAAGATTTTTCAACTTGGGCAATATTTTTAACCCCTCCATGAGAAAATCCCCCTGATTTATAGATAACAATGCCAAGCAACACAATTGCAACAAAGCCGTAAAACAAAAAGTCTTTTTTTTGCACAGCCCACAAAACAATTTTATTTAAATTTTCATTAGAGACGTATTGAAATTCGTTTTTGTCTTTTTGCATGAAAGCTCCCCAGCAATGTTTTTTAAATATAATATCTTAAACGAAAAAATATTGCCAACTTAGAAATTTTGAGCGGTGTGATCAAAAAGATGCAAAACTCATTTAGCGGTTATTTTTCTACTATCTCGAACATCACGATGTTTAAAATAATCAGAGAGGTTTTTCCAGTGATCAAAGCAAGCGTTACAAAAAAATATTGCTAGAGAACATAATGAATAAATAACTCCGCATAAAGCAATATATGCATTTTCCAATGAAAGTATAGATATGCCCTTAGCTAATACTAAACTATTTTTCATAATATCTATTGCAAGCCATTGGAGCTGATATCCGGCAAAGAACTTAGCTATCAAAGCTAAACTTTCAAACCAGGGATTTATTTTATCCTTTTCTAAATGTGGGCAAGTAGTAGACATTACCGCAACATTAGATAAATTTAAGTTTCCTTTAAAATTTTTAAACATCGAATTTCAACTTCATATTAAAATTTATTTCTTCTTCTCTTCTATTTATCTCCTCCACAGTAGTATGGGGAGTATATTCAAAAAGTTGAGTATCAACTGGATGAGCTCTCGCCCTTTGTATCGTTAAACTGGTTGAGGAGCCTTCATCATCCGGGCGATTTTCTTGAAGTATTTCTTCAATACAGCTACTGCCGATATATTTAATTTCAAGGTCTTGAATTTCTCTTAAGGATAATTCTTGACGCATGGTTTTGTCTCTTAACAAATCATGGAAACTTCCCCTAAATCTTTTTTCTGCCAAGTGCTCAATCAACTTTGTTTTTCTATCTAAATACGAATCTATACTTGACTCAATTACTATCAAAAATCTATCGGAAATAATTTTAAAGAGGTTATTTCATTTTTAGTTTGCTGTAAAGATTTTAAAATTACAGAAAAATTGATTAAGAACAAGCTCTTTTTAAGGATCTTTGCAAGGAAGGGATTGTAAAAGAATAAATTAAACAGTTATCGATGCGAAAAACGGATCAGATTTTGAGGGTTTTTTCGCAGGAGGTATAACTATTTATACCTCCAAGGAAAAATCCTCAATAGATGAATTGATTTTTCCTTCGATAACTGTTTAATTTATTC
>JACRNF010000056.1 GCA_016219355.1 Chlamydiota bacterium | reverse complement strand
TGAAAGATCTCGCGATTCAAAGATCGTAAGTGGGTCAATATTAGAAATATGAACCCACTTACGATCTTTAAATCCCGAGGCTTTGACGAAGCCGAAAATCCAATTTTTCAAGTTGTTTAAGTATAATAAATGCTATAGAATATTACAAGGTTTTTAACGCATAGAGTTTTATTTTATTTCGTAGTGTTCTAAGGGAAATGCCGAGTACTTTGGCAGCTTTTGTCCGATTGTTGTTTTCTTGTTTTAATGTATCTAAGATCACCTCTTTTTCTATTTCTGACATAGTTCTTCCTTTGATTATTGGAGTAGTAGTTTGAATGGGGGCAATAGGTGTATCTAATACCAAATGCTCTTTTAAGACCATATCTCCTAAATCCATGACTACGGTCCTTTCAATGATATTGGCAAGCTCTCTGACATTTCCCGGCCAGCTGTAGCCGATGAGTTTTTGCTCAGCCTCGGGAGTGATGATCTTGATTGGTTTGTGATTTTCCAAACAAAATTTTTCTAAGAAAAATTTAGCCAAAGATAAAATATCTTCTGATCTTTGCCTGAGGGGTAAAATATGGATGGGGACTACGTTTAGACGATAAAACAAATCTTCTCTAAAAATATTTTTTTCAATGGCCTCTTTCATATTGCGATTGGAGGTGGCGATCAAGCGAACATCCACTTTAATAGGTTTTGTTCCTCCAACCCTTTCAAATTCTTGCTCTTGAACGGCCCTTAAGAGCTTGGGTTGCAAATTGAGAGGGATTTCAGTAACTTCATCTAAAAGCAAAGTTCCATCATGAGCGAGCTCAAATCTTCCTTTTTTTTGCTCTAAAGCTCCGGTAAAAGAACCTTTTTCATGGCCGAAGAATTCCGATTCTAAAAGGGTTTCGGCAATGGCAGCGCAGTTTACTTTAATAAAAGGCTTTTTGGCTCTTTTAGAATGATAATGAATTAAATGGGCAATAACCTCTTTTCCCGTGCCCGATTCTCCGCTAATAAAAACCGGGGCGTTGCTGATGGCGATTTTTTCAACATCTTGCAAAATTTTTTGCATGTAGGATGACTCGGCAATAATTTTAAAATTTTTATAAGAGGCGATCTCTTGTTTTAGCGCTTTGTTTTCGTGAAGTAAAGATAGATGCTCATCTACCTTTTTTAAAATGGTTTCAATGGAATCTGCAGAAAAAGGTTTTATCAAATAGTTAAAAGCGCCCCATTGCATTGCTTCAACGGCATTATCAATGCTTCCAAAAGCTGTTATAATAATGACAATAGTATTAGGATGATGGGCTTTGGCAAATTTTAAAACATCAAGGCCGTTGTTTTGAGGCATTTGCATGTCTGTGATGATCAGATCGAAAGCCTCTTCTTTTAATATGTCGATTGCGATTTTGCCGTTTTCTGCAGTTAAAGTTTCAAGGTTTTGCCGTCTTAGCGTCTCTTGTAAAAAGCTTCTTATTAATGGCTCATCGTCAACGATCAAGACTTTTTTTATAGACATGTTTTACCTTTTTAATGGAAGGTTAATAGTAAAAGTTGTTCCCTTGCCTACTTGAGATCTGACATCAATACTCCCAAAATGAGCTTGGATGATTTTGTAGCTTTCTGATAGGCCAAGGCCGTTCCCTTTTTGTTTGGTAGTAAAAAATGGGGAAAAGATCTTTTCTAAATCTTTGTCAGCAATCCCTTGTCCTGTATCGGAAATGCTAATGCAGCAGAAGTTATTTTGCTGTAGTAACGATATGGTTATAGTGCCGTCATCTTGTATGGCTTGGTAGGCATTGACAATTAGATTTAAAAGGGCTGATCTTAAAAAATGTTTGTCCACTAAAATTACAAAATTATTTTGAGACAAATGAAGGTCAACTTTAATGTTTGAGGGAAAAGAAGGATCGACTTTTAAGGATTTTATCAATTCTTTAATCAGATCGACTAGATCGGTTTGCGACGGAGCAAGTATGATTGGCCGAGAATAATGCAAAACATTATTTACGAGTCTTTCCAAAGATTTAGTTCCTTCAATGATGAAACTCGCCATTTCTTGAAGATGTTTGCTATTTTCCAGATCTCTATAAAGTAAAGAGGCGTATCCTCTGATTCCTCCTAGAGGATTTCTGATCTCATGAGCTACCGTTGCGGCCATTTCTCCGAGCTCTTTCATCCGGTCGTTTCGATTGGCGATGAGCTGAAGTTTTTGAACTTCGGTAATATCTCTTAAAATTACAGCTACACCTTGATAGGGTTTGGGGCAGTTCATAATAAAAGAGGTGAGAACTTCTATTTCTTTTTTTTCGGTTAAAGAATTCAATGTTAAATAGCTTAAATTTTGACTCAGGCCCAAAGTTAAAGCGGTTTTCATGGAAAAGCCAAAAAAATCATCGGCAAAATTGTTCCAAAAAGAGGTAAATAATACTTGGCTTTCATCTTTTTCTAAAATTTTTTGAGCTGAAGGATTAAAAGTTGTTACAATACCATCGGTATCAATAAACACAATTCCTTGAGAAATATTTTTTAAAATATTATCTAAATATGAAGAAACGACCCCTAGGTCGGAAATTTTTTTTCTCAGCTCAAGATTAGTTTTTTCCAGCTCGTTATTGACTGCTTTAAAGCGGTGTTGTAGCATCATATATGCGTTCTCTAAACGATGGGTTTCTTTGGAGAACAAAGAAAAAGCGGTGGCCAGATGTTTTAAACCGTCCTCGGTATTTTTACTTTGGAGGGCCTTATCGACCGCCGCTTGCAGCTGATGAATTAGAGACTCTGACATTATTTAACCTTTTAGGAACGCTTAAACTCACTATATGAAATTTTTATGAGTAAGAAAAGGATTTTTTATCTACTTTTGTTTTTTTTATGGTCTTGTTCAACATCCTCTGATGATGAGATCAAAAGAAAAAATGCCAAAGTGGAATATATTATAAGGCAGCATGATAGTGTTTATCATGCAATTGAAAAACCTCAAAAAAGAAAGAGGGATCCATATCCTTTTGAAAAGGATGAAAATTCCATTCCTAAAATTACCAAAGAATTTTTTAGGTGCAAAGGGAGTCCACATCATCCGGCTATTCAGGACAAAAAAGATCCTTCTAAACTTTTAAATGATTGTGAAGGATATCGTCATTCTTTACCCATGATCAATGGAAAAGAGGGGGTGTATCCTGTATTGCTTGATATTTTAAACTACATTCAAAGAAAAACCGAAAAAAGGGTAGTGATCACTTGCGGTCATAACTGCCCAATGCATAGTGAATATTCTGAAGAACCTCCCGGGTCTAGACATATGCTTGGGGCCGAAGTTGATTTTTATGTCCAGGGACTGGAAAATGAGCCACAAAAAGTTTTAAATTTAATTTTTCAATTTTATAAAGAGAGCCTCGCCTTTAAGAAAAACATTGAATATCAACAATTTAGTAAATCTTCCCAAGGTTATGCTAATAAAGAAATTTTCATAAGAGTTTTTCAAAAAAATGAAGGAAGGAATTTTAACAATCGACATTTATATCCATATGTTTGCATTCAAGTAAGATATGATCGGGATTTAAAAGAAAATTTAGTATTTAACCAAGTGCGTGCCGAAAATGGTATTTTACGTTGGTAGAAATTAGAAAATTTGGCATTATATAGATGTTTTTTATGCCGGTGTGGCGGAATTGGTAGACGCGGTAGACTCAAAATCTACTTTTGGCAACAAAGTGCTGGTTCGAGTCCGGTCATCGGCATAGTCTTTTTTAATATTTCTGATTTAAAATCTAAACTCGTTAATAATGAATGACTCAATCAACCGTACGAAAAAATCGTACAATTGAAATTAGTTGCTAGGTTTTAACAAACTTGCCCAACTTTTTTGGAGCTGGGCAAGTTCATGTTTAAAAGTTTACTTGCGTTTATTAGTCTCAGCGCCAAATACAATTGAAGGCTGGCCATCTTGAGTGCTTAATGATACTGATTCCTCGCCTGTTATGAATTCCAAAAACGGTTTCCATTCTCTGAGATTAGAGCTAAGGATCAACTCATCTTGTATATATCGAGCATAAAATGTCTGCTTTACCTCGATTTGTCCAACATTTCCTTCGCCCTTAACTAAATTGATCAAATCACCTTTTATAAAAAAGCTGATAGGCAAAGTAGTTTCGGCTGAGAATTCAATTGCCACTTCCGGACGCTTTCCTTGCATGATTTCATTTAAATCATGATTTGTTAGATCATATACATTGACAACTTTTAGATCCTGAGAAAAATTTTCCCATGGCTTTGAGTTAATAGGAAAATCAGCCGAAATAGCAAAAGCCGATAGACATATTACTGCGCTAGCGAGTGACAAAAAAACGATTTTTTTCATATATTTCTCCTTACTACAATTGTAGTATTTAAAGTTAAAAAAATTCAAAAATTTAGAAGGTCCAAAACCTCCCTAAAAAAATAACTAAGAAAGCAATTCCAGTCGCAAGACAAGAAAATAGCAAGTGCATTTTTCTGAATCGAGCGGGCTTCTCTTGTAGTAACAAGTCGATGCGTTGGTGAATTTGCTGTTTTGCAAGATGGCGGGCAAAAACCGGATAAAGCGAGTTCATTGAATCTTTGGCAGATTTACAAATAGCGGAAGCTAAATCGATAGGATTTACTCCATAGCTTTTACATTTGAGATCACTTGCGATTTCTTGTCCTTCTTCAATACGTTTTTGAAGCCACTTTGTAGGCACCCACCAGAAAACAGATCCTATGAAATCTAAAATTAAGCGGACTAAATTATCCTTATGCCTAATGTGCTGCATTTCATGCGCTAAAACCGCTTCATATTCTTTTGAAGACAGATTTTTAAAAAGAGTTGTAGGGATATAAACAATAGGAAAAATAAATCCTGCAACAAAAGGAGAGCCTGCAAAAAATGAAGAAGTTATAATTTTGAACCGGCTCTTTTTAAGTGAAGCCTTTAAATAGGAATTACGAATTTTTTTATTTTTGCATTGTTGATCTTTTGCCAAAAGGTGGAAAGCAACTGAATAGTGACAATACTTCGTAACTGTTTTGATCAAAAAAATAAGAGATATCAGCAGAAACAATAAAGTGAGGCTATTCAGGAAAGAGGAATTTATCCACTGTCCAATTATATCAGCGATAGTAAAGGTCATATTTTCAGAAGTAGTCATTTGAATACCTGAAGTTATTGGAAGAAAAAGCCCCTCAGTTGTGGAATTTATCCAACCAAACATAACTGATAATCTTCTTGTTCCTTCTTCGCATGAGAGAGGATTTACTCCATGATAGAAAGACCATCTTGAAAAATCATATAAAAACAAATCTAAAGGTAGTTTTACAATCGGAATCATTCTTAAAATGGCAGCAAGCCGGCCTTGCTTGATTCTAAAGAGAAAGATTATTCCTTCTATCAAAAAAAGGGCCGTAAAAAATGCTAAAAAACTATTAATAAAAATGTTCAAAGTGAAAAATGAAAATTTATCCATTATCGATACTCTTTGATCTTCGTTTTTGTATAAGTTTTTCAATCTCTTCCAACTCTTTATCAGAAATCTCTTGATCTGCCTCTAATAAATAACTGACCATTGCTGATCCCTTACCACCAAAGATTTTATCCTGGATGCGCCTTAAAACATTTTTGGAAGAAGATTCTTGTTGTAAAGCAACCCAATATACATATTGCTTACCATTTTTTTCTCTTAATAACTCGCCTTTATCTGCCATTCGGCTCATCACTGTCATGATGGTTGTATAGCTACCATTTTTTCCAAGTCTTTCATACACATCACGAACTGTTGCTCGATTTAAATCTCGAACAATCTTCAAGATGGATAGCTCAAGTTCCCCAAAGCCAAGTTTTACCACTTAACCCTCATTTTGTTAGTTATTTGGATATAATACTACGGCTGTAGTAATATATGTCAAGGTTTTCTGATCATTTTTTATCAAATATTCTTTTGAAGGCAAATCTATTTTGGATATTTATTTTTGCAAATGGTAAAATAAATCATATCAACCTTCAATCAACTAAAGAGGTACTTCATGGGATCAAAAAAAATGAAATCAATGGATGGAAATACTGCAGCGGCGCTCATTGCTTACGGCTTTTCTGAAGTTTGCGCTATCTTTCCCATTACCCCTTCTTCGGTTATGGCCGAACTTGCCGACGAATGGTCCTCTAAGGGCAAAAAAAATCTTTTTGATAAAGAGGTCGAAATTGTTGAAATGCAGTCCGAAGCGGGAGCTGCCGGAGTAGTCCATGGAGTGCTTAGCAGCGGCGCCTTCAGCTCAACTTTTACCGCTTCTCAAGGGTTATTGTTGATGATACCTAATATGTATAAGATAGCCGGAGAGCTTCTTCCTTCGGTTTTTCATATTTCTTCAAGAGCTTTGGCGGGGCAAGCTTTATCTATCTTTGGCGACCATCAAGATGTGATGGCGGCAAGGGCTACCGGCTTTGCGATGCTTTGCTCAAATTCTGTTCAAGAGGTCATGGACCTTGCTTTGGTAGCGCATTTGGCAACACTTAGATCCTCCGTTCCGTTTATGCATTTTTTTGATGGGTTTAGAACTTCTCATGAGATTCAAAAAGTTGAAGAAATTGCTTATGAAGATATTTTACCGTTAATTGATATGCAAAAAGTAGATCAGCATAGAAAACGGGGATTAAATCCTGAACATCCTTACCAAAAGGGAACTGCCCAAAATCCCGATGTTTATTTTCAAGCAATGGAATCTTCCAATAAATTTTATGACATGGTCCCCAAGATTGTTGAAGAAGAGATGGAAAAAGTTTATAAAATCACCAATCGAAAATACAAACTGTTTGACTATTTTGGCCATAAAGATGCCGAAAGAATTATTATCATTATGGGATCGGGAGCTTCTGCTGTTGAAGAAACGGTAGAATATTTAATTAGCAAAGGTGAAAAAGTTGGAGTCGTTAAGGTCAGACTATATAGACCGTTTTCAATCGAGCATTTTTTAAGCGTTGTTCCTAAAAGCGCAAAAAAAATTGCAGTTTTAGACCGCACTAAAGAAAGCGGCGCTTTTGCCGAACCTTTATTTTTAGATGTAGCCGCTTGTTTTCAAGACAGGCATGACGATCGTATTATTGTTGGCGGAAGATATGGCCTGGGTTCTAAAGATTTTACACCCAGTATGATCAAAGCGGTTTTTGATAATTTAAAGCTGCCAAAGCCTAAAAATCATTTTACTGTCGGTATTGTTGACGATGTTACCCATCTTTCTTTGGATATTGATGAGACCATTCACGTGGAAGATAAAGATACCATCAGATGCAAATTTTGGGGAGTTGGAGGAGATGGAACCGTGGGTTCTAATAAAGACGCTATTAAAATTATTGGGGATAATACCGAAAAATTTGTTCAAGGATATTTTGCTTATGATTCAAAAAAAACAAGCGGCGTCACCATTTCATATTTAAGATTTGGAATTAAGCCCATTAAATCTTCCTATCTTATTGAAGAAGCCGACTATATTGCCTGCCATCAGCCCTCATATGTCCAAAAATACAATGTTTTGCAGGGTATAAAAAAAGGGGGTATTTTTGTTCTAAATTCACCTTGGTCTTTAGAAGAAATGCAGATACATCTTCCTGCTGAAATGAGAAGAGAAATCGCTAGTAAAAAAATTAAATTTTATAACATCAATGCTTCATTGCTAGCTGAAAAATTGAACCTTGGCGTTTTTATCAACATGATCATGCAGCCGGTATTTTTTAAACTCACAAACATTTTACCATTCGATAAAGCTTTAGTTTTATTAAAAGAGGCTATTAAAAAAACCTATGCTAAAAAAGGGGATGATGTAGTTTTAAAAAACCAAAGTGCCCTGGATGAAGCGATAAAAGGATTAACTGAAGTTAAATATCCCTCTTCTTGGGAAGAGGCACCTTTAGAAGAAAAAGAAATCGATCTTTCTAGACCTGAATTTATCAGAAAAGTTGTCGATACCATGAACGCTCAAGAAGGAGATGTTTTGCCGGTCAGCTCATTTACCCCAGGCGGGATACTTCCCCTTGGAACTGCCCAATATGAAAGAAGGGAAATTGCGACGCATGTTTCTCATTGGATTCCTGAAAATTGCATTCAATGTAATCAATGCTCGTTTGTTTGTCCCCATGCGGCCATCCGCCCCTTTTTAGTGACCGAAGAAGAGGCTAAAAAAGCTCCAAAGGGATATCAAGGGATTAAAGCAATTGGAAAAGATGTTCAGAATATGCAATTTAATATTGCCATCACACCTTTTGATTGTACCGGATGTGAAAATTGCGTAAGAGTATGCCCTGCCAAAGAAAAAGCTCTAGAAATGAAACCGATTGAAGAAGTGATAGAAAAAGAGGGCAACCTTTGGGATTATTTTATAAAATTGCCTTTAAGGGGCAGTATGAATAAATTCACCTTAAAAGGATCGCAATTTAAAAAACCTCTTTTAGAATTTTCCGGAGCTTGCGCCGGTTGTGGAGAAACCCCTTATGCTAAAGTTTTAACACAACTTTTTGGCGAAAGAATGATTATTGCCAATGCCACTGGATGCACCTCTATTTGGGGAGCCTCATATCCTGCCGTTCCTTATACAGTAACTGCCAGAGGTTATGGGCCGGCTTGGGCTAATTCTTTATTCGAAGATAATGCCGAATTTGGATTTGGCATTTATTTAGCCAATAATTATAGACGAGAAAAACTTGCCCGTTTTGTTAAGCAAGCGATGCAGGAAAAAATTTCGGATGAGTTAAAAGCCCTTTTTGAAGAATGGCTGAAAAATTTCAAAAATGGTGAAAAATCGATGGAGATATCGGAAAAAATTAAACCCCTTTTGAAAACAGCTCTTCAAACAGATAGCATTAAACAAATCATTGAAATGAGCGATATTTTAACCAAGCCCTCTATTTGGATTGTGGGCGGAGATGGTTGGGCCTATGATATTGGCTATGGTGGGCTAGACCATGTATTAGCTATGGGAAGAGATACAAATGTTTTAGTTTTAGACACCGAGCTATATTCCAATACCGGGGGTCAAGCTTCTAAAGCGACGCCTCTTGGCTCTGTTGCCAAATATGCGGCAGGTGGTAAAAGAAGACCTAAGAAAGACCTTGGGCTAATTGCCATGACCTATGGCAATATTTATGTAGCGTCCATTTCTATGGGGGCGGACAAAGCCCATGTTGTAAGAGTACTCCAAGAGGCAGAGAGTTATGATGGCCCTTCATTAATTATTGCATTTGCCTCATGCATCAGTCATGGCCTTAAATGTGGCATGAGCAGGAGTGTTGAAGAAGAAAAAGAGGCCGTTGAATCGGGATATTGGTTTAATTACCGGTATGACCCCAGGCTCAAAGCTGAAGGAAAAAATCCTTTTCATTTGGATTCTAAAGATCCGACAAAAGATCTGGAAGGGTTCTTAAGCACGCAAATGAGGTTTGAATATTTGAAAAGAACCAATCCTGAAGTTGCCAAAGAGCTTTTTGATGAGCTCAAGCTTCAGCTTCATGACAAGCTAGAATATTATAAGAAACTAAGCTCTTAAACTTATAACTTAACAAATTTTAATTTGAAACAGGCTCGGTAGCTTTGTCAGAAGCTGCCGGCTGGGACATTTTTTCGAAATTCTTAGATAAAGAGTTGATTGCCAAGAACCAGACTGGCATCAAGACTAAAATTATAACAAAAATGAATGGAGAGCACGCGGCAGGAGTGGCAGAGATGAGCAGCATAAATTGCAAAAGAAGAGAGCTTCCCGATTTTCCGAGCCTTGAGCCTATTCCATCTAAGGCTGATTTAGTCTTTATCTTATTTTCAGGGGAAAGAGGAATACAAGCCATTTCTTTAGTATCGTCGAATATGGTATATTTAAAGGCCCTGCTAAAACAATTTTGAAGGGAGCCAAAAAATACCGTTAAACCAAGCGGCGTCAGACCCATCAGAACTATTCCCATATCGCCGATATGATATTGTTTTACAAACAGAAAATAAAAGAAGCCGACCCCGGTAATTAAAATAGATATCGGAGTAACTAAAGCTGCAAATTTCCATCCTAGCCGTCTGATGATATTTCCGGAGAACAAAAAGGTAAAAATGGTTGCTACCACCCCGATATAATAAGTTACTTTGCTAAAATAGGCCGTATAATCAGCTGCGCCGGGATATAGTTCTTTAAGTTGCGATTTCCATAAAACTTCAGTAAGATTGATCACAATGTTATAAGATAAAATCAAAATGGTAATGTATAGGACATATTTGGATTTTACAACATACAAAAGGCTCTCTTTTAAAGAAATTTTTTCTCTTCTGGACCTATCAGGGGTTAAACCTAAAAATTTTCTTTCAGGATAAATATATTTATGAAGCCAGCGGTAGATGCCCATTATAATTACACCGACTAGGCAGATGGTTAAAACAAACATCATCAGGGTGTGGTTCCAGGATTCTTTGGGACCTAAAAATGAGGCGACGTCCGACGCCCCTTCCATTTGTAAAGAGAAATATATCCCAAGTTTTCCTGCAAATATGCCGGCCCCATTTCTGGCTATACCGAAGAGCGAATAAAATCTTTTAGCCTCAGGAACCGGTATAACGTCTATTACAAAACCCCAAAGCAAAACAGAGAGCATGATGGTGCTCCAAGCTTCGGCCATCACATAAAACAATGAAAAATACCAATAGCGTATAATTGAAATGAAACCGTTGAAGCCGGATGGAAGATTGAGAGTTAGGTAGTTGGAAAAACTATCTAGGCTAAGGTGCTCTTTATTGGGATATATGACAAAAATAAATAAGACAAAAAAACCTAAAAACACAGATGATAAAACATAAAAAATATTTTCTCGATTAAATCGATTGGATAAAGAAGTGAACAAAAAGGTCATTCCTATGGCAGATGGTAAAATGGCCCAAACTTTTAAAAATGGAATCACTTGGGCTCCTGACTCGGGAGCGGTAATGATCAAAGGATCTTTTATGATTTTTAGTAAGTGATAATTGAAGGCGACAAAAAAGAAAAGCAAGAATGTCGGCACAAATTTTATTAATTCATGCCTATGAACGGGCCAAACGAGCGATCTAAATTTTCCAAAACCGGCTTCGTTTGTCATGTTTTTTAGACCTCCGTCGTGTCTAAAATATACATTTGCTGATGCTTAATATTAGTCTCCGAAAAAAGTTTTTTTTCTTTCTCTTAACATAATACTTTTGTTGTAAATATCTGTCATCTAAAAAATCGCAGATAAAAAAATAAAAATATATTTACGATTATTAAACTTAAATTTAATCATTAATTGTTGATAATAATCATTTTAACGATAGCCGATGCTTGATGAAAATAATTTGGTTAAGAACAGACATTTGATGTAAAATAGAGTTTCTAACATTTAGAGGGTGGTGTATGCTTCGCAAATTAAAATATTTATTATTAATGACCCTGTCATTCGGGTTTAGTCTTTTTGCAAAAGAAAGTGTTGAAGAAGTCTATCCGGTGGCAATTTTTGGATCGGGCGTTGGAGGGCTAACCTCAGCTCTTTATCTTTGCCGAGCAGACATTCATCCGGTAATTATTGAAGGAAACTCTTTTGGCGGATTGATTACTCAATCACACATGGTTGAAAATTGGCCTACTGAGCCTAAAATTTCAGGTGTTGATCTAATTGATAAATTAAAAGCCCAGGTTGATGCCTATAACTGCAAATTTTTATCTTACGAAGTTATCGATGTCGATTTTTCTACAACCCCTTTTATTATTTCTATCAGAGATTTAACAAGGTCTCAAAATGTTAAGCAAATTAAAGCTTATAGCTGCATTATCGCTATGGGAGCTTCTTCAAATTATTTGAATGTCCCAGGTGAAGCTACTTTTTGGGGAAAAGGGGTATCTAATTGCGCTACTTGCGATGGAATCTTGTATAAAGGCAAAAATGTTGCAGTTATTGGTGGCTCAGATAGCGCTATTTTAGAGGCTAATTATTTATCTAATCTGGCAAAAAAAGTATATCTAGTTGTTAGAAAAGAAGAACTTAAAGGGATGGATGCAGAAAATAGAAAAAATCTTCTTGGCAAAGCCAATGTTGCCATTTTATATAACACTGCGGTTAGAAAAATTGATGGAAATGATGATAAAATTAATCAAATTGTTGTAGAAGATCTCAAAGAAAAAAGAACGTATAATATCATGGTTGATGGAGTTTTTACCGCTATTGGCTCTACTCCCAACACTACCCTTTTTAAAGATAAATTGAATCTTGATGACAAGGGTTATATAGTTGTTAATTCAGATCATAGAACTTCTATCAAGGGAGTGTTTGCCGTTGGAGATATTACCGATCCAATATATAAGCAGGCAATCACCGCTGCAGGCGATGGGGCCCAAGCTGCTATGAGAGCAATACAATACTTAGAAAAGGTTCCTCAAAATCAAATTGTAAAATCTGAATACAGGGAATCAAATCAAAATTATGAAGATAAGCCGATAGAGATTCAAAATACAGAGCAATTTAATAAAGAGCTAAACTCGTCCTCAACTTCGATAATAGCCGATTTTTATGCAACATGGTGCGGCCCTTGCAGAAGAGTTTCACCGGTTGTTGAAGCTGGGGCTAAAAATCTTAGCGGCAAGGTAAAAATTTTAAAGATAAATGTTGATAAATGTGAAGAGCTTTGCAACAAATATGACGTCAGGGGAATGCCAACGATAATTGTCTTTAAACCCCAAGGTGAAATTTTGTTTAAACGAAGTGGTCAAGGTGAAATAACAAAACTTATTGCCGATTTAGAAAAAATGCAAGACAAGAGTGCAAATGAAATTATTGCTTATTTAGAGTCGCTCGCAAATTGAACCTCTCTTGCCTAAAGGCGAAAGATTCCTGCTTCATAGCTCCTAGCAACCCAGGCAGCTCAGCAGGCTTTTGACCGACGCACCGACGGCCTTATTTTTTATATTTATAGCAGCATTGAAGTCTCGGTCTATTCTTAGTCCGCATTCGCAGAGATATTCTCTTTGCCCAAGAGTTACATCATTCGACCGCAATTCGAACAAAG
>JACRNF010000063.1 GCA_016219355.1 Chlamydiota bacterium | reverse complement strand
GGTGACCACACAAGAAATAAATGATCGGATAAAACAGATAGAAGAGAAATTAAAAGGCAAATCAACTCTTCCCGAAGCGCTTGCCGCACAAGGAATGACCGAAGGTATGTTCCGTAGGCAAATCGAAATTCAAATCTCAATTGAAAAACTGTTTGTCAGTGAAGCGACCGTATCGAGTCAGGAAATAGACGACTATATCTCAAAAAATGAAGCACTGTATAAAAACGCTCCAGACCCGGCAGCGGTAAAAGAAGAAGTGAAAATACAGTTAAATCAACAAAAACTCAGCGAAGCCTTTGATAAATGGTTTACCGAGATCAAAAAGAACGCAAAAGTTCTCAAGTTCTAGTCATTCCTCTTCTATGGAAGAAAAGGTGACACCGCATCTAAACAGTTTCATTCTCTATGTTGTTTTCCTCCTTCTTGTGATTATTGGAATAATCCTTTTGTTTTCAACAAATACAGTATTAGAAGAGAAACAAGCCAGTGGAAAAGCAGCTACTCCTTCTGCAAAACAAAATATGGGAAAGTACAAAAATCCTCCAAAAATGGAAATTACTCAGAATAAACAATATAGAGCTGTCATGGAGACGTCAAAAGGCTCTTTGAAGATTGAGCTTTTTGCGAAAGAGACACCGCAGACGGTAAACAACTTCGCCTTTTTGGCAAAAAATGGATGAGAGTAGATCATTATTATTAAATATTCCAACTTTGCAAGGATCTATTCCCCAACCTCTCGACCCTACCCCTCTCGCTCTTGAAAATGAATTCTTAAAAGAAGAAGCAGACGGATTTTACGAATGGCTAAGTTTTGAGCAAAGAATCGATGAGCAAATGGATAAATTTAAAATGCTCTCATCGGAAAAAAGAGATGATATCTACTGGAATGAGTTTTTTAGAAGAAGATCAGAAGAAATCAAAAATGTTTTAGAACTTGAAATGCAATCAATGCCGGCAAGGGTAGTTTTCCGAGATCCATCGTCTTGGAGCAGCAGCCTTTGGATCAATGTCGGAGAAAAAAACAACGAATCTTTAGGAAGGCTTGTCATTGGGAAGAACAGTCCGGTTGTTTTGGGCTCATCATTAGTTGGAGTTGTAGAATATGTTGGGTATAAATATTCAAGAGTTAGGCTTATTACCGATTCGGGCCTTATTCCATCAGTCAGGGCGGTTAGAGGAAAAATCCAAGACAGGTCCTTATATTATTTGGTAAAGGCATTATCCGAACATGTTTATGCGAGAGATAACCTTTTTAAAAGTCCTGAAGAAAAAGCATTTTTCTTAGAGACCCTTGGTAATTTAAAAAATGTCCTTTGCCAAGAAAAAGAGGATCAATATCTTGCAAAAGGAGAATTGCAAGGTTCTTCCGAACCATTTTTTAGATCCAAAGGTCAAGTCTTAAAAGGAATCGGCTTTAATTATGACTTTGCCGATGTTGAAGGACCTGCAAGAGATTTAATAACGGGCAAGCCTAGAGAGGCAAATGATAGATTTGCTAAAACCCCACTTTTGAAAATGGGAGATCTATTGGTCACTACCGGCATGGACGGAGTTTTTCCACCGGGACTTCAAGTGGCAATTGTTTCTAAAATACAAGATTTGCAAGAGGGAGATTATGTTTATGAGATCGAGGCCACCCCGACAGCTTCTAATCTAAACGAACTGGAAACGGTTTTTGTCATCCCGCCTTTAGATTTTGAAAATAAAGACCAGAAGCTTTGAGGTTTCTAAAATACTGACAAGATGTCTTTTTTAATTTGAGCTAAAGACTTTTTGGTTCCAAACGCATATCGATAAAGTTCTTTTTGCTCTTTGACAAATTTCTTTGGCCAAGTTTTTATTTTTTCTTCAATAAAACTAAAAATATTTTCATAGTCCTTTTGTAAAATTTGATAGCCCGCTTTATGCAGCTGAAAAGACAATTTGTTTTTAGAATTTCTTTGTAAATGATCGAAAAAAAACATCGGTTTTTGAAAAATTAAAAAATCATATCCCACCGAAGAAAAATCAGCTAAAAAAATATCGGTTTTATCCAGTATCGGAAAAACTATCGGAGCGTCTAAAATCAAAACATTTGATGGGAGATTTTCCGGAAGAGTTTGATAAAATAAAACCGGTTCTTTTTTTTCTAATAAAGGATGGAGTTTAATAATTAAATTGTAATTTTGGGGAAGCTGATCGATAAGCTTTTTACAAATAGAAAAAAAAGAGGAAGAGTTTTCGGTGTCTTTCCAAGTGGGGGCATACAAAATGTTCTTATTTTTAGGATCTAACTTAGAAAAGACTTCTTTTTTTGCTAGGTCATCGTAAAATTTTTTATGGGCAAGGTAATAGCTGTAGCGATAGTTGCCGATTATTTTATAGGATTTGATCTTGTCAAAAACTTTTAATTTTTTTAGCCGATCAATCATTTGCTCGCCATATAATAAAACGTTTTTTTGCACACTATAGGCGCTCAAAAGCTTTTTATCGATAATCCCCTTATCCGAGTTGCCATGAGGACAAAAAATCAGGTCTAAATGTTTTTGAGAAGCAATAATGCTTGAGTGCCAAAGTTTACAAGAAAATAGAGCCTGAAAATTTTTAGTCAAATGCTCAAAAACATTGAGATGAAAAGAGGTTTTAACTTTAGGATAATATTTTTTTGCAAGAGTAAGCGTTTTTTCATCGTCTGTACAAAGAGGGATGTTTAAAATATAGCACAAAGGGGCGATATGATCTAAAATGTGATGGTCTTCATCAATGTATGCGGCGGATTTTTTCATTTTAAAATAAAGTTTTTTAGTTTTCTTAAATTGGTTTTGGCAAAAGTATAGTTATAGACCTCTTTTCTTATTTTAGATAATTTTTTATCCGTTGGTAGCTTTTCTTCCATAAATGAAAAGATATTTTTTTTGTTTGGTATCTCGTGGCCGCATCTAAAAAGATATAACCCCTTATCTTTTCTTTGATTGGGATTTAAGAAAAACATTGGTTTATTAAAATATAAAAAGTCGTAGCCGATGGAAGACATGTCCCCAAGATAAATATCGCAAAGGCTAAGCAGGGGATAAATGCAGGGAAAATCATTTATAAAAAAGATATTTTTTTTTGAGTATTTTTCTTGGAGGGCTTCTATTTGCAAAGCATGTTTTATCATAGTGTTTGGATGAAGCTTAACTATTAGATTGTAGTGAGGGGGGAGTGTTGAAAAAAGCTCTTCATAAATATTCCAAAATGAACAAGAATTTTCTAGATCGTCCCAAGTTGGGGCATATAAAATTGTTAAAAGATTTTTTTGAATTTTTGGAAGCAGTTCTTTTTTCAAGATTTTTTTATAAAATTTTTGATTTTGCAAAAAATAAGTTTTGCGAAAATTGCCCAAAACAAATCGGTTTTTAATGCCTTTTAAAACTTTTTTTTCCTTGATAAAATCCAGCATTTTATTGCCATATATAATAGCGCTCTCTTCGGTTGCCAACGCCTGCATATATGGCGCCAAATGCCCTTTATCCGAATTGCCATGAGGGGCCCAAATAGTATCAATTTTTTTACCGATTTGATTTAAATTTAAAGAAAAATGCAGATCGAAAAAAGGTCTTGTGTAGCAATAGATAATTCGGTCATACTCTTGAGCTATGAAAAGATTAAAGTCCCGATAATCTCTATACTTTAGTTTAAGATCCGGGTAATATTTTTTAGCCAAAATGGCCACTTTTTCTTCATTGGTTATTAGATCGATGTTTAGTAAGCAAGAAAGTGGGGCCAAGTGATCTAAGTAATTTAATTGAAGGCCGTAAATTAAAGTTGCAACTTTTGGATGTTTCATATAATTAGATGATATGAGTTTTGGATATAAAAACGACAACAAAAAACGCATGAACATTTTACATTTGGAAGCTTCAGTAGGCTGGGGCGGACAAGAAATCCGGATTTTGAAAGAGGCCGAAGGGATGAGAGCTCGAGGGCACAATATAATTATTGTTGTTGCCAAAGGTGGCGGCCTGGTTAAAGAGGCTAAAAAAAGTGGTTTTCAAGTTTATGAAATAAACTTTCGCAAAATTTATTGGCTAAGCTCTTTTTTTAAACTGATCAAAATTATAAAAAATCATTCAATTGACATCGTTAACACCCATTCATCTTTAGATGCCTGGCTTGGTGGTATTGTTTGCAAGTGCTTAAAAATCCCGGTAGTTAGAACTAGACATTTATCAGCTTATATTCGAGGCGGACTAAACGGCATTGTGCTTTACGGCAAGCTTGCCGATAAAGTAGTAACGACTTGCGAAGATATGGTCTCTTATATTTGCAATCTTTCTAAAAAAACTAAGGATCATTGTATATCCATACCTACCGGTGTTGATGCAACCAAGATAGTTTATAAAAATCAAGATGTTGAAGATTTTAGAAAAGGACTTAAAATTGAAAAAGATGATTTTTTAATCGGTCTTGTTTGTTTTATGCGCTCTTGGAAAGGCATTTACGATTTTATGGAAGCGATAAAATTACTTAAAAATGAAAAAAATCTACAATGGGTAATTATAGGCGGAGGGCATAGCGAATCGTATATGCTTAAAGCCAAAGAAATGGGGCTCAACAATTTACATTTTACCGGACATTTGGAAAATCCTTTTTCTGCAATCGGAGCTTTAGATGTCTTTTCACTACTCAGCACTGCCAATGAAGGGGTATCTCAAGCCTCTCTTCAAGCAGCCTTCTTGCAAAAGCCTTTGATTACAACTCCTACAGGGGGATTAAAAGAGGTCTGTATCGATAATTTGACGGGCATTCAGGTGCCGATTTTTTCTCCGAATAAAGTAGCTGAAGCTGTTTTAAAGCTAAAAAATGATAGAGCTCTTTGTTTAAAATTAGGTTCCAATGGCAAAAAACTTGTAGATGAGCATTTCACCTTGCCGGCGATGCTTAATAAAATGGAAAAAATCTATCAATCGGTCTTAAAATAATCGGCCAATTCTAGATAGCACTATTTCAAGATTTCTCAAAATGTTGTTCGGGAGAGCCTCTCTATACGACTTGAGCAATTTGGTTTATTTTTTAAGCATGAAAAGACTAATGACTTGGAAGGAAGAGAAAAGACCGACCAGGAGGCATTCGAAGCTGTCCTGACTTAATGTATGTAATACTATGCCATAACTTATATATGGACTAATATCATGGACATTAACAATACTCCTCTCCCTATCAAAAGAACTTTAAAAAAGCTAGGTCAGGATCTTCGTAATGCTAGGAAGCGATGCTGGATCCCTATGTGGCTTGCTGCAGAAAGGGCGTCAATCAGTCGCGCCACCTTGAGCAAGATCGAAAGAGGCGATGAAGGAGTTTCTTTGGGAGCTTATGCCAAAATTTTATTTATTTTAGGAATGATCCAACGGTTGGTGGAATTAGCAGATCCAAAATTCGATGAATTTGGGTTGGGATTGGAAACTGAAGGACTACCCAAGCGCATTCGAATTCCTCGAAAAGAAAAAAATAAAGAATGAAAAATTTTTGAGTCAATCTTAAAAACAGATCCTTTCTTAAAATAAAAAATTCCGTTGCTATAAAATCAAATAATCACCTAGCCTATTAAAATTATTTTTACAAAGGAGTAATTTATGGGTAAAGGAGCAGTGACAGCCGCTTGGTCTTATGGAATTCATTTAAATTGGGCTAAGCTAGTTTCAATGTCAGAGAATCGTTTTGTTAAAATAGCGAGCAGTTCCAAATTAGGGCTGGGTCTAATTAACACGCTTGATGCAATTGTAGAAGTTGCAAAGCTTCCGGTTAAAGCTGTTGGAAATGTTTTTTGTTATAGATCGGACAAAGTTCATGTTAATTGGCGCCGAGTAGGTATGTTTGCAGGAGTTACCGTAATTTCTTATATAGCTCTTTCAACTTTGGGTAAAAATGGCGCATATGCTAGCTGCGAAGCTGATAAAAATCAACCCTCAATGACAACTCTTGGAGCTGCTGTTCATCAGGAAGTTTGCGCGAACTCAGGTTCTTTTTCAGTAGATCACTTAAAAGACTGTTTTGGGAAGGCTAGAGATCTAACATTAAAAGGGACTAGCGATTTATATAAAAATTTAGTTGGTAGGATTCCCAGTATTTTAGAAAGGTTGGGCTATACAGCCTCCAATGCTACAAAAGAAGTTGCTTTTCAAGCCTGTGAATATAGAAATAGAGTAAGAGATTATGCCCAAACAAGATCCTATCAAGTTGCTCAAGATTGGCTAGCTATAAATGAACCAAGAGATTTTAATTGCTCATATTATTATTATAATCATTCCCAAAGCGCTGAAGCATTGATTAAAGGTACGCAAAAAATTAATCCTATTTATCATAATGATACTATTCTAAAAATTGCTGACACTCTTCTTGAAAAAACTGATTCTTCCTATCATTCCTGTTTACTTGATGTGTTTCATTGTATGAAAGATTGTTTTAAGAATGGGAAGTCTACGGTAACATTTCCTGTAAATAGCCTTCCTTCTCTATCCGATCGAGCATCGCAGGTGCTGACCGCTATAGGAGATAATACAGTTGAAAAGGCTTGGGGCTGCGCTAAAAATATTCTGCAAAAATGCTCTCCTCTACATTAATTTAAAAAAATGAGCAGTCTGTTTTTAGGACATCCTGCTCATTTTTCTTTCTAAATTATATAGCTTATTAACTGACCCACTCTTCTTGTAAGATCTCCCCTTGCAAACTTACAACAATAGATTTTACCGGGATTTTTCTTTTTGCTTGATTAATAGCTTGCAAGGCAATATTTAATAAACCTCTGCAGCAGGGAACTTGCATGATCATTATGGTCAGTGTATTAATCTTGGCCTCATCGATCAAAAGAGCTAATTTTTCAACATATTCTTCTTGATCGGTATCAAGCTTGGGGCAGGCAATAGCCAAACTTTTATTTTTTAAATGATCTTTATGAAAATCTCCAACCGCATATGATACGCAATCGGCAGATAATAAAAGATCTGCATTTTGAAAATACGGAGCTTCCGGAGAAACTAAATGGAGCTGGACCGGCCATTGCCTTAGCATTGAGTCTCTTTTGCCCCCTTCATCATTAGAGGCAGATTCATTTTTAGAAAATTGTTGGATAGATGATCCCGGACAGCATTGTTTGTGCTTCATACATTTAGCTCCTTTTGCAAATTTTTTATAAAATTGTGGCACCAGATAATTTTTTTCTGATCTGTTTCTTCTTCTATTTTTTTACAAGATGCATAAAAAAAACCTATTTGATGCATTGTTAAATTTTTATCCAGCCATGGAAATAAGACCTCGTCTTCTTTTTTAATATGCTCTGATAAAAGGTCGTGATAATCCTTTAAGCATTGAGAAATTGTTTCAAAGTCATCGATATCTAAACTTTCTAAAATCTTTTTTACTAAGCCCCTTCCTTTTTTGTGATCTTCATGCATCACTTGAAGAATAGTTAGGTTCTCGTCAAAAAATTTAAATAAAATATCTTCTTCTTTCATGTGGTGATATTTATCGGCATAAAATTTAATAAATTCAACCGAGTCCAAAACTAATTTTTTATCTAATTTTTTCATAAGGGGTATCAAAGCTACAAAGCTTTTGATCAATACATGCTCATCTACCAAAATCTTCATGGGAGGAGAAAAACTTTTAAGATTTTGAGTTTTAGCCCCTTTAAATTTAGGTATCACAAATTTTTCATTGGGCATTAATACCGATCCTAATTTGGAAAATAACTCTTTTGCTTCTTCTTCTTTTAAGCTGTGGATTTCTAAGACATCTTTTAGGGCGCACGAGGCTAAAGAACAATTTGCACAATCAATATTATAACTTTGTAAAATTTTACCAATGATTGGATGAGAGGTAATTAATTCTTTAATCGACTTGTTTAAAAATTTTTCCATACGTGGTCCTTTAATTATAAATTTTTATTAAGCGAGGCTATGGTGACCTTTGCTAACTTTTTATTTATATCCGATGCGATGCCATTAATTACTTTCCTTAAAGGACAGTGATTTATATCAAAACAAAGATGCTTTTTTACAAAGCAGAGAGAGAGCTCTATCGGCCCTTGGAAAATTTTAATAAGATCTATTATAAAAATTTTATTTGCCGGCTTATTTAACTTAAACCCACCTAAATTTCCCTTGCTTGAGGAGATGATTGAATTTTTGCCCAGCTGTTGTAAAAGGGAGCGTAAAAGAGGTTTTGGGATTTTTAGCTCTTTTGATAATTTGCTCGCAGTAAACAAACCAATGCCATCGGTTTTTGCCATATGGCATAATGCTTTAATTGCATAGTCAGTTTTTTTAGTTATAAGCTTCATAAGTTTCAAATGATATCAAAACGGTATCATTTGAATCAATAAAAAAAATAATTTTAAAAAAATGAAAAATTAATCAAAAAATGGTATACGTAAGATTTAATATTTATTAGGAGCTTCGAATATGGCTATATTACAAGATTTTAAAAAGCTCAAAGAGAAAGCCAAAAAAGTTGTAGCTGAAAAGAATCGGGAAGGGGTTATTCAAATTCAGGTGGGATCGGCTACCTGCGAAAACGCCGCTGGCTCGTTACATGTTTTTGATGAATTTGTAAAACACATTAAAACTTCGCAACGAAAAGATATTTTGATTAGACGGGTTGGCTGTACCGGAAGATGTAGCTTCGAGCCGATTGTCAGCATTCTTTTTCCGGGCAAGGATTTGGTTGTCTATAAAAGCGTTGATATTGCGGGGGTCCATGACATTTTTTTAACTCATGTTATGCAAGGAAAGCCGGTTCAAAAATATTTGGTAATGAATTCGGATACTATTAAAAAAAAAAAAAAAAAAAATGTTGCTCAGAAAAAAATCGCAACCTTTCCTATCACATCCCATTTTTTAAAACTCTATGGCAAAGTCCCTTTTTATAATGTACAAAGCCGCATCGCTCTTCGCAACGCCGGATTAATCGATCCTCTAAATATTTATGAGTATATTAATTATCAAGGATTTGAGGCTTTAGCTACAGTATTAGAAAAAAATGACCCCGAGTGGGTTATTAAAGAAATGACAGATTCCAAACTTAGAGGAAGAGGGGGAGCTGGCTTTCCCACAGGCTTAAAATGGTCTTTTGCCAGAAAGTCGGAAGAAAAAACCAGGTATATGATTTGCAACGCCGATGAAGGAGATCCCGGCGCTTTTATGGATCGAAGTATGCTAGAATCAGATCCATTTAGCATTATTGAAGGGATGATCATTGCCGGTTTTGCTATCGGCGCAAGCAAAGGCTTTTTTTATATTAGGGCAGAATATCCTTTAGCGGTAGAAAGAATAGAAAAAGCCATAGTGATGGCAAGGGCCCATAATCTTTTAGGAAAGAATATATTAGGCTCTAATTTTGATTATGATTTGGAAATAAAATTAGGAGCCGGAGCTTTTGTTTGCGGCGAAGAGACCGCTTTGATCCATTCAATTGAAGGGAAAAGGGGACAGCCCAGGATCAGACCACCATTTCCTGCAGAAGAAGGGCTTTGGAAAAAACCAACTATTATCAATAACGTTGAAACTCTGGCCAATGTTCCTGCTGTAATTGCTATTGGCGGAAAAGAATTTGCTAAAATCGGAACTGAAAAAAGCGGCGGGACTAAAGTGTTTGCCGTTTCTGGCAAAGTCAATCATACCGGTCTTGTGGAAGTGCCAATAGGAACGCCATTAAAAGAAGTTGTTTATGATATTTGTGGAGGCCTTCCCAATAATAAAAAATTAAAAGCGGTCCAAACCGGAGGCCCTGCCGGCGGCTGCATACCTGCATCATTGCTAGATACTAAAGCTGACTATGAAGATATTTTAAGAGTCGGCTCAATTATGGGCAGTGGCGGTTTTATTATCTTGGACGAAGACGATTGCATGGTGGATGTTGCCAAATTTTTTATGACATTTAGCTGCGATGAATCTTGTGGCAAGTGCACTCCATGTAGAGAGGGGACTGTCAGAGTTTTAGAAATTTTGACCAGGATCACTGAAGGCAAAGGACAGATGGAAGACTTAGATAAGCTACAAAGGCTTGGTAAACTGCTTCAAAAAGCTTCTCTTTGCGGCCTTGGAAGGGCTTGCTGTAATCCGATCCTTAGCACTTTAAAATATTTTAGAGATGAATATGAAAGTCATATCCTAAAAAAATCTTGCCCTGCCAAGCGATGTGCGGCTTTGATTCGTTATGAAGTTGATCCTGAAAAATGCGTTGGCTGCACAATGTGCGCAAGAAATTGTCCGGTAAGCTGCATTACCGGTGAAAGAAGAGGGGTTCATTTTATACACCAAGATGCTTGTATCAAATGCGGTAAATGTTTTGAAGTATGCCGTTTTGGGGCAATAAAAAGATTATAAGGTTAAAAACAATGAATAACAAAAAAGCGGTAAATTTAGTTATAGATGGACAAAAAGTTTCAGTGCCGGCGGGCACTACAATTATGCAAGCTGCCGAAACAATTGGGGTCAGAGTTCCAAGGCTTTGCTATCACCCACTTTTGAGTTTGGAAGGATCTTGCAGAATTTGTATTGTCCAAGCTAAAGGATTTGATTATTTCATTACTTCTTGCTCTACCAAAGTATCCGAAGGGATGGATATTTTAACCAATTCTCCCGAAATCCGGGAAGCTAGACGAGATATTGTTGAACTGCTTTTAGATAATCATCCCAAAGAATGCCAACTTTGCGAAAGAGATGGAAACTGCGAACTGCAAAATTTAGCTTATTCCATGGGAGTTAGAGAAAGGCTTTTTGAAGGGAAAAGAAAAAGGTATCCAATTGACGATTCTTCAAGAGCGGTTGTAAGAGACGCCGAAAAATGTATTTTATGTTCAAGATGCATACGGGTTTGTAAAGAGGTGCAAGGAGTTTACAATTTAAGCCAGCAAAATCGGGGATTTAATACCGTTGTTACTCCGGCTCATTTTGCTAACATGGATGATTCAGTCTGTATTGCATGTGGTCAGTGCATTAATGCTTGTCCAACCGCAGCTTTTCAAGAAAAAAAACATACTGATATGGTTTGGAAAGCTTTGAGCGATCCTACCAAACATGTAGTGGTCCAAACCGCCCCCTCCATCAGGGCCGCTATTGGCGAAGGCTTTGATATTGAAGCAGGCGTTCCCTGCTCCGGCAAGATGGTCACTGCTTTAAGAAAACTTGGATTTCATGCCATTTTTGATACCAGCCTTGGAGCTGACTTAACTATTATTGAAGAATCCCATGAACTTATTAACCGAATAAAAAGTAATGGCCCGTTTCCATTAATAACCTCCTGTTCTTCGGGTTGGGTAAACTTTATGGAAAAGTTTTATCCTGAGGTTATTCCACTCGCTTCTTCTTGCAGATCTCCAATGAGCATGCTATCTGCTTTGATTAAAACTTATTATGCAGAAAAAATTGGCAAGAAGCCTCAAGATATTTTTGTGGTTTCTGTCATGCCATGTGTAGCTAAAAAATATGAAATGGACCGCCCTGAGCATATGTTAGATGGCGTTAAACTCACCGATGCAGTCTTGACCACAAGAGAGCTTAATTGGATGATCAAGAGCTATGGCATCGACTTTAACAAATTAGAAGAAACTGAATTTGATTCTCCTCTTGGAGAGGCAACCGGAGCGGGGGTAATTTTTGGAACAACCGGTGGCGTAATGGAAGCTGCATTAAGGACAGCTTTCGAAAAAATTACCGGTAAGCCCAGCGCTACGGTAGAATTTAAAGAGGTTAGGGCAGTTGAGGGTTTGCGAGAAAGAGAGATCAAGATAGGAGATCTTACAATAAGGATTGGAGTTGCTAATGGCCTTGTCAATGCAAAAACTTTACTTGAAGAGGTAATCTCCAAGAAAAAGCTCTATCATGTAATTGAGATCATGGCCTGCCCAGGCGGGTGCATCGGAGGAGGCGGGCAACCATATCCACCTAAGGGATATGATATTTTAGATAAAAAGCTTTTTGCAAAAAGAGCTGAGGCCCTTTATAAAATCGATGAGAAAAAACAAAGAAGATTATCCCATGAAAATCCGGTTATCAAAAAACTTTATTCCGAACTGTTAAAAGAGCCCGGGTCTCATATTGCTCACAAGCTTTTACATACTCATTATAGCCCAAAATTTCCAAGGGGGATAAGATGAACAACAAACCTAAAATTAAAATAACACCCAAAGATGAAGTTATTGCAAAAAGCAGGGCTCTATTTACCAAAGAGGTTTTAGCGTTTATTGATAAATGCATGGAAGATCCTAATCCCAAATCGCAGCTTATTGCTGTACTCCACAAAGTACAAAGTAAGGATGGGTTTTTATCTAAAGAAAAAATGGATGCTGTGGCTCAAATCATGCAGATCCCGGCTGCCAAAGTATCGGGAGTTACTACTTTTTATCATCTTTTTTCTCTAAAGCCCAAAGGGAAATATGTCATTTCTGTTTGCATGGGGACCGCTTGTTATGTTAAAGGGGCCGAAAAGGTATTGAAAAAAATTAAAGAAGAGCTTGGTATTGATATTGGGGAAACTTCAAAGGACAATCTTTTTACCTTAAGCGAAGCGAGATGCTTAGGTATGTGCGCCATGGCCCCGGTTGTGCAAATTGGTGAAGATGTTCATGCCAAAGTAACACCTGATAAGGTTCCTGCTTTATTAGAAACTTATATCAATAAGAATTAAATTTGCTATGATAAATATTTAATTTTTGATAATAAATGTTAGATGATTATCTTTGACAAAAGATACCTGACTTTTGTAGTAGTTGGTGGTATAGTTACCGTAGTAATTAAAGTTTTTTTTAGAGGTAAAAAAATGAGCCAAAATTTAAAATTAAGATCTGATGTTATGTTGATTCCAAAAAGCCAGCCTTGTTTAGTCGAAAATCAAAAAAAAATAAGGCCAGGGATAGAAAGTTTAGCTTTATTTATTAGTATATTTGTAGGATATCATATGCATTGGCTTGCGGTTGATATTATGAAAAATAGTTATATTTTAGCCAGCAGAATATCTATTTTACCTTTAGAATTTGCTTATTTGACTTTATGTACAATCATTTCTGTATTATTTTTATCAGCATCATATTTGTATTTTTTTGCTTTTGATAAAGGGAAGAATTTATTTGAATATTTTAAATGTCGGAATGTTCAAGAAATTAGAACTTAGCGTGTAAATTCTAAAAATCTAAACAACACCTTGAATTTACTTTCGGGATCGTAAAAGAATAAATTAAACAGTTATCGAAGGAAGTGTGTCACGACAAACAGAAAATAAATGCTGTTTGGGAACTATAAGAAAGATGATGGTAGGCCCATCGGATCGCTGTGCAAGCAGAGAAACCAAATCGCCTC
>JACRNF010000058.1 GCA_016219355.1 Chlamydiota bacterium | reverse complement strand
TTTCTTGGTCACTCAAAAAATGCATATTTTGTCTTTGTAATTTCAGGAATCTCAAATTTATTCCTGAAATTATAAATGATCAAAAAAAATAATTCAAAATATTTTTAAGATTTTTCAAAAAAATCATTCACGAACGGTATAAGTTAATAAAAAACCTTAACGGAGGAAAGTATGCCTGTTAATTTTTCAGTTAGAGGCGCAACCGCATCTGCCGCACATCAACTAAATCCAAAAAATTGGAGCCCAAAATCTAGAACCGTTGCATTTATAATGATCGCTCTTAGCGCAGTTGTTATAAACAATGGCTATTATTATTTATGTCAATATCAACCTGAGCTTGTGGCTAGGACTATAGCTATTATAAATAGTAAGAACATATACTGCTTTCCATGCTTTCCAGCCACACTAATCAAATCGGTTTGCTGCCTAGTCCGTAACTAGTATTTCGCGTTCTTCCCGGCTCTTAAAAGCTGGGAGTTAGTAAGATAATGAAATTGTATTCAGGACTGTTTGTGTGCGAAAAAGTGAAAGATGTCGTTTTCACATCCTTGGCTAAAAACTGAAAGCCATTAATTTGCACATCTTTCACAATTTTTATTGTGGTTTTCGTAGTATAAATCGTAAGGGATAAGGGGTTTTTCAAGTTCTTCTTTTGTCTTATTGCTAATTGTTAAATTTTGAGCAATTTCTTCTCCAGCTTTTCTGAGTAATTTTTTATAATTTTCGATGACTTCTTCTAACTGTGGATTTTTTTGATGAAAAAGAGGCCCTTCATCTCTATAAATTTCTGCAATTAACTCGGTTTGCATATTTCTAGCGAGTCGTCTAAATAAAACCTTTAAAACATCAAAATGGGTTAGGCCCGGATAGCCGCAATTAGATATTACCATGATTTTTGGCTCTCTCTCTTTATCTTCATTTATATGCACAGCTTCATTGTTAATATCTTTTTCCATATATGGAGATACTAAATAAATCGTTCTATCCATAAAATTTTTTAAAAGACCGGTGATATTGTCAACATATACCGGGCTCGCAAAAATCAATATATCGCAATCTTTTATATTAATTTTTTTCATGTCGTCGTTAAAAATACAAACCCCTGGAGTTTTAATCCAGCAGCTGAAACATCCCATGCAATGGTGAATATTCATATTGGAAAGAAAAATTTGTTTAGTTTCGGCGCCATGTTTTTCTGCCCCTTTAAAAAATTCTTCCACCAGTATGTTGGTGACACTGTTTTTGCCAAGGGGACTGCCATTAATTGCTATGATTTTCATATCGTTCCTTAATTAGTTTTTTGTAGATCTACATGCGAGCTTTTAAAAAATTTCATCAAAAGGGAAATGAGCCGTCCAAAAGAAAGGCCGCATACCAAGCCGCTAATCATGATATCTGAGAGATAAAAGAATAAATTTGCCTTAAGCTCCGGGTGTGTCGCCGAAAGAAAACCAAACGTAAACTTACTTACAAAAAATGAAAGTAATAAAACCAAAGTTGATGCATTTGCTGGAAGCTGAATCAGTCCTTTTTGTTTGTCCGATTGAACTTTGAGCGGCCTCATGTGGCGCCAGATAAGATATGCGGATATTGTAAACATTCCCATCCAAATCGCAACATGCAGGAAAGTTAGGTTTTGCTTCATCATAAGCCCATTTATTCCTAAGACCACAAAAATAAGAGGAACTACAAAAACCTTCTTTATTGAGAGAACTTGCGGCCGTAGAGCCTTGACTCCTTTTAAAATCACATAGAAAAATAATAGCCATGCAAACCAAGGTATTGTCTTAATTATTTCAATAAAACTGATCACAAAACCTCCTATCTAATTTTTTTACTAATTGCTTTGATTTTCATTTAGCTCTTTCAAGTATCGTTTTTTATACCAATTGGGAAAGTGTTTGGGAAATAGATATACAAACAGGCTGTTAATACCAAAAACGGACCAGGATAAAACAAGATGGCTAGCTTTACCATGATGCAGCTCGAATAGATCTGTAAAAACATTAAATAAAAAAAGCAGGCCAAAGGCAATTGACATAATATTATTGATGCTTAAAAAAACTTTTGAATTCCAATACTCCTTGCTGACTTCAAGTTTTGCATATTGCGCAGTAAAGGGACGTTTAGCTAAAACTGAGCCCCAAGCAATTATTGTAAGTGTTAAAGTGCTAAGAAGGTCTCTATATCTTGTAAACCAGCTGTTATTTAAAATTACGATAAAAATAAAGCTGATTAGAAAAAAAATGAGAGTTCCCCACTCAAGAATAAATCCCTTTTTCAATGTAGCGTAGGCCAATGAAGAGCTTATGATTGCTGCAATAATTGCCAAATCTAATGAAAAAGATGATAAAACTTTAAATATAATCCAAGGCAAAAAGGTAATTATGATTTTTATCATTTGGAAGACCTTTGCAGTATCTCTATGGACTCTTTGCACCAGCTCAGTTCTGCTTTGGCTAAAGCTAAGCCATAGTTTAGAGTAATAATCCAGTAATTATAGTGAGGGGAGGCCTCATCTTCTTTTAAATGATCCTTAATTTTTAAATATTCGTTTTCCATTTGAAAAACTTTTTTCTCTCGTAGTTTTAGCTTTTTTATGGATTCGTTTTTAGATCCGTTTTTTCCAAAAAACAACTTTAATAAGGTTTCATCTCGATGGATTATTTTATTGCTATCTTCGCTAAGCCATTTTTTAAGCTCTGAAAGACCTTTGGTTGTTATGGAGTAAATATAGCGGGTTTTTTTACTGCTAGATTTTTCATCGGATAATTTTATCAATTTTTCTTTAAGGAGTAAGTTTAGCGCTGGATAAATTTGTCCGTTGCTCTCTGACCAAAAATATCCAATACTTTCTTTAATGAGCTTTTTCATGTCATAGCCGGATAGTGGCTGAATGGTCAAAAGACCCAAGATCACAAATTTTGTTTTATTTTGCTTTTTCATAATTTTTTACTCAGTTATTTTATAATGTCGATCATTATATGTCTAAAAGACATATTTTTCAAGGGTTTTTATGAAAAAGTTGCTAAGACTTGTCTATCAAGGTCTTAAATTAAAAAATCGACTAATAAGCTCTTTTTTTAAAGAATAAAAACATCCCGATTAGACTTATAAGTACTATCATGGCTTCTGTTATATTGACATATTGAAATGCCATCATGTAGGCATCATTGAAAAAATCGGTGACGGTTTTTTGCAAAGCAGGAGATAGCGTTTGCAGGTTGCTTTTTTGAGCAGCTCCTTCAAATATTTTTGGATTTAATGCGTTGGTTGCTGTATTTTCTAATAGTTTAGCGCTAAATTGAGAGGAACTAATGTCTACAATAAGAGATCCCATTATAGCTACGCCAAAATTAATGCCCAAAGATCTAATTGTTCCAAGCAAACCTGAGGCTTGACCTCTATTTTCTAATTCTATAGCGGATATGCCTACTGCAAATGAACAGGTAAAAATCGATGTAAAAGCAATTGGTAGAAAAAATAAAATTGGAAAGATGAACCAAAAATTATTAACAGGTAGAAAAACAGCGATGCATAAAAAGGATAAAATTAACAGAAGTTGCGAAAAAGTTATCGGTTTTTTTGGGCCCATATAATCAGATATTTTTCCGGCCAAAGGGGCAGCAAAAGTCATGGGTATTGAAGTTAGCATCATATAATAGCCGGATGTAAAGAGAGAAAAATTAAAAATCCTTTGCATATAAATAGGTAAAAAAACCGTTATTATTAAAGCAAAAGCAGCAGAAAAAATGTTTAGGGCCGAGCCGCTAAATATCTTGTTTTTAAATAAAGAAAAATTAATGAAAGGATCTTTAGATTTTTTATCTGTGAAATAGAGAAGTAAAAGAAAAATCGAGCCTAAAATGAACATCAAAATCGATGGAAAAGAACTCCATCCCCAGCTTTGAAGCTGGATTAAAGCAATTGTTAATAGGATAATGCCCAAAGTGTAGCAGCCAAATCCCAAAAAATCAAAATGCCTTTTAGTCATGACGGATTTAGGAATAAATAACATGGTCAGCACAAGGCCTATAAATGAAATAGGGAGGTTGATCCAAAAAACATATCTCCAATTCAGATACTCTGAAAAAAAGCCTCCGATAAACGGTCCAAAGATCATGAAAGCCGCTGATAAAGCAACCACAAGCCCTGTGGCCATTCCTTTTTTATTGCCCGGAAATGCTTTTAATAAAATGGGAAGAGAAGGGGGGATCATTAAAGCTCCTCCTATTCCCTGAATGATTCTACTGAAGATCAGTTGATTAGAAGATCCGCTAAGGCCGCAAAAAAATGAAGCTACGCCAAAAATTAACATTCCTAAAGAAAATATTCGGCGAAGACCGAAAATATCGGCAATCCTTCCTCCTGCCAACATTAGAGCAGCAAGAGATAGAAAATAACCGTCTATCATCCAGTGCAATGCAGATTCCGAGGATAAGAATTCTTTTTGGATGGTTGGCAGAGCAACCGGGAGTATTGTTTGGTCTAAAAAGACCATTGCATTTGTAACAACCATCACAATTAAAATAAGATACATAAAAAAAGATCCTTTTATCTGGGATATAATTTTAAGTAATTTAATTGTCAATAAACTTGAAAACTTTTCTTGACAAGAATGCTAAAATTTTATATAATCAACGTTAAATACAATGTAAAGTAATGTTTTTTATGAAAAAGAAAGAGCTATTCTCTAGCTTAAGGCACTTTGTGCAAGATTCATCTTCTTGCGCCGCTTTCTTTTATTTTTATTCTATCTATTATGGCGCTCAAGCGCGCCATTAAATTCTTTTTTCCTATCAGATCCATTTAAAAACTAAAAAACCTAAAAGAAGGATAAAAATATGTTAATTCAATTAACTCCTTCAGCTACGGCTGAAGATATTCATGGAATTCAAATTTTACTTGATCATTTGGGGCAAGTTAATTGCCTCTTTGAATCAAATCATAAAAAAATGATTGGGCTTGAAAAAGGGCTCAAAGATGATCAAATTAAAATGATTTTGCAACTTAAAGGCATTGAAAAGATTCATGCCTTGACCACACCATACAAGCTAGCGAGTATAGCATTTAAAAAAGAAAGAACTGTTATTCAAGCAAGAGGAGTAGCTATTGGAGGCAATAAAATTGTCCTCATTGCCGGTCCTTGCGCAATTGAGAGCAAAAAGCAGCTTAGCGCTATTACGCAAAAGCTTCGAAATACCAAGACTTCGATTATCAGAGCTTCCGCATACAAACCAAGATCCTCTCCTTACAGTTTTCAAGGCCTTAATGAAGAAGGGCTGAAAATTCATAAGGAAGTGCAGAAAGAGCATAGGATGCCGATCGAGACCGAGGTTACAGATATTCGGGATGTTGCCATTGTTGCAGAGCATGTCGATATTATAAGAATCGGCGCAAGAAATATGCAAAACTTTGATCTGCTTAAGGAAGTAGGCAAAGCAAAAAAACCGGTAATTTTAAAAAGGGGATTATCGGCAACAGTTGAAGAATGGCTCTTAGCTGCTGAATACATCATGATGCATGGCAACCCTGAGGTTATTCTTTGCGAAAGGGGTATCAGAACTTTTGAAACTTCTATGCGCAATACCTTAGATTTAAGCAGCGTTGCTTTAGTAAAACAGCTCTCTCATTTGCCGGTGATTGTTGATCCTAGCCATGCGGCGGGAAGAAAAGATATCATTCCAGCTATTTCTAAAGCGGCCATTGCGGCTGGGGCTGATGGACTTTTAATTGAAGTTCATCATAATCCCACAGCGGCCCTTTGCGATGGGAAACAGGCCCTTTTAATTGAGGAGCTTGCTTCATTATCAGTTGATCTGGAAAAAATTGCTATTGCAATTGGGAGGTCTTTATGAATTTAACCAAGCTAGACCTTGAAATTAAAAATCAAAAAGAGCTTGATAAAGTTTCGCGACTGACCCATTTAACGAAGAAAAAATTGCAGTACTTGCAAATAAAAAAAGTTAAAATTTTAGGTTGTTATGAAAAAGTTTAAGAAAATTTTAATCATTGGCCTTGGCTTAATGGGCGGCTCAATAGAGAAATGTCTAAAAGAAAAAGGGATCGAGGTGACTTTAGATGAAAAGGAAAATGTAGATTTGGCAGTGATCGCAACGCCTCTATCTACAATTATTCCAATTGCTAAAAAAATTAAGGCCCCTTTAGTTATAGATATCGGAAGCCTTAAAGCCGATATTACAAAAGCTTTTGAAGAGATGACTAGTAAAAATTTTGAGTTTGTTGCGACGCACCCAATGGCAGGGAGTGAAAAGCAGGGGTATGAAAATAGCCAAGCAGATCTTTTTATAGGAGCTAGCTGGGTCATCACCCCTCATAAGAAAAATAGTGATAAAAACCTTAAAAAGGTTGAACATTTTATTGAGCTATTAGGAGCAAAGCCTCTATTTATGGATCCAAAAATCCATGATAGGCGTGTTGCTTTAATATCCCAGCTTCCTTTCACACTTTCCAAGATGCTGTTTGATTTTGTAAATGAAAAGGATCCCGAAAGTTTATCAATGGCAGGGCCTGGATTTAAATCGATGACAAGACTTAAAGATGATAATCCTAAAATGAGAAAAGAAATGACGCTTTTAAATGAAAAGGCATTTAAAGAGTTTTTAAAGGAGTTTTATGAGTATTTTACCCTCCATCACAAGTAGTTTAAGTACTTTAATGTACGAAAAAAAAGCCAAGGGAGAAAAAGTATATAATTTTGCAGAGGGAGATATAGTCCTTCCTAACCATCCGTCTATTCTGGAAGGTGCAAATAAAGCTTTAGAAAAAAAGTTTATTCTTTATCCGCCGATGTTTGGGATTGTAGAGCTTAGGAAAGCAGCTTTAGAGTGGGTGAGGGTCTATTTTGACTCTCACTATTCTTTAGAGAATGTTATTGTTACGCCCGGAGGTAAGTTTGCAATTTTTGCGGCCCTTAAAACGATTTTAGAGCCGGAAGATGAAGTTCTGATTTTAGTTCCTTATTGGGTCTCATATCCTGAGATTGTTTCTCTTTGCGGGGCAAAGCCGGTTATTATTTTAGGAAAATGGAAAGTAACTCCTAAAGATTTAGAAAAAAAAGTAACTTCCAAAACCAAAGCGCTAATTTTGAATAATGCTTGCAATCCAACCGGGGTACTCTATTCTCAAGAAGAGATCAAAGCTTTGGTAGAATTTGCAAAAAAGAACAATCTAATGATTCTATCAGATGAAGTGTATAGCCATATTGTGTATGAGAAAAAAAAATTTTTCTCCTGCGGCGCATTTCAGGATGATAATATTATCGTTATTCAAAGCTGCTCTAAAAACTTTGGCATGTCGGGGTGGAGAGTCGGGTTTGCTTTTGCCAAAGATGAAATTATTTCAAAGATGGGGGCTTTTATGAGTCAAACAACAACCGGAGTTGCGTTGCCTAGCCAATATGCAGCTTTGGGAGCTTTAGAAAATATTGACGCTGTGACTCAGTATATACTCAAGTCTTTAATGATGCGAAGAGAGCTTTTTTTTAATGTGTTAGACTTTTTTACAAAACCGGACTCTTCAGTTTACGCCTTTTTGCCGATAAATGAAAAAAGTTCGGAAACTTTTTGTAAAAATCTTTTGAATAGAATTAATATAGCGTTAGTTCCGGGCAAAGCTTTTGGCATGGAAGGTTATGTTCGGGCCGCTTTTTCCCAAAATATTGAAGAGTTTGAAGAGGGCTTAAATATATTAAAGGATGCTCTTTTATGAAAGATCCCCAAAATAGTAGTGTAGTTTATAAATCTTACTTAAATCTTGAAGATCATCTTTCAAAAGAGTTTCGCTATGTTATTATAACCGATAAAAATGTTGAAAAGCTCTATGCCAAAAGGCTTAAAAAAAAGCTTGCGGAAAAAGGTTTTAATGTAATTTTAATCTCGATTGTAGCTGCAGAAGAGAGTAAAAATCGTGAAACAAAACATTTAATTGAAAATCAAATGACCCAAAAAAATCTGGGCAAAGATACTTGCATCATTGGTATGGGAGGGGGAGTGGTTTTAGACCTCTCTGGTTTTGTTGCAGCTACTTATTGCCGAGGTGTCCCATTTTTATCCATCCCGACAACCCTTCTTGCGATGGTGGACGCCAGCATCGGAGGAAAAACTGCTGTCAATGCCGAAGGGCTCAAAAATTTTATCGGCACTTATTATCCGGCTGAATTAATTTTGATTGATTTTTCATTTCTAAAAACTCTTAGCGAAATAGAAATGAAAAATGGATTTGCCGAGATCATTAAATATGGGCTTATTGCGTCTAATGATCTATTTAAGAAAATTGAAAAGATAGATTTAAAAGATTTAGCAAGGCTAAAAAAAATTATTAGAGAAAGCATCTTGATTAAACAAAAGATCGTTTTTCAGGATCCTTTTGAGCAAGGCTTAAGGCATATTTTAAATTTTGGCCATACCATTGGCCATGTTTTAGAATCATATTTCGAATATAAAATTAGCCATGGCCTGGCTGTTGCATTAGGCATGGCTTTTGAGAGTTATTTAAGTTTTATTTTGGGTTATTTAAGTGAGGCGGAATTTAATAAAATTTTGCAGATGCTTATGGCTTTTGACTATCCAGTAGAACTTTTCAAGAAGATTCCATTTAATGCCATCATTAAGGGGCTTAAAATGGATAAGAAATCGTTAAAAAATGCCCCCCGTTTTGTCTTGCTTAAAAAAATTGGAAAAACGGTAATTAAAAATAATAAATACTGCCATATGGTAGATATAAAATATTTAAGGAAAACTTATGAGCACTTTTAAGATCAATCCCGGCCCATTGAAAGGAAAAATCGTTATTCCTCCTTCCAAATCGCATACTTTGCGTGGAGTATTGCTTGCTATGATGGGAAAAAAACAAAGCCTCATTTTTGATTATTTGCATTCTCCTGATACCGAAATGATGCTCAAAGCCATTTCCATGCTGGGTGCTAAAGTGGAAAAATCTCAAAATTGTTTAAAGATCCAAGGGGTCGATGGAGAGCTTAAATCTCCTGATGATGTAATCGATTGTAAAAATTCGGGGCAGGTTCTTCGTTTTATTAGCGCCTTTGCTGCTTTTCTTCCAACTTATACCATTTTGACTGGAGATGAGTCGATTCGGCATAAAAGGCCCATGCAGCCTTTGATTGATGGGTTGAAGCAACTAGGGGCCTTTATTGTTTCTTCAAGGCTCGATGGCTTTGCTCCGATTATTGTAAGAGGGCGTATCGATGCAGGACAAACAGCGCTTTCTGGAGAAGATTCTCGGCCGGTTTCTGCTCTGTTAATGGCAAGCTCTTTTTTAAAAGAAAAAACAACCATTTTGGTTAAAAATCCGGGTGAAAAAACTTGGATTGATTTAACTCTTGATTGGCTTTCTTTTTTGGGGTTTACTGTAATCAATCAGTCATACGAAAAATATGAGATTGTGGGAAACGGCCATTTTGATAGTTTTGAAAAAAAGATCCCGGGAGATTTAAGCTCTGCTGCTTATCCGATTGCGGCTGCCATTATTACCAATTCTGAAATAACTTTGGAAAATGTTGATTTAAATGATGTTCAAGGAGATAAAAAATTTATTAAGATTTTGATTCAAATGGGGGCCAAAATCGATTTTGATGAGAAAAATAAAAGTTTGATCGTAAGAAAAGGAAGCGCTCTTCAAGGCATCACGGTTGATATCAATGATTGTATTGATATGGTGACCATCCTTCCTATTGTCGCCTCATTTTCTCAAGGAAAAACTCAAATTACCGGCGCCAAGATAGCAAGAAATAAAGAGTGCAATCGGTTGCAGGCAATTACAACTGAGCTAAAAAAAATGGGTGGAAATATTGAAGAAACAGACGATGGCCTTATTATTTTTCCAGCTTCATTAAAGGGAGCAAATCTTGAGACTTTTCATGATCATCGGATGGTCCTTGCCTTATCTATAGCAGCTTTGGCTGCTAAAGGAACATCGGTTATCAATGATGTCGAGAGCATCAATAAGACCTATCCTTCATTTAAACAAGATTTTGTCAATTTAGGAGCGTTAATTTCATGAACTTAATTTTATTTGGCTTTAAAAGCTCGGGAAAAACTTATATTGGAAAAAAACTTGCGCAAAAACTTCAATGGGATTTTATCGATACCGATGATGAAATAGAAAAACTTTATGAAAAAAAGTTTAACGAAAAGCGTACTTTTAAAAAGATTTTTAAAGAAGAAGGAGAAATCTTTTTTCGGGCTTTAGAAAAAGAGGCGGTTCAAAATATTAAGCCTAAAAATAGCACTATCATTGCTGTTGGGGGTGGGACCATTCTTGATATTGAGAATCAAAAAACATTAAAAAACTTAGGGGTATTGGTATATTTGCAAGTAGATGAAGCTACACTAAAAAAAAGGCTTTTGGAAAACAAACCGCTCTATTTTGCAGAAAAAGATTTTGATTTGGCTTTTAAGGAAATGATAAAAGAGAGGAGTCCTGTATATGAAAAAATTGCTGATATCACTGTGGATACCTCAAATAAAAATGAAGAAGAAATTTTGCAAGAATTAATAAGGATCGTTTATGGGAAGCAATAGCTTTGGAGAAATTTTTAAAATTACAACTTGGGGAGAGTCTCATGGCAAAGCCTTGGGAGTTGTGATCGATGGGTGCCCTGCAGGATTATTGATTGATGAAGAAGAGATTAATCAAGACCTTTCTAAAAGACGGCCTTCCCAAAGTAAGTTTGTCACAGGGAGAAATGAACCGGACAAAGCTGAAATCCTATCGGGCGTTTTTGAAGGAAAAACCACGGGCGCTCCTATTTGCATCATCATTTATAATCAAGACCAAGATTCATCAAGCTATGAGCCGATAAAACATCTTTTAAGGCCTGGCCATGCCAATTTTACCTACTTAGAAAAATATGGTACTTTTGATTATCGAGGAGGGGGGAGAGCCTCAGCTAGAGAAACTGTCTGTAGGGTAGCCGCTGCATCTATTGCTAAAAAAATTCTTAAAAATTATGGTATTGAAGTGGTTGCTTATATTAAAAAAATTGGAGAAGTTGAAGCAAAAATATCGTTCGCTACTCCTCAAGAGTTAAGAAAAAAAACTTTACAAAGCGCTATTTTTTGTCCCGATGAAAAAGGGCAAAACAAAATGATCAAAATCCTTGAAGATATCATAGAAGAGGGAGATTCAATTGGAGCAGTTGTCGAATGTCAGATTTTTTCAGTTCCCACAGGGCTTGGAGATCCAGTCTATCAAAAGCTGGAGGCAAAACTTGCAAACGGCATTCTTTCCATACCCGGGACCAAGGGGTTTGAGATTGGCGAGGGATTTAGTTCTGCTATGATGAAAGGATCGGAATACGATGATCTTTTTATCTTAAATGATCAAAACAAGGTTGTTACAAAGACTAATCACGCCGGGGGAACTTTGGGGGGAATTTCAACAGGCATGCCTATTATTTTTAATACTGCCTTTAAACCGGCTTCGAGTATTAAAAAAACTTTAGAAACCTTAAGCATCGACCATAAAAAACAAAGGCTTGAGCTCCCTAAAAATTCCAGACATGATCCTTGTATTGCCATTCGAGGAGTGTCAGTTGTAGAAGCCATGGCTGTTTTAGTATTGGCGGATGCCATTTTGCTGCAAAAGGCTATAAAACATTTTTGACTTTCTTTTGATCACTATTTTCTGTATAATTTCTAAGAAAATAACAATTTACTAAGTCAATTTAAGATTTGTCTTATTAAAAACAAATTAATTTAAAAATTATGCAACCATTAGAAAATAAAATTGAGAACACTTTTACTAAATATGAAGTTTTTTTAATTGCCATTCTCTCCATTTTAATGTTTACCGGCTCCTTGGGGTTTATGATCATAGCGCCGCTTGGGGTCAAATTGATCAGAAGTTTACAAATTTCACCATCCCAATTTGGATTTTTAGTTTCGGCTTATGCTTTCAGCGCCGGGATTTCTTGTTTATTTTCCTCAGGATTTTCTGATAAATTCGATAGAAAAAAGTTTTTGCTGTTTTTTTATGCGGGTTTTATTTTAGGTACTTTTTTATGCTCAGTTGCAAATAGCTATCAATTTTTTCTTATAGCAAGAATTGTAACGGGTATATTTGGAGGGGTAATTTCAGGGAGTATCTTTGCCATTATTGCAGATGTGTTTAAATTTCAAGTAAGAGGCCGGGTAATGGGATTTATCATGATGGCCTTTTCGGCAAGTCAAATTATGGGCATTCCATTAGGCTTATTCTTGGCAAATAAATATAGTTGGCATACCCCTTTTATATTTATTGCCATAATTAGTTTATTCATCGATAAGTACGTATGTCAAAAAGAAGCTAAACATCAAGAATCAATAGTGTCATAATGAGGTTTTATGTGTGTTTCTTCAGGTGGTGGGTTTCGGTTAAGCAGAAGAAAGCTAGGAACTATTTGTTTAAGTATCAGTGGTCCTATTGGCATTGAAGCTACGGTTGCTCTAATTGCATCAGGCAACGGAGGTATTACTGACACGCAATTTTGGAAAATATGCAATTTTGCGGCCCTTGTTTTTGCTACGTTTATTTTTATTGTTGGATATAATTTCAGACATGATTCTAATAGGGTAGTTTCATTGTCGCTTAGATCAACATCTTCAAGCCATGTTAGGCAAGATATTTTAAGATTATCTGGACGAGGTAGTCTTACTGCATTATCAAGAGATGATAATCATGAGAGGCCTCCAACAAGAGGTACTCCGCTTGATCTAATAAAAGAAGCGCTTGCTGAAGCGAGTTCTTCAGCAGGAACTTTGAAAATGGATCCTGAAACCTCACGAGATCAGATGTTGCAATAATTTTCTTTTGGATTCTAAATCAAAAGAGCTCTTTAACCTTTTTAAGGCTTTAGTTATTATAATTATTCTTGGATGAATGAAGGATTTTCGGCTTCGTCAAAGCCTCGGGATTTAAAGATCGTAAGTGGGTTCATATTTCTAATATTGACCCACTTACGATCTTTGAATCGCGAGATCTTTCACTGAAGCCCAAAACCAATTTTTCAAGTTGTTTAGGTATAATATTTTTGAAGATATGTTAATGCAAATTTAAAAATTGGCTAATTCATGATCGTTTTTGATAAAATAACAAAATCATTCGGAGAAAAGATTTTATTTGATAATGCATGCGTTAGCATTAACAAGTTTGAAAAATGCGCCCTTGTTGGATCCAATGGATCGGGCAAGACCACACTTTTTAGGTTAATAACCAATAATGAAGTTTTAGACTCAGGCAATATTTCAATACCCAAAAACTATAGTTTTGGCTATTTGGACCAACATATAAAATTTTCTCAAGAGACCATATTAAAAGAAGCGTTGCAAGCCCTTCCGATTGATGAAAGAGATAATGAATATAAAGCTGAAAAAATCCTTTTTGGCCTTGGCTTTAGTAAAGAAGATATGCAAGCTTCTCCTCACAAATTCTCAGGTGGATATCAGCTACGTTTACACCTTTGCAAGGTTTTATTAAAAGAACCTTCCTGTTTATTGTTAGACGAGCCGACAAACTATCTTGATATTGTATCAATTAATTGGTTTATCCGTTTTTTAAAAGCTTGGAGGGGAGAGTGTATTATAATTTCTCACGATAGAGGTTTTTTAGATAGTGTTTCCACTCATACACTTGGCGTACATAGAAATAAAATATTTAAAGTTGCCGGAGGTACCGCTAATTTATTTAATTTGATTTTACAAGAAGAAGAGCTCTATGAAAAGACTCGTATTAACTTAGAAAAGAAAAAGGCCCATTTAGAAACATTCATTACTAGATTTTCTGCGAAAGCTTCCAAAGCGTCTCAAGCCCAGTCCAAAAAAAAGGCTTTAGAAAAACTTCCCGACCTTGAAAAACTTTTGGACCTTAGATCTTTACACTTTGCTTTTAATGAAGCTCCTGTTTTTCGAAGACAAATGTTAAAAGCGCAAAACCTTAATTTTTCATATAATCCTTTAGATCCAAGCAAAACTCTAATCGAGAATTTATCAATAAACGTTGAAAAAAATGATCGGATTGCAATCATTGGCAAAAATGGATATGGAAAATCGACAATTTTAAAATTACTCTCTTTAGAATTAAATCCAATATCCGGCACGGTTGAAATTGCTGAAAACTCTAAAATGGGATACTTTGGCCAAACTAATATCAACCGCTTAAATCCTGATGTGACTATTGAAGAAGAAATTTCCTTAGTTAATCCCAAACTTAATAAAGGGCAAGTTCTTAGTATTTGCGGTTTGATGATGTTTTCCAAAGATGATAATCAAAAAAAAATCTCGGTATTGTCAGGGGGAGAAAAAAGCCGGGTGTTACTCGGAAAAATTATAGCCAGGCCATGCAATCTTTTGCTTTTAGATGAGCCCACCAATCACTTGGATATGGAGTCAATAGAAGCTCTTTTAGATGCATTAGAATCTTTTGAAGGAGCGATCATCATTGTCACCCATAGCGAACTTATCTTAAGAGGATTGGAGCTAAATAAACTGATCATTTGCAATAAGGGTGAACAGACTATATTTTTAGGCAGCTATGATGACTTTTTGGAAAAAATGGGATGGCCGGATGAAGAAGTTCGAGGGCAAGAAGAAAAAAAACAAATAAATCCCAAAGAGCTAAAAAAAATTCGGGCAGAGATTATTCAAGCAAAATCTAATGAGCTCGGTAGCTTAAAAAAAGAGATTTTAGCGATAGAAAATACAATAGATTCTTTAGAAAAACAGCTCAAAGAAGACAATCAAAAGTTAATCGAAGCTTTGGAAAAAAAAGATGGTGGAAAAATTGCTCTCATCTCCAAAGCCATTTCTCAAAACCACTTAAAAATTGAAGATTTATTTGAAAAATTTTCCAAACTATCTCAAGAGTATGAAGATCGAAAAAAATATTATGATGAAAAACTTGAATAATATCTAATCATTGCTATCAGGATAAATAACTTGTGTATGAGGCTGTTTATCAAAAGTCCACCTTAATGGATCATTGCTTACAAACTCAGAATCTTCTGCAGAAAGGGAATAATTGGGTGCAATGGTTATTCTTTGTGAGACATTTGCTATTTGTTTTGCGATGCCATCTTTTAAATCCCAGCCAGTATCGCAACTATCAAGTACAATTCTGCACTCAGGATCTAAAGGTGTAAAAACATCGGAAGAAAGGGTCTTTTTAGAAATCATGCTGCTCGATTTTGGATCTGCGTCTAATTGAATAAAATCAGAGTCTCCATGAGCTCTAATCAAGATCCCTTTGACTTTGCCTAATTTTGCGGCATCGGCAATTTCTTTTTTAATGTCACCAACATTTGCAACGGTGCAATATTTAACATCAAATTTTTTTGAGAGTTTTTTTACATCGCTGCAAAAGTCACCATATTCCGGATTATAAGCTCCATTCCAATCAAAAGAGGCATTTAAAATTAAAAATTTATCTCTTTCATCCCCTTCTTTAAAATGCAAAATATCTTCTCCCATTATCTCTTTTATCTTTTCTTCATGCAATTTAGAATAATTTTTCCATTTATATTTTAGATAAGCAAAGTGTTCGTTGAATTGATTGATTCTAAAGGCGGTCATAAGTATCTCTGAGAGTCCCTCAATATTGTTGCCATTTTTTAGATCTTTCCCGGCGTTATAAAAGCCAAGTAATACTTGGGCCCCAAAAGATAGTACAATAACTTCTATAGAGCAGGTAAAAAGGACCGCAAGATATAATGCGCTACTCGCAACATTGGCAATCGCTACCAAGCTGTTTTGCCAATCTTTTTTCTGTAAGCTAGCGATAGACTCTGATCCACTGATAATAATATCATGACAAGTAGTAATTACAAGACCGATTGGACTTGCAAAAAATGTTGCCGCCAATGCTGCTACAGCGATTATTGTATGCACCAGGGCATACCGTTTTTCATTGTTTTTAGCATCTTTGGCTTTTACTAAATCATTATAGCATTTGTAAGTTCTGCAGGAATCCATGGCAATTGAAAAAGGGTATCTTAAAGCTCTACTAAAGCTTAAAAAAGGAATTGCTGCTAAAATAACTCTTTTACCCAGTAAAAAAATTCTTTTATTTAGACTGAGGTTGTTTTCCTCTTTGGTTTTATTTAAATCATTTTTATAATTTCTATGATAATAATAAGGCTCTTCAATCATTGTTGATTTATTAGGGCCAAAAGCTAATGGAGAATTTTGGTTTCTTAGAGTTAAGTTTGCTGAATATGCCATAAGTCCTTCTTAGATCTTTCAAAGGGCAATATATTAAGTTATCAAGACTTTTTTAAATATATAAAATATGCTTTTACAATCCCTTTTACATTTTTTTTAAGCTTTAAATGGAAGGCAAATCCCGGTTTTAGCTAAAATAGATCCATGACGTTGCTTTTAAATTGCCAAAACCTATCAAAATCTTTTGGAACAAAAGTTCTTTTTCATGAACTATCACTAAGTATTTTTGCCAAAGATAAAATTGGCTTAATTGGAGCTAATGGCTCTGGAAAATCGACTTTATTAAAAATTTTAGCGTCCATAGAACTGCCTGACCATGGTACAGTTTCTTTAAAAAGGGGCTTAAAAATTGGCTATGTGCCTCAAGTATCTGAATTTGAACTGCTTGAGCCTGAAGCAATTTTACTTGAAACATTAAAGCAAGATACAGAAAAAACTGAATTTGAAAAAGAGCTTTTAGTCAAAACTTGGCTTAGTAAATTGGGATTTAACGGATCTGAGCCCAAAGCTTCCCTTTTATCTGGCGGTTGGAAAAAAAGGCTAGCCATTGCTAATGTAATGGTTTTATCTCCTGATGTGCTTTTTTTAGATGAGCCGACAAATCATTTAGATTTAGAAGGGCTGCTTTGGCTTGAAAAATTTTTAGCTAAAAACGTATTAACTTATCTATTAGTGAGCCATGATAGGTACTTTTTGCAAAATGCAACTAATAAAATCGTTGAAATTGATCCGGTATATCCTGAAGGGTTATTTTTGGTTGATGGGCCCTATGCTGAATTCTTGGCTAAAAAAAATGAGTTTTTAGAAGGTCAGCTAACCCAAGAAAGATCTATTGCTTCTAAAGCAAGAAGAGAAGAAGAGTGGCTATCCAAAACGGCGAAGGCCAGGACAAAAAAATCAATATCAAGAATTGATGAGGCCAATCAGATCTTAGATGAGCTTGAAGATATCCGTAAAAGAAACTCTCAAAAAAGAGTGCAAATTGATTTTGCTGCAAGCGATCGGGAAACAAGAAAACTGATTGTTTGCACAAACATCTCCAAGCAAATTAAAGAGAGGCTATTATTTCAACATCTTGATTTTACCCTTTCTCCAAAAACAAGGATTGGGCTAATCGGTCCCAATGGCTCTGGAAAAACTACTTTGCTAAGGCTCCTTGCCGGAGAAATTCTTCCCGATCAAGGGACTATTAAACAAGCTGACGATCTTAAAATTGTTTATTTTGATCAGCATAGAGCCAAGCTTTCCCCTGATATCACTCTTCGCCAAGCTCTCTCTCCAACCGGCGATTTTGTAACTTTTAGAGGAAAACCTGTACATGTCAATGGATGGTGCAAAAGATTTTTATTTTCTCCCGATATTTTGGATATGCCGATTGGAATACTCTCAGGGGGAGAAAGGGCCAGAATCGCCATTGCCCATCTTTTGTTAAAACCGGCCGATATCTTGCTTTTGGACGAACCGACAAATGATCTTGACATAGCAACTTTAGAAACTTTGGAAGAGAGCTTAATGGATTTTCCTGGAGCAATAGTTTTGATAACCCATGATCGGTGCATGATAGATAGAATTTGCAATTCTATACTTGCCTTAGGAGATATTAATAATACGGCTATTTATGCCGATTATGCTCAGTGGCAAGAATGTCAAAAAAAAATTGAAAAAGAGGAAAAGCCCAAAGAAATTAAACAAGAGTCAACCCCTAAAAAAATCAAACTGACATATCTTGAAAAGCAAGAGTACGATCAGATCGAAGGTAAAATTTTAAAACTGGAAACTGAAGTTAAAAAACTGAATTTATTACTAGAAGATGCTTCAGTTATTGAAAACTCTGATAAATTACAAGAAGTTTGCGCAGCTATCCACATTGCCGACAATGAGATAGAAAGGCTTTATATAAGATGGGAAGAATTGGAAAAAAAGTTAAAATAATACATCCACAAGTTGATGTTTGGGATTTTGAGTAATAGTGTATTGTTTATCCCACTGAGCGTTAAATAAAACCATTGGACGATCTTGCCTATCTAATACTATTAAAGAAGTAGTGGTTTTATTAAATGTTTTTAAATCTCCGATTATCCAGGCGCTGCATTGATAGGGAAGAAGGGTTAAAATAGTATCCACTCCATATTCATCTTTTAGACGATATTGCATTACATCAAATTGTAGCCCGCCAACGGCCGCTAAAATTATCTCTCCGTCCAAAGTTTTTAACATTTGCACAGCTCCTTCATCTACCAGCTGTAAAAGCCCTTTATCAAAAGATTTTCTTTTCCCGACATCTTTAGAAAGAAGTTTTGCAAAAATTTCAGGTTGGAACTGGGGCAAGGGTTTATAATTAAAACCTCCGGTGACCGAAATGGTATCTCCGATTGCAAAAATGCCGGGGTTGATAACTCCAATAACATCTCCTGGATAGGCATATTCAAGGGTTGTTCTTTCTCCGGCCATCATGCCATGCGGTCTGGATAATCTAATTTCTCTTCCTAGCCGGTGGCTTTTGACAACCATGTCTTTTTCAAATAAACCGGAGCATATTCTGATGAAGGCCATAGAATCTCGATGTCTTCTATCCATATTGGCCTGCAGTTTAAAAACATAGCCGCTAAATGGTGTTGTAACAGGATCTATTTCAATATCAGAGCCATCTAAACGAGTAGCTATCCTGGAATGAGGACATGGGGCCAAATGAATAAAAGCATCAAAAAATGGTTCTACTCCAAAATTGGTTAAAGCAGAAGCAAAGAAAACAGGAGTAACTTTTCCGGCTAAAAAATCTTCCTCCGAAAAAACATTTCCGGCCATATTGAGCAGGTCTAATTCTTGGAGTAGCGCCGCATATTGTTCATTGCCGATTTTATTTTTTGTCTCGGGGCTATTAAGAGAATATTTGGTAATGTCGGCCTTTTGAGAGCCACCAATTGAGGTTTTAGTAAAAAAAAGACATTCATTACCGGATCTATCTACAACGCCTTGAAACTCTTTTGCAACACCAATTGGCCAGTTCATAGCATAGGAATGGATTTGAAGCACGTTTTCAACTTCGTTCATCAAATCTAAAGGCTCTCTTGCCGGCATATCCATTTTATTAATAAAAGTAAGTACCGGAATTTGTCTAAACCTACACACTTCAAAAAGCTTTCTTGTTTGCTTTTCTACCCCTTTTGAAGCATCAATTACCATGATAGCGCAATCAGCCGCGGTTAGAGTTCTATAAGTATCTTCAGAGAAATCTTCGTGGCCGGGAGTATCAAGCACGTTAATTGTTATTCCTTTATAGCTAAACTGCATGGCTGAAGAGGTGATGGAAATACCTCTTTCCTGCTCCATGGCCATCCAATCGGAGGCTGCAGCCTTTCTGCCCTTACGTCCTTTGACCATTCCCGCGGTATTGATCATACCTGAATATAATAATAATTTTTCGGTCAAGGTGGTTTTACCGGCATCAGGATGGCTGATAATGGCAAAGGTGCGCCGATTTTTAATAGCCTCGGCAATAAGTTCTTGGTTATCCATAATTATTTTTGGTTTTTAAACTCTAATAATACCTTGAAAAAATTTGAATGGAAAGTCGTTTTTAAAAAAAAAGGGGCTAGAAGAGTATTTTTTATCGATTTTTATCAAAAAAAAGCTAAAATTATCTTAAAATTAAGAGTCAAAGAGGTTAGTTATAATGAAATATTTAATTTTTCTAGGAATTTTAATATTTAGCCAAGGAAATGCCATGCAAACATACGAACCTAAAATTCAAAACTTAAATGAAGTAAAAATCATCGGGATCGATTTTAAGACATCCTTTGCAGATGGTAAAGATGCTAAAGAGATACCATCTTTTTGGAAAAAATTCTTTGACGATAAAATCATGGATAAGATTTCCGCTACAAGCACACTTTTAAACATCGTTGCAGTTTATTATGGATATCAACCAGATGGCAGCTATCATATGTTGATTGGAGCAATTGTTGATGATAATGCAAAAGCTCCTTTTGACTTGCAATCTTTAAATATTCCGGCTGAGCAATATGCAACGATAATAGCTAAAGGTCCATTTGCAGAAGCTATAGTCCAAGGTTGGAAATTCATGTGCTCTAAAGATCTTAAGTATGATAGAAAGTATTCCTATGATTTAGAGATTTATGATGAAAAATCAACGAATGACAAAGACTCTGAAGTTAAAATTTTGGCGGCGATTAAAAAGTAGCTTTATTTTATAACGGCCGGAGCATAGAGATCGCTATTTTCAAGCTGAATCAAAGCAGTGATGATGGCTTGCTTGGTATAATCTTTTCTTAAAATCCGGCCTTGGGTTAAAACGCCGATAGCCCCTTCGGCCTCACCAAGCTTGGGGTTGTTTGTAAGTTTTAAATTAAAGCAGGCCTCTTGCAAACTTAATTTTTGGTTTAGCATTAAATCGATGAGCCTTTGAGGAAGCTCAAAGGAGCAGGATTGGCCAAGAGAAAAATTTCTACCGTCAAAAATCGAGCAAATGGCAACTTCCATATATCCGCTGTTTGACTCTAAAACTTGCATCAGGCCGCTTTCTATGCCAAAACTATAGCTGCAGTTTGAGTTTTTAAAAGCATTTTTAGCTCTGTTTTTTGCTCCCTGGATAGTTTCGGATAAACTTAAAGGCTGATTAGAAATTTCTGAATTGGCGTCAACCGAGATAATTTTTGCCTTAGAAAACATTGGATAGGTTTTTAAGGTTTCTTCAAGAGCCTCAACTTTAACTTTGTTTTTGGAGCCGATGGCAATGATCATGGAGTTACTTTGGTAGATTATTCTTAGCCGGCATGGGATTTAGGATTAAATTAACGAAGTTTGCATGTTTTTGAGCTTGAAATGCATTTCTTTGTAAAAAAAAGTATTTTTGCCAAGCGCTATGGAAAAGGAAAGCTTCTTTGAAGTAAAAGAGCTTTCTTTTTGGAAAAACTGCTTTTAAAACTTCTAAATTAGAAAACATGGCAATAAAAGCATTTTCTTCTCGATTCTCTAAGAGATTATGGGCTGTTATGCATTTGGTTAAAACTTCTTTAGAAAATTTTTTCTTAATGATTTTAAAAACCTCGAGTGCTTCTTCTTCGTATTCATAGGCTTTAAGGGCGAGATAATATGACGCAATTGCATAAAGGCTTTTAGGGTTGCTTAAATATATTTTTTCAAATTCTTTTAAACTATTAGGGCCATCCATTAAAAATGTGTTTTCCAGATTTTTTAACTTAAGCAAATCATCATCATTTAATAAAAAGAGAGATTTGGGCTCATTCTTATAAGAAATAACCACTTTAGATTTGTTCTTTTTATTATTCCAAGTAACATCAACTTCTAAGTTCATTTTTGACCTTTTGGTGAAAAAAGATATTTTAAGTTGAAAATTGATTATTTTCAATAAAAGATCGCGAAGAAGAAAGTTTAATAATTTTAACCTAAAAATTTATTTATAACGAGGCTGAAGAGCTGGTAACAGTCAGCAAGTCTTTGTATTTCAAAAATAGATCTGTGATAGAGTTTAAAATTTTTTCGTCCGAACTTGCAGCGTTAATTGTTGTATTAAACGTTTTTAAAGCAGCCTGTAAGGCTTCGGGATTTTTAAACTCGCCTTCTTTTTTTTGAAAAGTAGCTTCTTTAAGATCTGAAAATGGAAATAATCTTGGGTCCAAAAACCTTGTCAGCTTTTTGTCATTATTAATAGATTTCATTAAGTCTGAAATTGCATCCAAGTACTCTTGAAAAGTTTTTTTGTTTTTTAAAAAAGCCTCATAAACAGTTTGGACTTTTCTGATATTTAATTGAACGGGTAAAGGAAAAAATAAAGTGTCAAAAAAAACTGTTGAAACTATTGCTGCCATGAATATAAAACCTTTAATGTTAGTCTTTTAATTATTATCTCAGTTTTGTGGAATTTATTCACTTGAATTTGTAAGAGATGGCTGAAATTTAGGGGAATGTTACGACTATAAAAAAGTTTAAATTTACAAAAAAATATTTAAAATATGAGTTTTTTTGTAATTAGGGGGCTTTAACATAAGTATTAAGAGTCCAAAAGCTTATTACCTTCGCTTTTCGTGCAAAATGGCAAAAAAACTAACATATTTTTGTGAAGTTTTCACGTTTTATGAAGGTATTGTTGTGTAAAAATGGCTAAAATGATATTAATATAGTTATGGAACGAGAATTTTACAAAAAACTACTCAATTGGAAAGAATCAAGTTTACGTAAACCTTTGGTATTAAGGGGCGCTAGGCAAGTTGGAAAAACCTATATCTTGCAGGACTTTGCGAAGCGGGAGTATTCTGACCATGTTTACATCAATTTTGATGAAACGCCTCATTTTGCTAGTTTTTTTGACGAAAATTTAGATCCTGATAGAATCATCAAGGAACTAAATATCTATTTCAAAAAAACAATCCGCCCAAGTTCTACATTGATCATATTGGATGAAATCCAAGAGTGTCCTAAAGCCTTGGCAAGTCTGAAGTATTTTTGTGAAAAAAAGAATGAGTATCATTTGGCAACAGCCGGTTCTTTGCTTGGAGTCAAGCTGACAAAGGGATTTCCTGTAGGCAAGGTTAATTTTCTCGATCTCGCTCCTTTGAATTTTTTCGAATTTTTACATGCCAGCAACGAAAGTGACTTAGTGTCAATGCTTCAAGAAATGGAGCATCCAAAAGCTCTCTCAGAAATATTTCACAATAAGTTAGTCTCTCTTTTAAAATACTATTTTATTATTGGCGGCATGCCGGAAGCTGTTGACACATACTTGAAAACAGAAAATCTTGAACAGGTCAGAGAAGTGCAAAAAGAAATCCTAGATGCGTATCTATTGGATTTTGCAAAACATGCTCCAAAAGATGATGTGATGAAAATTATGGCTGTTTGGGACTGCATACCTAACCAATTGGCCAAAGAGAATAAAAAATTCATTTTTTCTGCAATTCGTAAAAGCGCTCGTGCTCGAGATTTTGAAACATCAATACAATGGCTAAAAAGTGCAGGGCTTATTGTTAAGGCTAATCATATTTCAACTCCTAAGCTGCCTTTAGATGCCTATTCAGATAAGCAGGTATTTAAGATTTTTTTGCTTGATGTGGGGTTGCTTGGCGCTATGAGCAAATTGGACCCCCGGATTATTTTAGAAGAGGATCGCCTTTTTCAAGAATTCAAGGGATCTTTAACTGAAAATTTTGTAGCTCTAGAGCTTCATGATAAGCATTTTGATGAGCTCTATTACTGGACAAGTGAAGGAATCGCAGAAGTTGATTTCGTGATTTCAACAGAACATCAAATTTTTCCTCTTGAGGTAAAAGCCGGTTTTTCTAAAAAAAAGAAAAGTCTTTTAGTGTACGATGAGAAATTTTCAAAAGATGAAAATGTCTCTTTAGTTCTTTCTAGAACCTCTTTAAGAAATTTTGCTTTTGATGGAAAGGTTGTTAATTATCCTTTGTATGGGATTTGTCTTTTTCCCCGTTTTCGCTAAATCGCGTTGTCTGGTAAGCTATGATAAGTTTGCAATAGGAGTTTTATGCTATTTGCCGTGGTAAAGAATATAGCGACCTTTGAGAAGATCAAAAACCTTGCAGATGGGATAGAAATTCGGCTCGATTATTTTGAGAAAATAGACATTCAAGAATTAAGATCATTATTAAAAAATTGCAAACCCTCAATTGTCCTTACTTTGAGAAAAAAATCGCAGGGGGGCCTTTTTGCAAAAGATGAACCTTCACGTTTAGCTATAATAGAAGAGCTTTTTTCTTTAAAACCTACCTTTTTTGATTTGGAATATGACATCGATAAAGAATTTTTAAAAAAAATGGCCTTAAAGTATCCCGATGTTAAAATCATTTGCTCACTTCATGACTTTGAAAAAACTCCAGATGATTTGGATAAACTCTTTAGCTCTATCCAAAACTCCAATTTTTATGCATATAAACTGGCAACAACCGCTATTTCTTCATTAGACTCTTTAAAAATGCTTTTGTTTGTTAAAATCAAGAGCTCATCAGGTTTTAAAGTAAGTGGCCTTTGTATGGGAGAAAAGGGGCAGATCACAAGAGTTTTAGGGCCTGTTGTCGGTAGCTTTATCGATTACGCAATTTTTGATGAAAAAGATTCTACTGCGCCGGGACAATTAACGATCAAAGATCTGGAAATCTTTAACTACCGCTCTTTAAATTTAAAAACTACCATTTTTGGCCTGATCGGAGGCGATATAACTAAAAGTTTTGGCCACTTTGTCCACAACAAAGTAATGAAAGATCAAAAGCTAAATGCTGTATATGTAAAAATTCCTGTTTCACCAAATGAGCTGAAAGAGTTTTTTGCTCTTGCTAAAAAATTAAAATTCGGCGGACTTAGCGTTACCATGCCTTTAAAAGAACTTGTTTTGCCATATCTTGATAAGATAGAGCCGGAGGCTAAAAAAATCGGAGCTGTAAACACTATCTTATTTGATCAAGATAGGCTTACAGGTTTTAATACCGATGGAGCGGGGGCTATAGATGCGATTGAAAAAAATGGGCCGATAAAGGGTAAAAAAGTGGTGATTATTGGAGCGGGAGGCTCTGCTAGGGCCATTGCATATATTGCTAAAATTCGTGGAGCTAAAATTGTAATACTTAATCGTACTCTCGAAAAAGCAAAATTATTAGCTGATTACATTCAAGCAGGGTATGGCAGCTTGGATCAAATAGCTGATGAGTTCAATAAAGGATATGATGTGATAATTAATGCAACACCAGAGCCTTTGCCGATTGATCCCAAGTATATTTGTTCAAACTCGATTGTTATGGATATTAAACCAAGGCCCTTTGAGTGTCTAATGCTGGACTTTGCTAAGAAAAAAGGGAATGTCGTTGTAAACGGTTATGAGATGTTTATCAATCAGGCGATTTTACAACAAAAAATTTGGTTTAAAGACCAAATAAATGCAGCAAAAGTAGCCACAATTATATCTGAGGAAGTTAAATCAGTACTACATCTTAAGTGATATGCAGCTTTTTCCATCTTCCAGATTTATATCTTAAAAGATAAATTGCGAGCATGACAGCGCTCCAGATATTGATCCAGATCCAAGACTTTAAAACATCAAAGTTAAAAAATGTTACTCCGATAAATATAGGGATAAAATTTAAAAGCCAGGGAGCTATTGTTCCCACCTTCATTATAAACTTTGTATCTCCGGCGGCTGTTAAACTGCCCATAATTGCCCACATCCATCCGTCGGTTAAGAAAAACAGCAGAACCAAAAAGGATATTTTTTTCAAATAAGCTAAAAAGTGGGCCTCTTGGAATAAAGATAAGTCTTCTTTATTTATTAATAGCTCAAAAAAACCGGGAGATAAAAATAAGAAGGATACAAATAATATTAAAAAGAATATGAACTGAAGCTTCATAGCCGCTTTAATATTAGTTGTTACCAAATCAAATTTTTTGGCTCCGATGAGATTTGATGATATGGCAATTACCCCTTTATAAAGTCCGTCGGATAAAAAAAGCATAACGAAAAAGAAACTTTGGATCAAGACGGCTATTGTTAAATTTTCATAAGAGGACTTTAGCATTAGACTAAAAAATGCAAAATAAGAAAGAGCCTCGGAAAAATGGGCAAAGCTAGCCGGCGCACCTATGAAAATGGTCTTTAAAAATATAGGTTTATTAAATTTAAAATTTAAGGTGCCATATTCTTTGATGTTTTTTTTGTTAAAGAAAAACAGTGAGAAAAAGCCGATTTGAAAAACTTGCGCAAGAGCGGTTCCTAAGGCAGCTCCCTTTATCCCCATTTTGGGAAAATGCCACACGCCAAAAATGAGCAATACATCAAACAAGATGTTTAATATATTAGCGAGTATGGTAGCGATTGCTATAGTTTTAACTTTTCCTTGACCGGCAAAAAAACCGGTTAAGGCGGCGTTGATGCAAAAAAAAGAGGCCGAAGAGATCAATATGGAGAAAAATAATGATTGTTGTTGTTTAATTTCGCTATTAACAAAAATAAATTCAGGAAGAATCAGGGCTAATAAAATAAAAACAGGGAAGACAAAAATAGAAAACCAGATTGATTGCCAAGCGGCGTTGCCGATTTTTTCAAATTCATTTTTGCCATGAAATTGTCCAACAAACACTTCTGATATGCCCGCTATAAAAAATGGGCAGACTAAAACAGTCCAAAAGGCAGAACCGCCGATTGCAGAAGCATTTAAGGCATCTATAGAAAACTTGCCCAGCATCAGCCTATCGGCAAATAGCATCATACTTCCCGAGAGCAAGCTTATCATTATTGGCCAGGAGACTGTGAAAATTTCTCTTATCGAACCAATTGGATATTTAGTTAATTGATATGGATGTTTTTGCATAGATTTAGAATTTAAATTTTATACATTATAGCTTATTATGTTAATAAAGCTACAGAATAAAAAATCTTGATTTGGACAAAATTTTATTTGTTTAGGTATAGCTTTTAAGGATGAGACAAAAAATAATTTTTTGTCCGAAGCTTTATTTTTTCTGAAAAAATGCAAAGATTTTAATTTAAAAAATTTATGATTTTTTGCAACAATATATCCATTTACAAATATGGAGATATTATATGAGGAGTTTTGTTAAGATTTTTCTTTTGAGTTTTGCATTATTAACCAATCTTTTAGCAAAGGAGCAAAGTGTGGCCGAAACAAGTAATATAGTTTGCCTTGAAACAACTCAAGGAACCATTGAGATTAAATTAAACCCTTCCGTAGCGCCGCTTGCCTGCGAGAATTTTTTAGCTTTAGTTAAAAATCATTATTACGATGGGATTGTTTTTCATAGGGTTATTAAAAATTTTATGATCCAAACGGGAGATCCTACTGGTACAGGTACTGGCGGAAAATCTTCCTTTGGTAAACCTTTTAAAGACGAATTTAGGGCCGATGTCGCTTTTGATAAGGTTGGAATCGTAGCCATGGCTAACTCTGGCCCCAATACCAACGGATCGCAGTTTTTTATAACTACAGCAAAAACCCCTTGGCTTAACATGCACCATACTATTTTTGGAGAAGTTGTCAAAGGGTATGATGTGGTACAAAAGATCGAGAATGTTGATACCGATATGAGCGATAAGCCGGTTGAGACTCAAAAGATTATTAAAGCATATATCAAGTAAGTTAAATAGTTTAAATAAAGGCGGCATTAGCCGCCTTTATTGTCATTATGAGGCTTCTTTCCCCAATGGAACCATCCATATATTGCTATACTAAGATATACCAAGAAAAGAGCGGATTGAGGGTAAGATTTCAGATAAATATTGTAAAAGACAAAAATAATATCGGTTGCAATCCAAAGCAAAAAACCAATTCTAAATTTTTTTGCATTTAAAAAGGTTCCAATTATAGAAATAAGAGTATTAAGCCAAATGAAGATTTCTAGCTTGCTCATTGAGGTTCCTATTGATTTCTTGTATTAAAATTTTACATTTTTCTTCATCAAAGACTTGGTCAGATTCGGCTTTGATCATATTTAACTTGCCATGCTTTTGTTCAATTTCATCGATCATTTCTCGAAAATCATCCCTGATGGCCAATTGATAATTGACATCGGTCGCTCTTACACCATCATTTGCAATTGTAAATCCTGTGTTAGGCTCAAGATAAATTAATACATTATATTGCTTTATCCACTCATAGCAAAAAGATTGTAATGATTGTGTCAGCGCGTTGTCTCTTTCTAAATGGTTAATATATATAAATGCGTCGGATAGGGTTCGATCAGAAATGGCGATCTCAAATTTTTCAGCTTCGGCTTCTAGCTCTTTTTTTAACTGGGAGGCTACTACATAAAGGGTTGTTTGATATACGGTATCGTTGTTGATGGGAAAAGGGCATTGTCTGGCAGTTTCATGAATTACAATAACATTTTTATTATTCATTTTGAAATATGCGGCTAGTTTATATACCAACGTAGTTTTGGCCGCTCCATGAGTGCCAAAAACAGCTATTCTTTTCATACTTTCTCCTTAATTTATTAGGTATCAAGTTATCCTAAATTTAATTTATATATTTTTGGTATAAAGTGCACGAACCATTTTCTCTAAATAGAAGTTTTTATAAAAAATTGTTTTTAGTAAACTTGCCATTTAAACATTAACGGGCCCTATATGAACATTAAAGCGTTACTTATCGATATGGATGGAGTTCTTGTGATCAGTGAACAAAAACATTTTATCGCCTGGCAAAAAGTGCTTGATACCTATAAAATTTTGCACACAAATTTTGAGTATCAGGATGTGGTGGGTGTGGCAGATAATGATATAGCTAAAATGTTCATAGATAGATTTTCTTTGCCGATTACTGTGGAGGAGCTTTGTAATTTAAAAAAAGAGTTTTTCATAGATTCTATGGTAGAGGGGATTCATTCACCTAAGGGAAGAGACCGTTTTTTAAAAGAGGCAAAAAATAAATATTTGCTTGCTGTTGTTTCCTCATCCTCAAGAAGAGAAATTGAGGCCGTTTTAAAAAGAGAAAATATTTTAAATTATTTTTCTTTTTTCATTGGTGCGGAAGATACCCATAGGCACAAACCCTTTCCTGATCCTTATTTATTGGCCCTTGAAAAAACAAAGTTATCATCAATGGAGGCGATTGCCATTGAAGATTCTCCGTCGGGGATAAAGGCGGCTTTAAAAGCTAATGTTAAAGTTTTGGCCATTTCTAGCTATATGAACTCATATTCAGATGATCTGCAGGTAAAATTTTATAAAGATTTTAATGAGGTTAGGGAAGTGTTGTTATAACCTTTTTAGTTTTATTCAGAAAATTATTTTGAATTTTCAATGAAGAGGTTGTCCAACTCTAAATTAATTAGCAAAACATTGATTCTTTTCATACCCATAAAGCCTAAAAAAGGCTCTATGCTTTGTTTTTCGATGAGGCTAATTAGATCTTTTATGTCGAGGTTCCTAGCTTTTGCTATTCTGGGCGCTTGCATATAAGCATTTTCTAAACTGATATGCGGATCGATACCACTGCCAGATGCACATACGGCATCTATTGGTAGAAGAGTGTTATCTGGAATATTATTTTCCATTTTGTAATTTTCGATCCTTGTTTTGATTTGATCAATCAGCTTTTGATTTATGGCCCCTAGATTGGATGAATTTGAATTGGCTGCGTTATAATCAATTGCAGAGGGCCTTGAATGAAAATATTTACTTTGGACAAATTCTTGACCGATGAGTTTTGAGCCGACAACTGTATGATTTTCAGAAGTCGTAATTAGGCTTCCTTCTGAACGGTGGGAAAATAGCAATTTGCCGAGGCTATAGGTTATTAAAGGGTAACCTCCGCCTAAAAGAATTGTCATTATTAACATGATGAGAAACGGTTTTAGAATATATTCAAATTTCATGTAAGTCCAAGTGTTACTAAAATTAGGTCGATTATTTTGATCCCTATAAATGGAAGGATTATTCCTCCGACGCCATATATTAAAAGATTTCTCTTTAAAATATTAATGGCTTTGTCCGCAACCATTTTAACTCCTTTAAATGCTAGAGGAATAAGCAATACGATAATGATTGCATTAAAAATTACGGCGCTTAATACTGCGCTCTCAGGTGTGGCAAGTTGCATAATATTTAAAGATTTAATAGCTGGTAAATATGGAGAGAGCATGGCCGGAATAATGGCAAAATATTTGGCTATATCGTTGGCTACGCTAAAAGTGGTCAATGATCCTCGGGTAGTGAGCATTTGCTTTCCGATCTCGACGATTTTAAATAGTTTGATTGGATTAGAGTCCAAATCAATCATATTGCCCGCTTCTTTGGCCGCTTGAGTGCCTGAGCTCATTGCTACTCCTACATTGGCGTAGGCCAAAGCCGGGGCGTCATTAATTCCATCGCCCGTCATAGCGATAGTGTGACCTTCCTTTTGTTTTTGCAATAAATAGTTTAATTTTTGCTCAGGAGAGACTTCAGCAATAAAATCATCAACTCCCGCTTCTTTAGCAATAGTTCTGGCTGTAATGGGGTTGTCTCCGGTCAACATTATGGTCTTGATCCCTAAAAGACGAAATCTGGCAAATTGCTCCGCTAAACCGGCCTTGATGGTATCTTTAAGATTCACCAGCCCTAATACCACATGATTTTTAGCAAAAATTAGGGGGGTCCCTCCTTCTTCTGAAAACTTTTTGGCCAAAGCTGCTATTTCATATGGAATAGGATGGCCTATATATTTTTCTATGGCGTCAATAGATCCCTTTCTATAGGTATCATTGTTAATGTTTGCTCCGCTTATGCGGGTCACGTATTGCCATCAGTGATGGTTCCTGTCTTATCAATTAATATCATATCAATGTCGCCGGCTACTTCGACCGCTTGGCCATTTAAAGCTAAAACATTGTGCTGCATTAATCTATTTATGCCGGCTATTCCAATGGCATTTAAAAGACCTGCGATGGTCGTTGGTATTAGGCAAACTAAAAAAGAGATCAGCATGGCCAAAGAAAAATGAAAGTTAAAATAATCGCCGAAGATTTCCAGGGCTATGATCACTACAAGAAAGATAAAGGTTAGACCTGATAATAAAATGGTCAATGCAATTTCATTGGCGGTCCTCTTTCTTTTGGCAGTTTCAATTAATTTTATCATCCTGTCTAAAAAACTCTCTCCGGGATTTGACGAGACCATAATTTCAATTTCATCAGAGACAACTTTAGTTCCGCCGATAACCGAGCTTTTATCGGTCCCTGCCATTTTTACCACCGGTTTAGATTCTCCCGTTACCGATGATTCATCAATATTTGCTGTTCCTTTGATAATTTCTCCATCGGCAGGAATGAGCTCATTAATTCTAACAATTACTCTATCTCCTTTTCTTAAATCATG
>JACRNF010000004.1 GCA_016219355.1 Chlamydiota bacterium | reverse complement strand
GGGGTGATTGACGTTCAAATATTTCGATATCTGGGAATGGTGCGGCGTTGTAAAGTTTCTTATATTCACCCGTTCCTGCTATACGAATATGATCGATATTTTGTTCCTTGAGGTTGCCAATATTAGCTTGAGTAATGCGTTTAAACGTATCAATGCAATTTTTTAATTTTTTTTTTTGCAAAAGAGATATTTCGCAAAGATTTTCTTTGTAATATTTAAACGATATAAAATATTTGTTATTTTGATCTGGAAGTAACGGAGCATTATTGGGTATTGCCCCAGATCTGGACTTCGCAGCATTTAGAGGGATATAATTGCGATTGTGTCCCATTTTTCACAAAAGTTTTGAATAAAATAAGACTAGTGACTCATGAGAAATTATTGCGGATGAATTTTTTTGCTCATCTAAAGTGCTTCTAGCTCTTATCCAAGGTTCTTTGCTATGGGAAAGGGCTTCTAGATAATCAGCGTCATATTTTCTATAAACACGCTAAACTTCGTCCAGATGCTTCTTGATGTCTTTTGGTAAGGAGCTCTCGAATTCATTTTTTTCTTGAATAGTCTCGAAGCCAAATTTCTTGTAATGATGATACACCTTGGAGACAACTGGGCCATGAGGCCATGCCTCTATTGGTTCATCAAAAATTGGTTTTTTTCTTAGTACAAGCGACCATGCCTGAGCATAATACAATAACTTTTGCAGCTTTTTGTTCGTTAGCGGACGCTTTGATTTTTCTCCAAGATGGACGAAGTAGCGTGCCAGATCAAGAACTGTTTGTGAATGCATAGAATACTCCGATTTCCCTACAATTAGAATGGGTTATTATATTTTTTTACAATATAATTTTTTTCTTTATAAATCTATAGGTAGAGAATTCTTTGTGGTGCAAGGATAAAATTTCTTGTTAATTTTTTTATCTCTCCGAGGAGAGATAAAAAGAATACTTAAAAAATCAAAGGATTTTAAAGGAACTTTGTTCCTTTAATGGGGGGTATGGAGGGCAAAGCCCTCCATATTAGGGACTTTGTCCCTAAAACCTAAGCAAAGGAGCAAAGCTCCTTTGCAATCCGTTTTCTTGGAAGTAATTATGGATATGTTTTTGATGGTGTCTTATTAAGTTCATTATTAATAACTTAAAAAAATGCATATGGAATAACGAATTTTTGAATTTACAAAATTGTAGCCAATCAGCTACAATTAAAGAATAATGAGGAATGAATGTGGAAATCGAAATTTATAAAACGATCACAGGAAAAGAACCTTATTCAGATTGGGAAAAAGGGTTAGATAAAACGATCGTAGCCAGAATAGATGCAAGATTTACCAGGATTAGAGAAAAGGGGAATCTGGGAATTTATGAGCCCGTCGGAGACGGTGTCTTTGAACTAAAATTTGACTTTGGGCCTGGGTATAGAGTTTATTTTGGATTTAAAACGGACACATTTTTGATTTTGCTTTTTGGTGGTTATAAAAAATCGCAGCAAAAAGATATTAATAAAGCGAAAGAATACTGGCGAGATCATCTTTCGCTAAGGCGAGGTAAAAATGAGAAAATATAAAAGTTACAAAACACATTTAATTGAAAAACTTAAAGATCCTGAATATGCATCGGCCTATTTAAATGCCTGCTTAGAAGAGAGTTTTGAAAATAAAGACATGGGTATATTTCAACTCGCTGTTCGCGATGTAGTTGAAGCACATGGTGGAATGACGGCAATCTCATCAAAAATGGAAGTTAGTCGAGAAAGTTTTTATAGAAGTCTATCACAAAAAGGAAAGGCTAGATTTTCAACTCTTATGAATGCTATCAAAGCCTGTGGTTTAGAACTTGAATTTCATCCTGCTCATTAAAATGGCGTAGAATTATGCATAAATTTTGTAGTAATAATACCTGCAAGAACTTGAAAAATTATTTTAGAGATTCCGAAAGTAAAAAATACAGCGCTCAAAAAAAAGACATGTATTGAGCTTTAATGGGTGATATGGAGGGCAAAGCCCTCCATATTAGGGACTTTGTCCCTAATACCCTAGCAAAGGAGCAAGGCTCCTTTGCGATCCTCTGTTTTTAATAAAAAGAGATTTCTTTAGCAAAGAGTTAAATAAAATTATTAGTATAATTTTATTTAATGATTAAAATGTTAGAATAGTTCAAAAAATTGTGAGATTTTATGAATGATCTTTTGGTTTTTCAAAAGCGGCCGGTAGATTTTTTTCCATCGGTTGAGGGTTCGGGCTTATTTTTAGAATATTTGGATAAAATTCTATATCTAAAGAGAAGTCCTGAAAAGCTGCATGGGGGTACTTGGGGCATTCCTGGGGGCAAGTTTGAAAAAGGGGAGGATGCAGAAACTGCTTGCATTCGAGAGGTTAATGAGGAAGTTGGGATTTTGGTAGAGGCTGGGTCTTTAAAAAAAGTGGCTTCATTATTTATGAGAACGTCACAAGGGGATTGGATTTTTCATGTTTTTGCTGCTTTATTTTCACAAAAACCTAAAATTAATCTAAAATTAGATGAGCATGTTGAGGCTAAATGGCTGACAATTGATGAAGCGCGTAATATTCCTCTCATATTAGGAGGAATAGAAGTTTTAGAGGTTTATAAAAAACTTAGAGTGAAAGGTATCTGCTAAATTTAAGCAAGTATTGGAACCTGGATTTTGCTATTTTGGACCAGTTCTTTGATAGAGGAAATCAAACCGGAAAATCCCTCTTTATTAATTGCTGAAATTTCAAAGATTTTATCTTTTAAATGAGAATATTTTTCTAAGAAAAGTTCTTTATTTTCTTCAGAGCCTTCGAGATCAATTTTATTTAAGACGATTAAAAATGGTTTTTCTAAAATACTTGAGCTATAGGTCTCAAGCTCATTTTGTAAAATCTCAAATTCTTCTATTGGATCTCTTCCTTCTTGATAGGAAATATCTATCACAAAGATCAAAATGGAGGTCCTTTCGATGTGTCTTAAGAAAGAAAAGCCAAGCCCTTTGTTCAAATGGGCATTTTCAATGATCCCGGGGATGTCGGCGATAAAGATTTTGGAATAATCATCAAACTCTAGTAGGCCAAGATTGGGGGATAAGGTTGTGAAAGGATAAGGGGCTATTTTGACTCTTGCCTTTCATTGGTCTCTTTATCTTTAATAACAGTTCCCATGGGAACTTCAATAACGAGATCTGCGCCATCTCTGCCGGTTCGATTGTTTCCTCCGCCAGCGGCGCCATTTTGAGCTTTAATAATCCGTTTATTGCGAAAATTTTCTAAAGAAAGAAGATGGGGATTAACTTTAATGCTTACAGATCCCCCTCTGCCGCCATCGCCGCCAGCGGGGCCACCTTTAGGGATAAATTTTTCCCTTCGCCAAGCAACGACGCCGTTACCGCCTTTGCCGGCATGGATGGAAATTTGAATAATATCTGTAAACATTTTTTAAAAAGATCGTTTAACGACCTTGCTCTGGTATAATAGAAACTGTTGTTCTATTGGTTTTTTTAAAGGTAACAATGCCGTCAATTAGTGCAAAAAGGTTATAATCTTTACCTACACCAACATTTTTTGCCGGATGCCATTTGGTTCCGCATTGTCTAACTAAAATGCTTCCTTTGGTTACAAACTGACCTTGACCAACTTTAATGCCGAGTCTTTGTGCGTTAGAGTCTCTTCCGTTTCTTGAAGATCCTTGTCCTTTCTTATGTGCCATTTTGCCTCCTTAAGCTACATTAATAGCTGTGATTTTTACTTTTGAGTATTTTTGGCGATGTCCAACTTTGCGGCGAAAATTCTTACGTTTGCTGTATTTATAAGTGATCACTTTTGGTCCCTTTACAGAATCAATAAGTTCTCCTTGAACAGCACTTTTTTCAATATAAGGCTTTCCCACTTTTGCTCCGGTATCATCGGAAAAAAAGAGCACTTTGTCGAAATTAACATTTTTTTCATCAGTATTTAATAGCTCGACGTTGATGACTGTTCCTACTTTAACTTTGTATTGCTTGGAACCTGTTTCAATGATCGCGTACATAATTTAACTCCCAAAATATAAAATATGTAAAAAATATAAAATAAAATCAATTAACTGTCAATCGCAACTCGCAATAAAATTATCTTTTGAATGGCAAAATCAAAACATATGCGGTCCCTGTCAATATGGCAATTGTCGCTCCGGGAGGAGTATTTAGCTCATAGGAAAAAAACATGCCCAGAATTGTAAATAAAATACTTAATAAAATGGCGAATATCATCATAGTAGAGAGTTTTGAAGAAAATAACGAAGCAATGGTTGCCGGGATGGTTAAAAAGGCGATTACCAAGATTATTCCGATGCTTTGCATGAGTAAGACAATCGATATGCTTATCAATGACAAGAGAAAAAAATAATTTGATTTTACATAAATTTTTTGTAATAGGGCCTGCTCTTCGTCAAAGCAAATGGTTAAAAACTTTTTATAGAAAATCAAAGTGGAGAGTATAACAACTAGGTCTAATGAACCTAATAAAAGTAGATCGGTTTTTGTTGTCCAAAGCATGTTGCCAAATAAAAAGTTGATAAACTCAGCGTTATATGCGGGGGTCAAGGATAAAAAAATTACCCCGATGGCCATCCCGACCGACCAGATTGTTGCAATAAGGGCATCTTCTCTTTGCTGAAATTTTAAATGGGCCCAGCCGATCAGCCAAGAAGAGATTATAGCGGCTAAAAAAGCGCCGTAGATAGGGTGGAGCCATTCTAAGTGATATTTATATCCAAGCCATAAGAAAAGGCCGATGCCACCAAGTATGGAATGGGCAATGCTTCCTGAAATGGCAGAGATTTTTTTT
>JACRNF010000055.1:4134-15738 GCA_016219355.1 Chlamydiota bacterium | reverse complement strand
TGCATATTCCGAAAACATCCGCGCCTCGATTCCGAAAACATCCGCGGGTCGATTCCGATCAATCCGAGGATTTTTAATTAACCATCAATAGGTTCCTTTTCAAAACTTTTCTTTTTTCTTATAAAAAATTTTAAACATAAAAAATGTGGTAAAAAAAACACATTTCAAAAAAATATAACTCTTCTGCTTTTAACAATGAGGAGTTAATGAGGAAAATAATTATGAGAAAAATAAAAGAAGCTTTTCGTTTAAGATTTTTAGAGAAAAGATCATTTGAAGAAATCGCTAGAAATCTCAACATCGGAGAAACTACAGCTCGAGAATATATCTTTAGAGCACAAAGGGTTGGTATCAATTGGCCTTTGCCAAATGACATGGATGAAGAAGCTTTAGAAAAAGTTCTTTATCCTTCTAAAGATACTAAAGAAAATCCGGCCATCCCGGATTTTGCTATGGTTCACAAAGAACTTAAAAAAAAGGGAGTTACATTAACTTTATTATGGAGAGAATATCAGGATATTCATGGAGAGAAAGGTTATGGTTATAGTCAGTATTGCAACTTATATAATGACTGGAGATCCCAGTCCGATGTATGGATGCCACAAGAGCATAAAGCTGCTGAAGCTACTTTTATTGATTACGCAGGTCTTACTATTCCAATATTTGATCAACAGACTTCGGAGTCTTATGAAGCTCAAATATTTGTGGCTGTCCTTGGCGCAAGCACCTACACTTATGCAGAGGCTACTAAAACACAAACGTTGGAAGATTGGATTAGTTCAAACCGAAGAATGTTCACCTTTTTTCAAGGTGTTACAGAACTTCAAATTCCCGATAATTTAAAAACCGGCGTCAAAAAATCTGACCTTTATGAACCTGAAATCAACCTTACCTATCAAGAGATGGCGCAACACTATGGCACTATAGTTTTGCCGGCTCGTGTAAGGAAACCCAAAGATAAATCCAAAGTTGAGAATGGAGTGCAAAATGTTGAACGACAAATATTAGCACCATTACGCAACCAAAAGTTTTTTAGTCTAAGTGAGCTTAACAATGCTATACAAGAATCTCTTCAAAAAATGAATCTGGCTCCTTTTCAAAAAATGCCGGAACATTCTCGGTATTCTCTTTATTTGGAGTTAGAAAAGCCAGCTCTTAAACCCCTTCCAATAAATCCTTATGAATTATCTCGTTGGAAAAAGACAACTATTGATGGTAGTTATCATGTGAATGTTGAAGGCTGCCATTATAGCGTTCCCTACACTTTCAATAAAAAAAGCGTTGAAATTCGTTATAATGAAAGAATAGTAGAAGTTTTTTACAAAAGTAAACAAATTGCTATTCATGCAAAAAGTGACAAGCTTTATAACACCAATAACCAACATCGGCCCAAAAATCATCAACTTCAAGCTGAATGTAATCCTGAAAAAATAAGAGAAAACGCAAAGAAAATTGGGGAGAATGCATTAGCTTGGGTAGAGGAGGTTTTAAAAGATGAAACTTTTCACTTGCGGCAACGAGAAAAAAAATGTCTTGGCATGTTACAGCTTGCCAAGACATTTATATTGTCTCGCTTAGATGCTGCATGTAAACGAAGCTTGTTCTACAAAAATTTTTCTTACAAAAGTATTCAAGCAATACTTGAAAAGAATTTAGATCAAATTGCTCTTCCCTGCAATCAAAAAATAATAAGCTTACCACAAGATCACGATAATATCCGTGATTATAACTATTATGACCAAAACAAAGGAGTTTAAAATGAATATACATCCGGTAATTGAAAGTTTAAAAAAGTTGCGACTTAAAGGTGTAATTGAAGCATTAGAAAGTCAACAGCGAAATCCTGAAATAGAGAATTTGCTTTTTGAAGAGCGTTTGGCTCTGTTGTTCGATAATGAATTAATTCTTCGTGAAAATAAACGATTACAAAACCGCCTTAAAAAAGCTAAGTTCAAACAAAATGCCTGTATGCAAGATGTTGATTATAGAAGCGTTAGAGGATTAGATCAGACGCTCTTTAGATCTTTTGAAAATTGCAATTGGCTTGCTACATATAAGAATGTATTAATCACAGGTCCTACAGGAGCCGGAAAATCTTATTTAGGAGAAGCTCTTGCGCATAATGCCTGTATAAAAGGTTTTAGCGCTCAACGGCTGCAAATGTCCAGATTCTTTCATCAAATCACAGCAGCGAAGGCAGATAACAGTTATCTTAAATGGATTGGAGAATTAGCTAAGTGTGATATTTTATTAATAGATGATTTTGGAGCTGCGGCTTTTACTGATGAAAATAGGCGGGATTTTTTGGATATAATTGATGATAGATATAACAAAAAATCCACCATCATTACCAGTCAATTCCCTATTAAAAACTGGCATGAAGTCATTGGAGACAAAACTCTTGCTGATGCAATTTTAGATCGCCTTGTTCATAATTCATATCAAATAGAATTAAGAGGTGAATCCATGAGAAAGCGTTTGGCTAATAATGAAGACAAAAGGGAGAAAAAATAAATGAAATTAAAAGAAAAAATTAAAAAAGCCCAAATTAAAAATTGTCTGCTTAAGAATTATTCTAAAGAAGCGGTAGAAATTCTAAATTGGCTAGAATCCGGAAATAAATATTTAGACTTTTTATGTGACTCTCTGTTCATATGTTCAAAAAAGGATGAAGATTTTTATGAAAAAATGTCACTAATAGAAGCTCTTTATTATATGCTTTCTGCTCATGAAAAAGCATCTAATAGACATCAAGAATTGATTAGGAGACTCAAGAATGAAATTACCCGTATAAAGCAAGAAACAGCAATGGATCAAAATGAAAAATTTTTTGTCCTTTTTAAAGTGGCTAAAAATAAAGAAGCTTTTTATGATATGTTACATAAAAAATAAGTCAAAAAAAAAGTTGACGCGCGCTCTCCCCCTAGGGGGAGAGATCTTTCTTTTTTTTTGAAAAGAAGAAAAACTTATAACATTGATAGGAGAAAATAAAAGTTTGATAAGATTAAATCTTAGGCTGATTTAAGAAGCGCGGATGTTTTCGGAATCGAGGCGCGGATAAAATCGGAATCCTAGCGCGGATGCATCGGAATACGCATCTACACCATTTGCAGCCATATTATTTCCTTTCTAAGTGTTATTTACGGGTTGCCCGAGGGGTTGATTTTATTCATTCAGCTCTGCTTCTGCACTTTTTGTGTTGGAAAGAGTCTTGAATAAATTGGATTCGGGTCCTGATATAAAATTATCCTGGTTTTGGCAATTATTTTATGGATAATTTGATATGTTTGCAATTAAAATGATTAATTAAAACTTATAATTATTCTAGAATGTTACAAAAAGTTTAAGTTTGAAGCTAAGAATAGTCTCCTCAAATATGCGAAGACGGGGAACTGCTTTTACCATTGAAGTTTTATCCTCTGGTCCCGGAGTCACAGGCGTTGGCGGCGGGAGCCGTTTAATGAATTTTCGCTTCCCATCTGGAAATACCTCAACAAGACTCCCTTTTTCACTCATAAGGACGCTGCTACCGGATGCTAAAGCTGCCCAATATGCCTGCTTGAATGCTACTTCAGCAAGTTCCGGAATGTGTTCTTCCAAATAACAAATCGCTTCTTCACTAAGAGTCATAAATTACTCCTTTGTTTAATCTTCATATTAACAGTTTTTTTAGGTTGAGCCAATGCTTGGAAAAAATTTAAGCTTGAAGCTCAATAGAGCAGCCTCTTTCTCGGTAGAAGTTAAATCTTTTTTTGGAGGCCAGTTGTTTATCATGAGAGGTAAAATCATCGAAATCATAAATGGTTTTAAATGAGCTATCAATATAAACAATATCGGGTGATAGGTTTAAAAGGGCCCCTTGGTTAAGGTTTTTGTCTTCTTTGGTGATGACGATAAGGTCTTGGCAAACGGTATTTGAAACTACATGGGGAAGAAAACTCTCTATAGGAGTTTTCCAAAGAAGTTCATCTACAAATTTTAAAGCCGGTTCATCCATTACTTTGATTAACAAGGGCTCTTTTTTTTCAAAATGGCGATAGGTTGTTTGGATAATTTTTAAGATTTTGGTTTTAATCTCTTTGACTTGAAAAAAAATCACATGGCTAGGTCTATTCATGTTTTTCTTTAAAAGGGTTAATAAGGCCGCAAGAAATATTATGTGTTAAAGCTTCTTCGGTTGTCATATCTAATTTTTGCACCTCGTCTTCAGGGTAAAGGACCGTGAAGCCGGTAATGGGATGAGGGCATGTGGGGACAAAAATTGCAATGAGCTTTTTAGAAACTTTTTTTTGGCAGATTTCAGGAACTTCTCCCGTAGCAAATCCGATGCAATAGGTCTCTTTGGAAGGAAACCGGACCTGAACAGGATACTTATATGTTTTTCTTCCGTTTGTCGATACAAAGGCATGAACGATATCTTTTAAGGTATTATATACAGTTTTTACTAGCGGAACTTTGGAAAATAGTTTGTTGGTTAAATGGACCAAAGTGTTGATAAAAAACCATCTTGCGATAATGCCAAGGAAAAAAATGGCGATGATGACCAAAACAATAATTAAGATCCTAGCGATAAAAATGTTAAAAGTTTCCGATTTTAAAAAAGGAAACATAGGCTCTAATTTAGTGATAAATCCGGAAATAAACCCAAGAAAGGGATTAGTTAAAAGCTCTAGCACAAAGCTAAATACCATAAAGGTAATAGCAAGCGGCAGTAAAATAATAAGGCCGGTCAATAGATATTTTTTCATTTTTCCTCTTCTTTTGGAGGCGTGATTACCCCGCAAGAAACAACATATTTGATAGCATCTTCGGTTTTAATATCGACGTAGATCAAATCTTCTTTTTTAAACATTACCAAAAAACCGGTTGTGATATTAGGGGTTGTTGGAACAAAAACTGAGACAAGTTCCTTGCCGGTTTCTTTTTCTATAGTCAATGAGGTAGATCTGCTAATCAACCCTAAGCAATAAGCTCCTTTATGTGGAAACGGCACCATGGCGACATATTTAAATGAGTTTTTATCGGTCACGAACAGGGTTTTGATGATTTCTTGAGTGGTTTTATAGACTTTATTAACCAGAGGGATTTTTTTTATAAGAGAGTCACTAAAAGAGATCAATGCATTGAAGAAAAAAACCTTGGCTAAGAACCCTAAAATAAGAATTAATAAAAAAAGTGAAACTAAAATGATAAGTCCAGAGCCATAATGGACTATTTGTTCATGGGAAAGAATTTTTATATGCCATTTGTCCAAAGGGATATAATGGATTAATTTATCCACTATGCCCATAAATGGCTTTGTCAATAAATTAAGAAAAAATTTAATGGCAAAAATGGTCAAAGTTAATGGAAGTAAAATAACAAGCCCGGTAACAAAGTATTTTTTCATAAGAACCTCAAACCTAGATTGTATACCTTGATGGGGTTCTTGGCAAATATTTGAAGATTAAAACAAAAATTCACATCTTACTTATGAATTTTCTCCATTAAAGGACTAAACTCAAACCTGAGGTTAATATAGTCCTGCCCACGAATGGGCAGGTTTTGAAAATCTAGCTTATGAAAAAAGACAACTAAAATTAATAAGTTTCGTTTAGAAAAATCATTTTTTTTGTATCGATTCCTTCAGCTGCAAGTTTTGCTTTGATTTTAGTTCTTAAAACCGAGCTCAAGCCTTGCCATTTACTTATACTAGTACCCATAGCACAATCAAAAGATTCAATTTCCTCTCTTGTATCATGAATAGCGATTGTTCCATCGGGCATTATGCCAAAATTATCGGGGCTAAAATCAACGTCCGCAGGAACTTTAGTTCCTTTATTGTGATCAGCGATGACTGTTACAAAATAATTAACAACTTCATCTAAAATACTATCTCTATTCTCAATTTTAACAGGGTCTACTTTCATTTGTTTAAAATAACCTTCTGTTTCTGGGTCATTTAAAATTGGAGCGCAAGGAATGCCTAATCTTTGAAGGTATTTATATTGTTCAATGCTATGTTTGGTCCAATCTTTGATATTATCTATGAGAACATCCTTAGAAACACCATCGATATAAAGCGTTTTAAAATGTTTTGGATTTTCTTCCAGCATCGCTTGACTATAAACTTTGAACACTACGGCGCCATTTCCAAACACATCTTTGTATGATCCATTGCCAAGAAAGTTAACTTCTAGACCTTTAAAATAACATTTTCCTTCGGATTTTGATATATAGGTTCGCGCTTTAAAATATACTGAATCTTCAGCTAGAGCTTTTTTTGCGGCTGCAGCCGGATCAACATGCGAACTTCTAGGGGTAAAATCATCATCTGAATCCACAAACTCGCCGGCAGCGAGCCGAGCTACTCTACTTACAGTAGTACGGCGCTTGCTTGGAGCTTCGGGAGGACGAATGTGAGCTGTATTTTCATCATGAACTCCATACTCAGCTGCTCTACTAGGAGCTGATCCTGGTGTTGTAAATGATGTTGCAAATAGCCTGTCATCAGGCAAAGCTCTTGGGGTTGCTGGAGCAAAAGGGGTTGGCCGAGGAATGGGAAACTTCGCTGGTGTAGCTGCATCATCTGAATCCACGAATGCTCTGCCTGGAGAACGTAAGGGCGAATTTTCATAAGATCTTGCGCTAAAAGGTATTTCGGGAGTCAAAGGGGTAGATCTTCTCTCTGGGGTATGAATTGGTGGAGATACAGCGCCGGTTGGGGCAGGAACAGGTTCTAGTAAAGCCAAAAAGCGACTTTGTTTAGCTCTTGGCGCAAGACTTAAAGGCAAGTCTTGTGTTACTCGACCGCGAAGATCACAATTTGCTATTCCACCAGCAGCAGCTGCTAGATTTTCAGGAGAATTTGACAAACTTGGGAAAAGAGCTCTTCTTTCTTTGATTGGAGATTTGCTGGAGGCTTGAAAGGCTGATGGTCTTTTAGTAGGAGTTTGTGGATCTGTTTTTGCCTTTTTAGATGGACTGTCATATTCATCTCCATATACAGGAAGAGAGGAACCTTGAGCTCTTGAAAAACCTGGAATATCACCTGATGCCATAAATCTCCATTTTATTGTTTGTTATCATATTATTTTAACATTTTTGAAATTAGAATTCAAATTCTAAAACAGCTTATTCTAATTATTTTTATTTATAATTAAACAATTACAGCAGAGTGGTTTAGGAAAAAAATAAAGTAATTTATTGAATTTAATTTAAACTTGCTATATCTTTTAGCCAATATATGGATGAAATTGATATTTAAAATATCCAATTTACAAACTTAATATTCTTAAAAAGAGCATGTTATGCTAAGAGCTGTTGAAAATGAGCTTTTAAGATGGAAAAACAAGAAAACCCGTCTTCCTTTACTTCTTATTGGAGCTAAAAGAGTTGGAAAAACTTATCTAGTAGAAAAGTTTGGAAGATCTCACTTTGAAAACATAATAACCATAGACTTAGCTAAAAACACTCAATTTGCCAAATATTTGAAGGGAAAAGACCTTTCGAATCTATTATGGCAAACCGAAAGGTGCTGCGCTAAAAGAATCGTTTTTTCAAAGAGCTTGCTGTTCTTAGATAATATCCATGCGTGTGTAAATCCACATCTCATTTTGAAAGATATTCAAGAAAAATTGCCGACTTTACATGTCATTGCTGCCTCGTCAGCTTTTAACTCTCATCATCATTTGCATAAATTTGAAGATAACATTGACTTTTTGCATTTACATCCTTTGTCATTAGATGAGTTTTTACATGCTTTTAACCCTAACTTTTTACAAATGATTGAAAGCAACTCCTTAGCAAGCTCCTTTTCAAATAAAGATCATCAAGAACTTGTAGAACTCGTCAGAAATTTCTTTTATATAGGTGGTATGCCTGAGGTTGTTAATAAGTATCTTGCAGATAAATCCCTTCTAAATATTAAAAAAGCCCATAAGAAGGTTCTTTGCACCTATGAAAACTTTTCACAAGAGTATTTTTCTTTAGGATGTCAGCATATTGATGTTTTATTTAAGAAAGTTCCCCCCTTAATAGGGGATATATTTAAATATTCTGCCATTGATAAAAAAGTTCGCGCTCGAGATTTAAAGCCAGCTTTACAAATTTTCACCAAATTAGGGATATTAAAACAGGTTTTTGCAAGCGAGGTCAAGGATTTTCATTTGCATGAGAATCTTTATGAAAATAGATTTAAACTATTATTTTTAGATGTTGGATTATTACGATCTATCTATGGCAATGAAGAGGATTTTTGGCAAAAAGATTTACTGTCATTAGATGAGAGTAGGTTAGCTAAACAATTTGTTGGACAAGAGCTAATAGCGCACTCCGATCCTTATCAAAATAAACCTCTTCCTTTTTGGGAAAACGAAAAAGGGCCGGCAAAAATTGATTTTGTTATTTCTTTAAATGGACAAGTCGTTCCTATCGAAGTAAAGAATCAAGCTCTTGGTATGCTTCGCTCTTTGCATGCTTTTATGAAAATTAAAAAAAGTCTTATAGGGGTTAGGATTTCTGCAAAGCCCCTTTCGTTTGAAAACAGGATATTATCTGTCCCTCTTTATATGATTGGTAAGCTTTCAAGGCTTGTTAAAGAGGCTTTGACGGCTCTTTAGATGAGTTATTAAAAAAATTTAATCGTAATATTTAATAAATTTTTATATCTATTTTAATAATTAATCATGGTTAATTTAAATTGACAAATAAAATTAATTTATATATAATTAATTAAGATAAATAATAATCCATTATTTAAATAATGGCATAGAAAATAATAAAAAAGGAGAAAAAAAATGGCTGCTGTTGGTGCTGCTGCTAGTGTTGGCGGGAACAGGGAACAGGTTGAACTTTTGGCAAATCTACAAGCTTATAAATTTAGGCTTACCCAACATGTTACACGCCAAAAAACCTTAAGTCCTAGAGAAATAGATAGAATAAAATTTCTTGTTATCTTATTCGAAAGAAGGCGGGCTTGTGATGATGCTGCCCCTCTTGCTGATAAAAGATTTGAAATGAGTTATACTGTAATGAAACGGGACCTAATAAGCGTCCTGAATCGTGCCCATCAAAGAAGTGACCTTATTCCTGATATGGTAGCTGCAAGAGCTTAAAACAATTAAAGCTCTGCATCTTTGGATCTTTAACTTATTTCTTTTTTAATTCTAAATCGCCAGGGAAGTTTTGCATCTTCCTTGGCATATTCAACACCCACTCTTTCTGAGGATAAGATTTCATTTTTTTTTAGTTTTATTCCACGATCTTCGATCCAGATTGAAGAGCTATTTAACTTAAGGGCGTTGTGAGATAAATTTATCCCCAAGGCTTTCGTCACTGTCCCAGGCCCAACGGTTAATGTTTTATCTATCTTGTCTTTAGTTCTTCTTTTGAGCATTAAGTCTACGCCGTGAGTCGGTTTTATCGCTCTTATCAAAATGGCGTGGGGAATATCTATCTTGTTCGTAACTACATTAAGCATATAATGCATGCCATAGCAAAGATAAACGTAGGTTGCTCCTCCATTTAAATACATCGCTTCATTTCTTTTCGTTCTTCTAAAATTATAAGCGTGGGAGGCTTTATCGGTAGCTCCTGCGTAGCTTTCCGTTTCGATGATCATCCCGCCGGTTAAACCATCAATATCGGTAAACAAGTACTTACCTAAAAATTCTTGAGCTAAAAAAACAACATCTTCCTTTACATAAAAACTTAGCGGGAGAATTTTTGTTTTTTCTTTTTTTTCTGAGTGGTTACAAGACGCCATTTGGTTTCTAAAAACATTAAGTTGATAATGAGAGGTTCTACCTGAATTTTATCTGCAAATGCATAGATCTTGTCATTGTAGGTCCCTCTTAAGCGATTAAGCTCGGGCTCATAAATAAAAAAGTCTTCATGCAAATCAGCCACATGAATAAATCCTTCCAATAAAAAGTCGGAGAGCTCAAAAACAAAGCCAAAAGGTTTTATGCGGGTTATTACTGCATTATACTTTAACGTTGGATCATTTTTATAACTTTTATCTAACAGCCTAAGCTTTTTTAAAATAACGACAGAGCTTTCTGCTTTAAAACTGCTTCTTTCTTTTTCAGAACATTTCTCTGCAATTTTTTGTAAGGGGACAGCTTTGTCCTCTTCATCAAAAAGAAGCCGTTGAATGATTAAATCGGTATATCTTCGGATAGGAGAGGTAAAATGGCAATAATGCTCTAGAGCGAGGCCAAAATGGCCAATATTGTCCAAAGAATAGTGGGCGAGCTTCATGCTGCGGATAAAATTGATGGAAAGAAGGTTGCTATAAGGAGAAGTTTTAGCTTCTAGAAATAGCTTTTGAATATCGTGATTAGTAGGAGATGAGGGGAGTTTAAAGCCGAGTGATCGACAAAGATCATAAAAGTCTTGAAAATTATCAACGGAGGGCTCTTCATGAATTCGATAGATCAACATTTTTTTTTGGTTGTTTAAATGACTAGCAACCACTTCGTTTGCTTTTAACATAAACTCTTCAACGAGCTGATGAGAAATGTCATATTCAACAATTCTAATTTTAATCGGATTGCCATTTTCATCTACTTGAATAGAGGTATCGTTTAAAGCAAAATCTATACTTCCTCGATCAAACCTTTTTTTCTTTAATAGAAGGCAGAGCTCCACCATTTGACCCAAAAGCTCTTTTAAAGGTTCTTTTTCAGAAGAGTTGATCAAGGCAAAGGCCTCTTCATAGGTAAATCGTCTTTTGCTTTTGATAAAGGTTCTTGCAACTTTGTAGTTATAAAGGGTTCCCTCTTTATCAAAATTCATAAATACCGAGATGCATAGACGGATTTCATCGGGCCTTAAACTGCAAAGATTCGAAGATAAAATATCAGGGAGCATGGGGATGGCTTTTCCCGGAAAATAAACCGAGTTGCATCTATAGGCCGCTTCTAGATCTAAAGCGGTATTGGGTTTTACATAATGGGCAACATCGGCTATGTGGACCCCTAAATGAAAATTCCCTTCATTGTCTTTTTCTAAAGATAGGGCGTCATCAAAGTCTTTGGCGGTTTGAGGATCGATTGTAATGCAGGTAGTGTTGGTGAGATCTACCCTGTTTTTTAAGTCGTCTTTTGGGATGGATTTAAAAAAAGAGGCTTCTTCTAAAGTTTTAGGATCAAATTCTTGTTTAATATTATATTCTTCCAAAGCTGCAGTGATATCTAATGAGGCGTCATTAATTGAGCCTAAAACTTTTTCCAGTTCAGAAACGGTATTGCCATTTTCATTTTCCCAATCGGTGATTTTTAATTTGACCCTATCGGCAATATTTAAATTTTGATCGGTTTTTACTCTGACCGGCCAATCTTGTCCCAGCATGGGAACATAAGCGACAAAATGGTTTTTAGTTTTATATTGGATAAATCCCATGAATGAGGTTTTTCCCCTTTTTAAAACTTTAACAACTTCTCCCTCAGGCCCTTTAGCCGAGACTATAGGGTTGACTTTGACCTCAACTAGATCTCCATCGACTGCATCGCTGATAAAAGATTTAGGAATAAATATGGAAGGTTCTTGATTTTCCCTGTCCACAAAGCCAAAGCCTCGAGGATTTGTTCGTAAAATACCGGTAATAAAATTAGATTTTTT
>JACRNF010000055.1:0-4086 GCA_016219355.1 Chlamydiota bacterium | reverse complement strand
TTTTTTCTTCGTGAGGCGCTTAAATAGGTGTTTTGTAATAGCATGGCAATGGTCATGGGCCCGACTCCTCCTGGAACCGGAGTAATATAAGAAGCTTTTTTAGCTGCTTTTTCAAAATCAACGTCCCCAACTATAATGGGGCCTTTTTTAGTCTCGATTTTATTAACCCCAACATCAATGACAACCGTCCCTTTTTTTACCATGCCCGCAGTGATGAATTTTGCTTTTCCCATAGCTACGATTAAAATATCTGCCGTTCTAGTGAGTTTTGCGATGTTTTTGGTAGAGGAGTGGCAAATGGTGACACTGGCGTCGCATCCTTCTTTTTTTTGCATTAACATTGCAGCGAGGGGCTTGCCAACAATATTGCTGCGGCCAACAATAACCACATGTTTTCCTTGCACGGGTATTTGATATTTTTGAAGAAGTGTCTTTATACCATTTGGGGTAGCGGGAAATAAAACATCATCATCACCGATGAGTACTTTTCCAACATTTAGAGGGTGAAAACAATCCACATCTTTACTCGGATCGATGGCCATGAGTACTTTTTTTGCGCTAATATGTAAAGGTAGTGGTAGCTGCACTAAAATGCCATCTACCGAAAAATCTTCATTTAATTTTTCGATCTCCCATAAAAGTGTCTCTTCTTTTATGTTTTCATCCAGCTCTTTAACAATGGAATTTATCCCAACTTTTTCACATCCCTTTTTTTTCATTTTTACATAAAGATGCGAAGCAGGGTTTTGGCCGATCAATAATACTGCCAAGGTAGGTTTTATTCCCGATAGAGCAATTTTTTCCTTGAGCTCGGTCAAAATCTCTGAAGCAACTTTTTTTCCATCAATGATCATGTTTTTTTAAAGTCGCCATTAATTGTTTATGAAGTTTTTTATTTGTAGCCAGAACGCTGTTTTTCTTAGAGAAAACAAACTCGGCCCCATTAAAGTGGGTAACTTCTCCTCCAGCCTCTTCAACCAAAAGCCTTCCGGCTGCAATGTCCCATGGGCCCAGGGCTGTTTCCCAGTATGCATCAAATCTTCCTGCCGCCACATAAGCAAGGTCTAAAGCAGCAGAGCCAAGTCGTCTTACAGGAACTCCTAATTTTATTACTGAGGTAAACCTCTCAATGCAAAGCTCCCCATCATCTTTCATGTTATAAGGAAATCCAGTAGCTAATGTTGCATCTTTTAATAAAGTGGTAGAGGTAACTTTTAATTTATTGCCGTTTAAATAAGCTCCATTTCCTCTTTCTGCTATGAAAAGCTCATGGATCATGGGAGCATAAATTACTCCACAAAGGGTCTTGTCATGTTGCACGGCTGCAATACTGACTGCAAAAAAGGGGAGATTATGGGCAAAATTAACGGTGCCGTCCAAAGGATCGATCACCCATTGAATAGAGCCATTTTTTTTATCTATGGCCCCTTTTTCTTCCGATAAAAAAGAATGCTTTGGAAATCTTTCTTCTATAAAAGAAATAACAGCTTCTTCGGCATAATAATCATAATCGGTTACTAAATTATGGTTCCCACCAGGTTTTTTGCCGATTTTAAAACTTTGGCCGAAGCCTGATCTTAAAATTTCTCCGGCCTTTAAAGCGGCTTGCACAGCCGTTAAAGTGAGCTCAGAGTAAGATTGCATTTTAGTCTCTTTCATATCTTTTTTTAATCAATCCCGATAATTGTTCAAATAATTTTAATAGGGCCCAAAACCAAATTAAAGAATATATACCATCAACCATAGGCATAATCATTAAATCGGTTATTACCCATTTTCCGGTAATTGATATTGGTTTGTCAAAGATAAAAAGTAAAATTGGGAAAATAATCGAAAAGGCTGTTGATAATATCATTGTAAATGAAGCTAAACTAATAGGATCATCATTAAAAAATCTCTTTTCTCGATATAATAAAGCGGTAACAATAGTATAATTTAAAGCGTAAACGCCAAAGGCTGTGGAAGATAAGGAATCAACAATAATACCACACAAAGCTGAGATCCATAACGAGCTGATAAAAGAGAAATTGAAATAATAAAATACCAAAAACGGGGCAAAAAAGATTAATCTAAAATTTGGGAAGATAGCGGTTTGGCAAAACAAAGCAATACAAGCTAAGAAAAAAGATACAATGAGAGTAGTTAAATTTTTTGTTTTTTTAAGTGCCATTGCCAGGCCGTGGTAATAATGGTTTTAATATCGGAATGTTTTGGCTCCCAGCTCAAGAGTTTTTTTGCAAGATTAGTTTTAGCAAATAAAACAGCTGGGTCTCCTTCTCGTTTTGCACCGATATTGGTTTTAACTTTTGTTTTACAAAGAGTTTCAATGGTTTTGACAATTTCCAAAACCGAATATCCTTTTTCGGAGCCCAGATTTAAAAATATAGATTCTGGAATTTTTAAAATATAATTTAAAGCTTTAACATGAGCTGCTGCTAAATCATTCACATGGATATAGTCTCTGATTGCCGAGCCGTCTTTTGTATCAAAATCAAATCCATAAACATGTAAAACATCATAAATATTTAAAGCGGTATCTATTGCAAGTGGTATTAAATGGGTCTCGGTTTTATGATGTTCTCCAATTTCCGATTCCAAATCGGCCCCTGCCGCATTGAAATATCTTAAAGAGACAAAGTTCATTTGATAAGCTTTTTGAAAATCCAATAATATTTGTTCGATCATGAGTTTGGACCTTCCATACGGGGAGATAGGAACTTGTGGATGTTTTTCACAAATGGGAGTGTAGTTTGGATGACCATAAGTTGCGCAACTGCTGGAAAAAATTAAATTTTTAACCCCATATTCGTTCATTGCGCTTAAAAGATTTAATGTTCCCGAGACATTATTTTGGTAATATTTTTGAGGATTTTTCATAGATTCTGAAACTAAGGCATTGGCCGCAAAATGTATTACTGCCTTGGGTTGATATTTATTAAAAGCAAAATCAAGATTTTCTTTATTTAACAAATCTCCTTTAACAAGATCTCCCCATTTAACAGCATATTCATGTCCTTCCGACAAGTTATCGAAAGTGACAGGTTTAAAACCCTCTTTTTTTAAAGCTTTGCAAGTGTGAGAACCTATATAACCGGCCCCTCCAGTCACTAAGACATGCATTAATAGGCTCCTTTTGGAAAAAAGATCACCAAGATCGTTTTTAAGATCAAATATAGATCTTTCAAAAAAGATTGTTCGTCCACATATTTTTCTTCGATAGATAATCTTTCTTCAAAGGTGATATTGCTTCTTCCAGATGTTTGCCAACTCCCCGTAATGCCGGGTCTTATAGACAAGATTTTTTCGGTTTTATCCTTAAGATATAGTTTAATTTCTTTATGATAAGCCTCTTTAGGTCCGATCAAAGCAAAGGGCCTTGGCCCAACGATGCTTAAATCGCCCATTAAAACATTGATAAATTGAGGTAGTTCGTCCATGGATGTTTTTCTTAAAAAAGAGCCAATAGGATAAATAATCCTGGGATCATTTTTTAACTTTTGATATTTGTCCCATTCTTCTTTATAAGTTGAATTGATCTTTAATAGTTCGTGCAGTTTTTTTTCAGCATCGGTATACATGGTCCTAAATTTGATGCATTTTATGATTTTACCACCTCTTCCGAGCCTTTCGCTTAAGTAAAATACTGGTCCTGGCGAAGAAAAAAAGATGAGAAATGAAATTAAAATAAAAATAGGAATTAGAAGTATTAAAGCAGACAAACTAAAAAAAACATCGAAGATCCTTTTTAGGGGATTGTGTTTTATTGGGAAAGACAAGTGTTTTGGCTTTGTAATAAACGTCATCATGGGTGATTATCTAACATTTCTAAATAAATGGTATATCTTTTTTTTATAAAATTGCGCAACCGAATTTCTTGTTACGGAATGGTCAAAAGGCGCTAAAAACCCTCATTTTTGGAAATGTTTTGACATTAATTATCGCTTTTATTTATAAGTAATTTGTAATTAGCATCTTGCGTCTTAATTATCCATATAAATGCTGTTTTTAAACATAAAAATACTCATTTACAAATAATTAATATTATATTATAATTAATTATTAACCAATAATATATGTAAGTTATAT
>JACRNF010000061.1 GCA_016219355.1 Chlamydiota bacterium | reverse complement strand
AGATTAAAAAATATCTTTCAAAAAATTTTTAATTTATGTAGATTTTTCTTTTTATAAAGGAAAATATGGTTAACCGTTTATTGTTTTTTTGTCTGATACCCTTTTTTGCATTGTTTTCTTCTGAAAATGATTTTCAAAAATTTTTAGATGAACATTATTACACTTTAAAAAAGATTTTGCGTTTTGAAAGAATGTTCGGAACCGGGTTCATCAATTCAGGGGGATTAGAGGCAACTAAAGAGCTTCTTTCTTTATTAGAGCTTAAGCCCAATCAAACTGTTTTAGATGTTGGATGCGGCATTGGCGGCACCGCTTTTTATATATCAAAAAATTATTCGGCATCGGTTAAAGGGATTGACCTTTCCAAGAACATGATTGGAATAGCATTCCAAAGGGCCTCCATCCTCAATATCGACAAAGTTTCATTCGATATCGGCGATATTTCAAAAATCGATTATCCTGAAAATAGCTTCGATGTTATTTTTTGTAGAGACACGATCAGACATGTTCGAGACAAAGATTCTCTTTTAAAAAAATTTAATAGTTGGCTAAAGCCCAAAGGAAAACTATTAATTGCCGATTATTGCTGTGACACTAATGAAAAAAGTGAACATTTTAAAAATTATATTGCCAAAAGAAATTACTATCTTTTAGATCCGAAATCTTCCCTACAAGTTATTGAAAATGCCCAATTTCAAAATATTTGTGTAAAAGATAAGACCGATGATTTTGTAAAATTATTAATTAAAGAAAAAAATGAGCTGGAACAAAATAAAAAATCTTTTATAGATGAATTTTCAAAAGAAGACTACATGGAAATAAAAAATGGGTGGGAAGCTAAAATCGCCCGTTGCCAAGCGGGAGAACAAAAATGGGTCATTTTCACTGCCGAAAAGTAAGTGTTTGCTATTAAACCGCTCATATTTTAAACTTGCTCTTCCAAGAGAAACTTATGGAAGATAATTTTAAAATTTATATTGATGAGCTGCAAAACGATAACTTGAAAATTGAGAAATCGCTTTCTCCGGATTTTCTTGCATCCAGTGATCCGGAATTAAAATTCGTGTCCCCGGTTCAAATCGTTGGATATGCTTGTATCTCTGAAGATTTTATGATCTTGAGGCTCCAAGTAAACTCTTCAATATCAATGCCTTGTTCAATATGCAATGAATTTACCTCTTTTCAAGTTAAGGTTGATTTTTGTCATAGCGAAGAGCTAAAAAATATTAAAAATGTTTTTGATTTTCAAGAAATTTTAAGAGAGTCCATAATGATTGAGATCCCGCTATTTACAGAATGCGACGGGAATTGCCCTGAAAGGGCAAATATAAAAAAATATTTAAAAACTAATTCACCGACAAAAGGGGGAAATTTGTTATACTTTCCCTTTTCTGAAATTAATAATCTTAAGAAGGAGTAATTAAAATGGCTGTACCACGCAACCGTTTATCGAATGCAAGAAAAAATTCTAAAAGATCACATATGGCAAAAAAACCCAAAAACGTCTCTAATTGCCCAAATTGTAGCAAATTAAAACTTCCTCACAGAATGTGCCCTTTTTGTGGACATTATGCCAATAGAGCTATAATCAATGAAGCAGGCGCCGCTGAATAACCTTAAAATCGGTATAGATTTAATGGGGAGCGATACAGCTCCCTCTATATTGCTTGAAGCAATTTGTCAGTTTAGTAAAAATTGCAAAGGTATCGATTTTGTTGTTATTGGGACCGAAGAAGTGGAATCGGTGTTTTTGGAGCTTAAAGAAACTTATCATCTGCAAAATGTTTCTCTTCTTATTGTTAAAAATTCCATTAGCTTAAATGAAAATCCATTGGTTGCCGTCAGACGAAAAAAAGACTCTTCGATCTGCGAGGGGCTGAACCTTTTAAAACATAAAAAAATCGATGCTTTTGTTTCTGCCGGAAATACCGGGGCCATTACCACCGCCGCCAAAATGCTCGATCAACTGTTTTATAAATCCGTCCTTCATTTCAACAACGCCGAAGCGTCTCGGATCTTACACCTGCTTAACGCCGAGAGATGAATATTTTTCTTTCAATAAAGGTTTAAGATTTACATCAAAAATTGTATCGCCAAGTATAATCAATATCGGTTCGGAAGAAAAAAAAGGGACTGTAGAGATAAGAAAAGCCTATCAAGAGCTGCAAAAAAAATCGCTTCTAAACAATAATTTTATCTTTGCCGGCAATATAGAAGGAAAAGAGGTATTTGAAGGATCGATCGATGTTTTAGTGACCGATGGTTTTACCGGCAATGTTTTTTTAAAAACAGCTGAAGGAACTGCTAGTTTTATTTTACAACATTTTTATAGCCAAATGCCCGAAAAAGACCCTGCAATAAAAACATTCTTGGCCGATTTGGAAAATCGGCTCCATTACACGGAATATCCCGGCGCTATTTTATGCGGCGTGGACGGTATTGTTATCAAATGCCATAGTTATTCAACAACTGTGGAAATTGTCAGCGGAATTAAAGGGGCTATCAACTTGGTTGAAAGCAATTTTTTAGAAAGGCTTAAAACATTTCTAAAAAATCCATAAATATTGTGGAAAAAGCAATAGCTTTCGTTTATTATCTTATTTAGATTCGAAATGGGGAACATATGCAAGAAATTCTAATTAACGCCGAATCCAAAGAAATTCGATGTGCCTACTTAAAATTTGGAAAACTCCAAGATTTAGTTATAGAAAGAAAAAAATCTAGGCAAATTACCGGAAATATCTATCGAGGTGAGGTAAAAAACATCCTACATAATATCCAGTCTGCCTTCATTGACATCAATGAAGAAGAAAATGGGTTTATCCATATCAATGATATCATCGCTAATAAGAAAAAGTTCGAAGAGATGTTCGACATGGACTTTGATACTGAAGAATCTCAAAATGAAAGCCTGGAAAAGGATATCAAGAAGATTTTAAAAATAGATCAGCCGGTTTTGGTGCAAGTTGTCAAAGAGTCTATTGGTACAAAAGGGGCCAGACTGACCTCTAATATATCTATTGCCGGAAGATATTTGGTCTTGCTTCCCAATACCCCTCATAAGGGCGTATCTAAGAAAATTGAGGATAAAGCTACCCGGGACAGATTAAAAAAACTGATCAAGGCCTTTGAAATGCCCAAAGATATGGGACTCATTTGTAGAACAGCAAGTGCAAGTGCAACATCGGATATGTTGATCCAAGAGGCCCATGAACTTTTAAACAACTGGCAAGAAATCGTAGAAAAATTCCATGCAGCAACCACACCGACCTGTCTATTCGAAGAATCGGATATTATCAAAAAAAGCATCATTGCCGCGATTGATAAAAAATATGACAGAATCTTAGTTGACGATTATTCAACTTTTAAACGGTGCAAGTTTATTTATAGCAAATATGGAGAAGGGGAAAATTTAAAAATTGATTTTTATCGCGATAAAGCACCTATGTTTGAGAGGTTCAATGTTGAAAAAGAGATTGAAAGGGCCATCAAAAGAAAAGTGTGGCTTCCTTGTGGAGGATATCTCTATTTTGACAAGACCGAAGCAATGTTCACCATCGATGTCAATTCCGGCAGAGGTTCTTCGACCTCCCCCATTAAAAATGTTGAAGAAACTTTAGTCCAGATCAATTTGGAAGCGGCCGAAGAAATTGCTAGGCAGCTTAGGATCCGAAATGTTGGCGGACTAATTATTTGCGACTTTATTGATATGCGCCTTAGAAAAAATCAAAGAAGAGTTTTAGAAAAACTAAAAACTTGCATGAAAGACGACAGCGCTAAATGCACCATTTTGGGAATGAGCGAATTTGGACTGATTGAAATGACTCGGCAAAGAGCAAGAGAATCTTTAATTCAGATCATGTTCACCTCTTGTCCTTATTGCGCAGGGACAGGACTTATTAAAACTTTTGAAAGCATATCAATCGAAATTGAGAGAAAGCTAAAAAAAATCTTAAATTCATATCCGAGCATGAATATAAGACTTGTTACTCATCCTGAAGTTGACTCTTATTTAAATTTCAGCGACAAGAGCTACTATCAAAAACTGGCAAAAATTTCTAAATCGGATATCGAATTTAAATCAAAAGATACACTTCATTTAAATGATTTTGAATTTTATTGTTTAAATTCAGGAAAAAAAATCGATGCCTAGCGAACTTGAAAAGCAATTTTTAAAAAAGCTATCTTCTTGTTTTGAAAAAGGGCTCCTCTCAGAAAAATATTATCAAATTTTTCTCGAGTTTTATGATTGCTATAAAAAAGCTGTCCAAAAATCCAATATATCGGACAAAGTATATGTCCATAATTTTAGCACCCTCCTAGAACTTACTTTAGAGCAATTTAAATCCCCTTTTGTTTTTGAATCTTTCCATAAAAAAATTACCGAACCTTTTGATTATTATTCATTCGGCCTTCATTTTATAACCCCCCTTGTGGATTTTTCTCATTCTTTCTTAGAAGGGAAAGAAAACCTAACTAAGATAAGATCGTATCTAAAAAATAATGAAAACGTAATTTTATTTGCCAACCATCAATCGGAGCCAGATCCTCATGCCATCAGCGTTTTATTGCAAGAAGAATATGCCGATATTGCTAAAGATATTATCTATGTAGCCGGAGAAAGGGTAGTGACCGATCCCTTGGCCATCCCTTTTAGCATGGGATGCAATTTACTCTGCATTTACTCCAAAAAATATATTGATAAAGAGCCTCATCTGCAGCATCAAAAGCAGCTGCATAATAAAAGGACCATGGAGGTCATGAGCAACCTTCTATCTGAAGGGGGTAAAATCATCTACGTCGCTCCCTCCGGCGGAAGAGATCGAAGAAATGATGAAGGAACAATTGAGCTTGCTCCATTTGATCCACAAAGTATTGAGATGTTTCATTTAATGGCTAAAAAAGCCAAACGACCTACCCATTTTTTTACTCTAGCACTATCAACCTATGATCTTTTGCCTCCCCCAGAGAAAACTCAAATTGAACTCGGCGAAAAAAGGATTGCCAACAAGGTAGGTATTTCTTGCGCCTTTGGCCATGAAGTGGACATGGAGCATTTTGAAGGAAGCGAATCTACTGATAAAATGCAAAGAAGAAAAAACAGGGCCGATTACATTTATAATTTGGTTAAAAAGGATTATGAATTGCTTTTAAAGGAAAAAAAATCATGAAAAAACTATTAATTTTTCTATTTTGTTTCATTGCTAGCCTATCATTTTGCAATGAGACCGGTTATCAAAAAATCGAAGATCAATCTAACCTCACCATTCTAAATCCTTTTTTGGCTAATAGAAAAATTAGTAAAATCCAGCTTTCTAACGGATTAAAAGCTTACATAATTTCTGATAAAAATGCAGATCGATCCGCAGCTGCTTTAGCGGTTAATGCCGGTTATTGGAACGATCCCCTTCAATATGAAGGAATGGCTCACTTTTGCGAACACATGTTGTTTAAAGGCTCTAAAGCCTATCCAAGTGAAACGGAATATTTTCATTTTATGTACGATAATTCTGCTAATGTTAATGCTTTTACCTCTTTTGACAAAACCGTATATGGCTTTTCGATCCATAATGAAATATTTAAAGAGGCCTTAGACCGGTTATCTCATTTTTTTATCGACCCTTTATTTAAAGAAGGTGAAATTGCCAAAGAACTCTATGCAGTAGATCAAGAACATAGCAAGAATATCGAAAATGACGGATGGCGATTTTTTATGATCTTAAAAGAGCTATCTTCTAAAGATCATCCTTTTTCAAAATTTTCAACCGGCACTTCAGAAACTTTAAGTAAAATTCCTCCAACCGAACTTAGAAAATGGTATGAGAACTATTATAATGCAAACAACATGGCGTTAGTTGTTTATTCTCCTCTTGAATTAAACGAATTAACATCATTAGTTATGGAAAAATTTGAACAAGTCCCTAATAAACCAATTGAATCCCTCTCAATTCCAGACACCATTTTTACTGAAGAAACCAAAGGGCATTTTATTTATATAAAGCCTTTTGCCGATTTACAAGAAATAAGCCTTATGTTTGAACTGCCTAAAGATTTTGCGAGCGATGAAGATAAATCTTTGGAGTTAATTGCCTATACTCTTCAAAGAGGTCAAAGCTATTCTTTATTGGAATCTTTAAAAAAAGAGCAGCTAGCAGAATCGGTCCATGTTTCAGTTGAAACCTTGTCACAAAAACATGCGCTTTTGAGCATCGGTATTGAGTTAACTAATCAAGGAATAAAAAATACCGATCTCGTGATCCAAAGATGTTTTGAAGCAATTAATAATTTAAAACAAACCGGGGTGCCCGAATATATCTATTCCGAAATGAAAAAAATGAGCGAACTAAATTATCAATATCAGCCTCAAATCGATGCCTTTGAATTTGTAATGCATCATGCTTCAGATCTTTCTGATGAAGACTTTTCCACCTATCCTAGAAAAACCATATTGCCAACTTCCTATAATCCTAAAAAAATTTCTGCCATCTTAGAAACCTTAACTCCCAAAATGGGCCGCTATTTTTTAGCCTGCGATCCAAAGAAAATAAATATTACATTAGAAAAAAAAGAAAAATGGATGGAAGCTGAGTATAGCATTAAAGAAGTAGCGAAAGAAAAACTATCTTCTTGGGAAAACGCTCTCAACCCCAACATCAAAACACCCGAAATAAATCCTTTTATCCCATCAAAATTAGAGCTTTGCCCTTCAACTAACGATACAGCTACATTTGATAAACCTTTAAAGCTTTACGAAAATGAAAAAGGGGTTTTATTTTTTGCCAAAGACAATAAATATCTCACCCCTGAAATTTCCTGGCATTTTACCATAAAAGATGCCCTCTTTGATTTAAATCCAAAGACCTATGCTTTAAAAGACCTCTATGTCAAAGCCTTGTTCGAAAAACTTCAATCCACCATTTTTAGCGCTGAATCCGCCGGCTTAAGAGTAAAGTTTTTTACAGAGAGCTTTGATTTTGTTTTACAAATTGATGGCTATAGTGAAAAAGCATCATATTTACTTGAAGAAGTTTTAAATCAAATAAAAACATTTAGCATGTCAGAGTCTGAATTTGACACCCATAAAAATTCTTTGACTTTAGACTATGA
>JACRNF010000010.1 GCA_016219355.1 Chlamydiota bacterium | reverse complement strand
CCATAAGGCTGAGGCTGGTCAACTTCAAGCTTGTTTTCTCAAGCCTCTGCCTTCAGGCAGGGGTGGTTGACAAAAAAATAACCAGAAGATCAATGATTTATAATATTGTCTATTTTTGCAAGTGTAAAAGATGAAACTTAAGATTGCGCATAAACCTTTTTTTAGTTAGACTTTTAAATTCTAAATGGAGGAGTGTCCGAGCGGCTGATGGAGCACGCTTGGAAAGCGTGTATGCGTTAATAGCGCATCGTGGGTTCGAATCCCACCTCCTCCGCCATTGTAACCAATTCGAACCTTTGCGCTCCTAGTATAAGTGCAAAGGTCTTGATATTGGAATAGGCTTTGATAAGGCCTTTTCAAAGAGAGCATCAAAAAATATGAATAAAATTTTAGAAACAACAAAATTTGTGATTGAAAATTCAGATTTTGTAAAAATAAACCGCATGAAGGTAACGGAGTTTTCAAAAAATTTTAATCCTGACAAAGTTGAACATTGGCTGAATGCCATCCCTTTCAATTTTACGCATTTTTTTGATAAGGATAAATTGAATTTTCTATTTATTTTTGATGCAATAAGTTTCTCGTATTGGGGCGAACCGAAATGGTCAATTGAATATAAGGGCAAAAAACAGGATGGGACTTGGGGGATGATTCTTGCACTTGAAAGAGCACAGGAAGAGGGCTTGCGATTCACAAACTTTGAATATTGTTCGAAGATCTCAAAAGATGAATGGGCATACATCTTGCGAGGTAATATTTAAATTCCTCTTCTGGAGGAACGATGGAAATTTTTACAAGAAATCAGCAAAAAAATGATTGCGAATTCTTTCTCAGATACTGCAAAATATAAAGGAAAAGATGTTTGTTTTTATAAGAGAGCTCAATTGCTTGTAGCAGATATTTATCAGATTTTTGGGGGGCTAATCAATATGGATCAAATCACCGCGTGCGCTGATTATAAATTGCCATTAATCCTTAGGAGTTTGGGAATTTTAGAATATTCATCTGCGCTTGCTGAAAAAATTGATAGCAAAATGGAAATTCCAAAAAGCTCACACGAGGAAACAGAAATTCGAGCCAATACCATTTGGGCTGTTGAATTTATTAAGGAAGAAGTAAAAAAACGTAGCCCGCAAATCATGTCTTTTCAAATCAATGACAATCTGTGGAATGCTACACAAGGAAATAATGGTAATAATCTATATCACAGAACGAGAACAACGGCTTATTAAATATTGTTGATGATATCAGGAACATGAATTGCAAAAGAATCCATTCTTTCATCGATTGGTTGTGAAAACATTATTAATTTGCTGAAAGTGCTTTCAATCCCTTTATTTTGGGCGCAAACTTTAGAGATAATGGCGTTACTTGATCGAAAGTGATTCTAATCCTGACTGAGATAAGCGACATGGTTCGAATTGGTTGCAGCCGCGTCCATTTTTTTCAAAAAAATCGAAGAGGAAGAAAGCCAACTGCTTGGCTTTCGTGGGATGAGAAGCGCGAGCATGTTTTGGCACGCAAAACGGCGTCAGCTTGGGCTAAAAAGGCATTGGGTGTATTTGTGGAATCCCTGCTTTTCCGAAGTTTTTAATAATTTATTCATTTTAAAGATTTTTTAATATTATTTAATTCTTTTTGGTTTCTAAACGTGCCCTAGCTTGGAGAATAGCTTTATGAAGTTTTTCTTTTAGTATTTCTCTTGGTGGCAAGACTGTAAGATATTCAGCAACATGAATGCCAGAGCGCCCAAGTTCTAGTAACTCTATTCGTTCTTCCTTTTTACCAGCACAGAGAATGAGTCCCATTGGAGGTTCTTCTCCTAAGCGCCTTTCATACTTATCTAACCAGCGCAGATATAATTCCATTTGTCCTTTATGTTCTGGTCTAAAATCACCTAACTTTAGTTCGACTGCTACCAATCGTTTTAGGTCTCTATGAAAAAAAAGAAGATCTAGATGAAAATCTTCTTCATCAATGGTGATTCTTTTTTGTCTGGATAAAAAACAAAATCCATTGCCAAGCTCTAATAAAAATTGCTCTAAATCTCGCATAATGGCATCTTCTAAATCTTTTTCAAGATAATGATCATGAAGATGTAAAAACTCTAAAACATATGGATCGCGAAAAATTAGATCTGGAGTTAGATGATCTTCATCCCGCAATTGAACTATTTCCTTTTTTGCTACAATTTCAGGTTTTTTAGAAAGGGCTGTGCGTTCATACAGCATAGAGTCGATTTTTTTTCTTAAAGTACGAACATTCCAATGCTCTATTCGGCACATTTCAGCATAAAAATCACGTTTGAGAGAATCTTTAAGCGGAATGAGTGCAATAAAGTGAGTCCAACTCAATTGTCGTATCAGTGATACGACAATTTGTTCATCAGGAAATTGTTCAGCAAATTGGATCATGCGACGCAAATTTTTTTCAGAAAAACTATTACCAAAATCTAATATCAATTGTAGCGAGATAGTTGAGATAATTTTTTGACCATATTGAGCGCGCTTTTCTTTTAAAATTTCTTTAAGTATACGGTTACCCATGCGCCAATAAAGCAAGGTTTGGCCTGCATTGATAGTCGAGGCAATAGAATGGCGCGTTTGATCAATCATAATCCGCAAATCTTCAATTAGTCTTTGCGAGACATCTGACAAAGTTAATTGGGATTGGAGGATAGATAATGTCTGTTGTTCCATGATTTTCCTTTTTTATTGAGGATACCAACCAATGTAAAATATTTTTTTATTTTTGTTAACTTTATGTTGATGTATACCCAAACAATCTGAAAAATTGGATTTTCGGCTTCGTCAAAGCCTCAGGATTCAATGATCGTAAGTGAGTCAATATTAGAAATATGAACTCACTTACGATCATTGAACCCTGAGATCTTTTACTGAAGCCCAAAACCAATTTTTCAGGTTGTTTGGGTATAAGTTCAAAAATTAAATTTAAGAGATAGCCTTTTCAGTGGTTTTTACCAAATGCACCGGCTTTAGCCATGTGACTCGGCGGATCCTTATTCTTGCTAACTTCGTTTATTCTGCTTGGGTCTTTCCGTAAAAAGCTCTTCCAAAATAAAAAAGCGCAATAAAATCCAATTTCCCTTAGTTGTTCTAAATCAGACTAACTTTTGGTATTACTAAAAGATATCATTATCAGGGGATAACTCATGCAACAGGGCACTCTTTTTTGCTCTCTTTTTTCAATCTACGATTAAGATTCGCTAATCTACTATTTTTCGAACGATGAATCCAAGCGCAATTTTCACGACAATAAATTTTCTCAGGGTCATTCCTGAATGGAATAATAGAAATGGTTCGAATTGGTTGCTGCCGTGTCCGGCATTGTAACCAATTCGAACTTTTGTGCTCTTGATCTAAAAGTGCAAAGGTCTTGATATTGACCTTAGATTCTAAAAACTTACCATTTTCAATAACAGATTCGCCTTCTCGAAGTTTCCTAATAATTCTTTTAATGCTAAAGCCGAAGTTTTGGTGCATATTTGTATTTAATATTAATGGAAAATATCGTATGTGAAAATTAGGGCAAGCCTTTAATTTTACGGACGACATGATAGATAAAAAAGAATACCAGAAAATAATTGTTGAATGGAATGATAATAAAACAAATTATCCTAGAAATAGCTCTGTAAAAGAGTTGTTCGAAGAGATTGTTGAAAAATATCCTGATAAAATAGCTTTAATATTCAAAGATCAAAAATTAACCTATCGAAATCTAAATGAAATTGCTAATCAATTTGCCAGGTATTTGCAAGACATAGGAGTTTCTAAGCAGGAATTTGTTGGGATCTCTATGGATAAATCGATAGATTTTATTATTGGAATTCTTGCAATTTTGAAAGTTGGTGGCATTTATGTTCCAATTGATGCTAATTATCCTGACGAAAGAAAACAATTTATTATCCATGATGGAAAAATTAAGGTTTTAATTATCCAAGAAAATTTTTTAAATAAATTTTCAAATGAACACTTAAAAGAGGTTTGTTTAACGAAAATTAAATCGAAGTTATCTCAATGCAGTAAAGAAAATTTAAAAATAGATGTTAATCCACTAGATATTGCTTATGTAAATTATACATCTGGAACTACAGGAGTTCATAAAGGAGTAGAAGTATATAATAGAGGCATTATTCGTTTAATTAAAAACACAAATTGGATAAATATATTAGCAGAAGATTGTTTTCTTCAGATTGCAAATATTTCATTTGATGCTACGACTTTTGAAGTTTGGGGAGCTCTTTTAAATGGAGCCACTCTTTGCATTTATCCCTTTGATAAAATAATTCCCCACAAAGTCGCAGAATTACTGGATAAAGAAAAGATAACACAAGCAATTTTTACTGCTAAAATTTTTAATATAATAATTGATGAACAAGTAGGGTCATTAAAAAATCTAAGGTATTTACAATCTGTTGGAGAAGTGATGAGCATAGCTTATGCTAAAAAAGCTTTTAACGAACTTCATAATACTAAAATAATTAATGGATATGGTCCAACTGAAAACACTACATTTACTACTACATATACCATTAATTCTATAAATGATATTGAGGATGGAGTACCTATTGGTAAACCTATTTCAAATACTTCAGTTTATATTTTAGATCAAAATATGAAGCCGGTACCTATTGGTGTAACCGGCGAGCTTTATACCGGCGGAGATGGCGTTGCAAAAGGATATCTAAATCAAAAAGAACTGACTGAAAAAGCTTTTATAAAAGATCCTTTTAGTGAAGAAATTGGATCTATAATGTATCGTACAGGAGATTTAGCCTGTTTCTTGCCTGATGGTAATATTCTTTTTAAGGGAAGAATAGATAAACAAATTAAAATTAGAGGATTTAGAATTGAACTTAAAGAAATAGAAGCGGTAACTAAAAAAATTGAAGGGGTTTTAGATTGCGTCTGTATAGTATGCGAAGAAATCCCCGGACAAAAACAATTAGCTCTTTATGTTGAAGGGCAAAAGGAATTAACTTCTGAGAAATTGCGAGAAATTATTTCTTTAAAACTTCCCCATTATTCAATTCCAGATTATATAATTGTTATGGATAAATTACCCCTTAACTCCAGCGGAAAAATAGATCGTTACGTTCTTAGCTTTCCAAGAAAAATCTTAAGCAAAGAAAAGCCGCAAAGATTAAAAAGCTCTTTTGAGCAAATAATTGCTAAGCAATGGAAAAGTATCCTGAAATTAGAAAAAATTGATCGAGAAGATAATTTTTTTTATATCGGAGGAGATTCTATCACAGCTGTTGAGCTTGCGACGCTTCTCAGCAAAGAATTAAAAAAAGAAATACCGGATGATGTTATTTTTGAATTCCCAACATTAAAAGAGTACGCAAAAAAAATAGAAGAATTTTTGATGTCCACAAAAGATCAACTAAAAAAGGAGATCTTGCATAATCAATTTTGGACATGGAGAGATAAAGAAATCTGGTTAGATCCAGAAATTGGTAAAGAAAAGCTTTCGATACCAAAAGAAACGCAATTTACTAATCCACAAAATATCTTTTTAACCGGTTCTTCAGGTTTTGTTGGATCATTTACCTTAAAATCTCTTTTAGACAATACCAAAGCTAAAATTTATTGTCATGTAAGGGCAGATTCTACTCAGGAAGGATTTTTAAGAATAAAATCAAAAATGATTGAATATGAGATTTGGAAAGAAACATATAGCGATCGCATTGTTCCAATTATTGGCAATTTGGAAGAGAAATTATTAGGTATCGAACCTAAAATCTTTGAGAAATTAGCAGAGAAAATTGATAGTGTTTTTCATGTTGGGGCCAATGTGAATCATGTCCTTTCTTATGAAACTTTAAAGTTATCTAATGTTTTTGGGACTCAAGAGATAATTCGACTATCTATGAAAAAAAAGAATAAACCTCTTCATTATGTATCAACAATAGATGTGTTTGAAGCGAATGGAAGAATAAATGAAGAAGAAGATCTTTTAAAATCACAAAATTTATCAACCGGCTATGCAGAGTCAAAATGGGTAGCAGAAAAAATTATTCAAATTGCTAGAACTAGAGGACTTTTTGTAAGTATTTATCGTCTTGCACGTGTTATGGGATCTTCAAATAATGGTAGTGGTCCTATTTCTGATTTTTTATGGAGGATGGTGCAAGCCTGTATTTATTTAAAATCCATTCCTCTCATTTCTATTAAAGAAAGCATGACCCCTGTTGATTTAACCGCAAATGCTCTTGTGTATATTTCAAAAAAACCAGATTGCATAGATAAAGAATATCATCTTTTTAATTCCAAAAAAATTAATTATCAACAGCTTTTTAAATTTATGCAGATATATGGTTATGAATTAAAGGAAATGGATTTTAAATTATGGGAAAGCAAACTTATCCAAGAGTCAAAAAAAGAAAGAAATACTCAATTACTAGCTATGGCGGCCCTTTTATCTAAGCATGATCTATCCACATTTTCACAAACAAGTGATTTCATTTGTAGTAATGCAAAAAAAGCATTGCAAGATTCTTCGATTGTATGGCCTGATATTGATGAACAGCTTTTTAAAATGTATCTTGATTATTATATAAAAATTGGGTTTCTTCCAAAGCCTTGAAGTTTTCGTGAAGAATATGTGATAGAGACTTTTATCTTTTTCTTATAAATTAATTATTTTATGCTGAGAGATTCCTTCTTTTAATCATTATAAACTAATAATATTTGTAGATGTAATTTTGGCTTTTTTCTAAAATAGTTACCAAAAAAATAATAAAAAGGATCTTTTCTCATGGTAGCTTATCCAGATTTATCTCACGTTGTTCAAACTAAGTACATCCATGAAGTCAAAGTTGAAAAAACCAACCCATTGAATTACATTGTTAATGAAATGCAATTTAGCAATGATCCGGGTAAAAAGTTGCAGAAAGGTTCAAAAGCTTCAGATTTGGGTCTTGATCAAGAATCAGAAAAAACTGTCGAATCAATAAAAGCAATTTATAAGAAAAATACCTCAGCAACTCCCTCTTATTTTTTAGTCCCTTTGCAAAGGGCCATTTATCAAAAAAAGGATTCTTTTCAAAAAGTTTATTCCATACTGCACGATCCGGTAGATTTAGGAGAGGCCTTAGTACAATATTTATCAAATCCTCTTATTTCCGATGAAGAGATATTGAAAGTATCACGGATATTCACGGTTTTTTTTAACCCCTAATAATTTTAGCTCTTTTTTTTAGCATTTCCATACAAAATCCATAGATAAAACCCCTCTATTATTCTGTTTTTTTTGACGTTTGTTTTTCCTTTTAAATAGGGTTCTATAAAACTTCTATCGTTATTTTAGCTTTTGTTTGATTTTTTTTTGAAATTTGTGTTTTCTCAAAATCTCATAGACAGTTTTAAATTTTTAAAAAAAGTATTGCATGTTTTTAACGAAATCCATTATAGTGTTTCACGGTTTAATTAACCCCTATTTTTATATGAATCCAGAAAAATTTTTCCATAAGCCTAAATGTCCAACTCAAAAACAATATGATGCCCTGAGAGCTTTTTTTTACGAGAAGAAGGCTGCAAATGTCGTTGCAGACAAATTTGACTATACTCTTAGCTCATTTTACTCGCTTATTCGTGATTTCAAAAAATTTTTAAAAGAGAGCGACAATCCAACAAACCGCTTCTTTGTTGAATTTCTTCCAGGCAAAAGGCCTAAAAAACAAGACGATATTGTTGAACTCATAATACTCCTTAGAAAAAAATATCTTTCTGTTTCGGATATCAAAGCTATTCTTGATTCGCAAAAAAAGATCGTCTCTGAAACATATATTTACAAAGTTCTAAAACGTGAAGGATTTGCTCGCCTTTTTCGACGTAGTATAGAAACCAAACAAGAAATAGGTTCTCAAGTCCCTATAATGGCACCTACCGCATCATTATTTTCTGAAAAAGAATTTGAACAATTTAACTCTCCATCTATTGGGATTCTTTTTTTTATACCATATATTGTGGAATTTGGAATCGACAAACTTATTAAAAAATCATCTTATCCCTGCACAAAAACCATCCCTATTCTTAATTCTATTCTAAGTTTTTTAGCCTTGAAATTATCCAATATTCGTCGTTATACAGCCGATGATCTTTGGTGTATGGATAGAGGATTGGGATTGTTCGCAGGTCTAAATGTTTTACCAAAAGCAGCTTGGTATACCTCTTATTCACATCGTATTACAAGAGAGATGAACATTGCATTTCTTAAGCAGCTAAATGAGCTTTGGACCAAAAACGGATTGTTATCTGACACAGCTAATCTGGACTTTGTAACTGTGCCATATTGGGGAGAAGATTCTCATCTTGAAAACAACTGGTCCGGGACCAGGCATCACGCATTATCAAGCATTCTGGCTGCTATTTCAGAAGATCCTGATTCAGGAATTATTACTTATGGAGATACAACTATACGTCATGATGGAGAATCTGATGTTGTTTTAGAGTTTTTGGATTTTTACAAAGAATCCGGCGGCAAAGATTTAAAATATCTTGTTTTTGACAGTAAATTTACAACTTATGAAAACCTACGAAAACTAGATAAAAAGAAAATAAAGTTTATAACAATCCGAAGACGCGGTGGCAATCTTGTAAAAGAACTAGAAGCTCTACCCAAAAAAGCATGGAAAACAGTTCGGGTGCCCTGTGCCGGTGGAAAAACAAGACAGCTAAAAGTTATTGACCGAAAAGTATTTATAAAAGGTTATGGCAAAACAATCCGTGAAATTGCAATAACCGGTCATGGAAAAATTAAACCTGCAATAATAATAACCAATGATTTCGATTTAAAACTCGAAGATATTATTCGAAAATACGCCAGGAGATGGCTGGTTGAAAAAACAATTTCTGAACAAACGCATTTTTTTCATCTGAACAAAGTTTCTTCATCAATGGTAATAAAGGTTGACTTTGATTTGACGATGACAATATTAGCTCACAATCTATATCGATTGCTTGCAAGAGATCTGGAAGGCTATAAGAATCATACATCAGTAAAAATCTATGAAAAATTTATAAGTAACGATGGTCAGCTGCAAATTGATAAAGGCAAAATAACGGCTATTGTAAAGAAAAAGAGACATCATCCGGTTTTGCTTTCAGATATGGAGAAATTTCAAGGTCATAAAGTACCTTGGTGGAACAATACTCCCTTTTACATCAAAGCGGCCAGCAACACATAAAACTGTCAAAAAAATTAGGGGTTATAAAAAATCGTGAAGATCTGTGTT
>JACRNF010000050.1 GCA_016219355.1 Chlamydiota bacterium | reverse complement strand
GATACTGCGCCTTTTAAAGAAGAGATCAGGGAACAATTTAAGAAAGACAGTAAAAAATGAAAGCGTTTCCATTTCAAAAATAAGTCAATTCCAATTTGGCTTTGCACTTGCAAGAAAAAACTTGCACTTGCAAGAAAAAACCTTGACAAGAAAGTATTGTGTTGTAAAATCTTTTTAGACAATTCGGTTTTAGGAGAATCAGCAAGGCGAATTTTCGCTAAAGTTTCAAAACAGTCCTATTTGAAAAACAAAGGGGCTGGTTTCTTGAGAAAACTCAAGGAGCCAGTCCCTTTTTCTTTTGTCATGGATCATATAAAAGCCAGTCCACAATTGGAAAACGGATATATCCGAATCGCCAATGAGTTATTCAGCGCTTTAAAACAATATCCATTTAATGGGGCTGAATTAAGAATCCTGATCGCCATTATGGAAAAAACGTATGGATGGAGAAAGAAAAAAGAACTTATCCCGTTTTCCCAGATTTCCAAAGCTACCGGCATAAATCTTCGCTATGTAAAAAAGATTATCAAGCGATTGGCCAGAGACGGTGTAATTTTTAAAGAAGAATCCCGGGATGGAAATTTCTTAGGTGTAAATAAAAATTATTATGGCTGGAGGCTGTGGATAGCTCAAACTTCAGATAACCAAAAAGACACCAGACATGTGGGCAGGTGGACATCTTAGGAGGTGTCCTTTTTTATACCGAAACCAGTGGCCGAAAATACACCCTCAAAATAAAAGAAATAAAATTAAATATAGTAGTAAAGAAAGGCATGTGAATTCTGTGAATAAGTTGGATAACTTATATATGAATAATTCGGATTTCTTTAAGGAAAGATTTGTTTTAGATGGTGGAATACCTTTACTTCTTCTTGGTGAAAAGTCAGAAAAAGACCGTTTTGTTATTATGACGCTAAAAGATTTTTTAAAACTAACTAGGTCATCGATAAAAAATGGAAAGTAAGAATATAAAAATCAGCAATTCTAAAGATATGAATAAAAAAGACGAAACTCTTGGGAAAAAGATACGGGCAGATGATTCAGAGTATCGTTTTAAAAGAGTCCTAGAAATCTTTCTAGAGGCCGATTTAAAACGGTTACAAGAATTATGTCAGGATGAAAAAGAGAATAAGATACAAAAATTAAAAAAATAACTTGAATAACAGTGTATAATAGTATAAAATTAAAATTCATGAAAAAGATTGGAAATGTAAAAATCTATACAATCAAAGATACAGCCGAAATCCTAAATGTCCATAGGATGACTATTTATCATTGGCTTAAAAAAGGCTGGGTTAAGGTGCGGCGTGATTATCGCAATTTGCCGGTATTTACGGAGAAAGATATTGAGAATATTAAAAAATGGCGGAATACCTTGAGATAATCAGGTTAGCTTTAGGGAATATGAGATGAAAGTCGCAATTTATACCAGAGTAAGCACAGAAGATCAGGCCCGGGAAGGTTACTCCATTGAAGTTCAACGAGAGTATATTTTGGACCATGCCAAACGTCTGGGCTGGGAGGTTTATAAGATATATACCGATGATGTAAGTGGTTATATCATGGATCGGCCTGCTTTGAATGAAATGCTCAAGGATGCTAAACAGAAGAGATTTGAGCTGATTATAACCTATAAGCTTGACCGCTTCAGCAGGAAATTAAAAGATTTGCTTAATATTGTAGATGAATTGGATAGCTACGGGGTTGCATATAAATCCGCTACCGAGCCGTTCGATACTTCTACTAGTGCCGGAAAGCTTATGTTTCAGCAACTTGGCAGCTTTGCGGAATTCGAAAGAAATAGGATAAAAGAAAGGGTTTTTCCTGGAATGATTAAGGGCGTTCAGCAGGGTAATTGGCAAGGCGCGCGGTATGCTCCCTACGGATATTATTACAATAAAGAAAAGAAGCTTTTAGAGGTGGTTTCTGAAGAGGCAGACATTGTAAAGCTCATTTATACGATGTATCTATCTAATAGAACCTCAGGTCAAATAGCTGAGTATCTATATTTGAAAGAATATAAAACTAGGTCCGGAGGGAAATTCAATGCAGCGCTTGTATGCAAAATACTCAAAAATCAAATTTATCTAGGAAAATTAGTATGGAATCAACATCACTACGATACGAAACAACATACCAATACGCGAGTCGGCTACAAATATGTTAGGAATGATCCTTCGAAAGTTATTGTTGCACAAGGCAGACATCAGTCTATAATCTGCCAAGATGATTTTAATATGGTTCAGGCAAAATTAAGAAGCAATCGAAGAGGAGCTTTGCATCGAAGAAATGTTTATGATTATCCTCTCACAGGTATTCTTTATTGCGCAAAGTGTGGTTATCGATATCAAGGAACGTCTAATATGTCAAATCATCGGCTCAAGAAAAGGAAGCGTTGGTATAAATGCTCTTGCATGGGCACTTATCATGTAAAGTGCTATAATTTGGCAGTTAAAGCCGAAGATATCGAGCCCAAGATTTTTGATATTGTAAAAAAAATCTTCTTGCATAAAGATGTAGTTCACGGCCGCATTGAGAATTTGGTTAAAGCCCACATTTATCTTAATAATGAAGATGTGAGAAAAGATCTGGACGAATTGAATGATTTACTTAAGGCGAATCTTGAGAAGCAGAGCAAGCTTAATGATGCCTATATGGACAATCTCATCGGGTCGGAGATTTATAGAGATAAAGGTTCTTTGCTGAGGGAAGAAGAGAAAAAGATCAATATGGAGATTTCGAAATGCAAGATAAAGCTTGTGGAAAAGGAGCGCTCAGAAGCTTATCTTAGAACTCTTAAGCTGGCAATCGATAATTTTGACGAAACCAAAGAAGGGATCAATATTGTAGAGAAAAAGGAGTTGCTTAAATTGATATTTGAGTCCGTAGAAATCAACGGTGGGGCGATAGTGGCGGTCCGCTTGTACCACCCATTTCAACAAATGTATGAGGAGGTGCTAAAAGAGTGCAACATATTGGTAAATCAAGATGTTATGGAAAGAATACAGACAAGAAGGGGAGTGTGTATATTAGAACCTTCGGTTGACGAATGGTTGGACGCCTACAGGATGACATTGTGCTTCCTCAAAGAGCTTTTTCAG
>JACRNF010000052.1 GCA_016219355.1 Chlamydiota bacterium | reverse complement strand
GAAACCGTTTTTTGCTCTTGAGAAATTATGAAAATTTAGAGCATGAATTTAAAGATCGCTTAGAAGCAATTCTTCAGGTAAATGAGCCTTTGTTCAAAGCCCATGCGCTTAAAGAGCAGTTTCGTCTTTTTTGGATGCAGGATTCTCTCAAAAAGGCATGGATATTTCTTGATCAATGGATCTCAGATGCTCTGGCAACTGGAATAAGAAAACTAAAGAAAATGGCTGACACACTTGATAGACACAGAGTCGGTTTATTGAATTATTTCAAACATAAAATTACCAATGGAGCTGCTGAGGGTATCAATAATAAGATCAAAACTATGAAAAGACAGGCTTATGGATTTAGAGATATGGACTACTTCAAACTGAGACTATACCACCTTCACAATCAAAGGTACGCATTTGTCGGATGAACCAAAATTAATGCAACTGCAGAAATTACTCTAAAATTTAGACCAGTCTGAGTTTCATCAAAATAAATAGAACTTTGTGAGCATATTGGTCTTGATGCTAGGGCTAGGGCGTTTTTTACGGACATGTTTATTACTCCTTTTAAATTAATAAATTAATATTAATTATACGATATTAAAATTTAATTGTCAATTTATAAAACAATATTAACTATTAATACAAGTATTTGATTGTTAGTATTATGAAATAACATGCCTTAGAGGGGAAAAAGGTATTGCAAAAGGTATCAATAATGATAAAATAGAGTGTTTCTAAAGCAAGTGTAAACAAAAAATTATAATGTCATACTTTAAATTTGAAATTATCCATAAATCCAAAAAATCTAACGCCCGTGTAGGTAGAATTTTTACCCCGCATGGTGTGATCGATACTCCTAGCTTTGTTGCTGTTGGCACTAACGGCGCTATTAAAGCGATAGATTCAAAACTGGTCTCTTCCATTGGCCTGCAGCTTATGTTTTGCAATACCTATCATTTAATATTGCAGCCAGGTGTTGATGTTATCGAAAAAGCAGGCGGCATCCATAAATTTATCAACCGAGACCTTCCAATAATTACAGATTCAGGGGGATTTCAGGTATTTTCGTTGGCTTATGGTTCGGTTGCAAATGAGCTAAAAAACAAGGGGACAAAAAAAACCGACGGTACGGTTTTAAAAATAAATGAAGATGGGGTAGTTTTTAGATCTTATCGAGATGGGAAAAAAGTTGTTTTGACACCGGAGAGCTCGGTGCAAGCACAAAAAAAAATCGGTGCTGATATTATTATCCCTTTTGATGAGCTTCCTCCATTTCATACGGATATAGAAAAGTTAAAAAAATCTTTAGACAGAACCCATCGTTGGGAAAAAAGATCTTTGGACGAGCATTTAAAAGATAAAAAAAATCAAGCGATGTATGCGGTAATACATGGCGGTATTAATGAAGAGTTAAGAAAGGAAAGTTTGGATTTTTTAACTAAGCTTGCATTTGATGGGTTTTCTATTGGTGGAAGTTTTGGCAAAACTAAAGAACAAATGTTCAATATGCTAAAATTTACCTTAAATCTTTTGCCAAAAGAATTTCCCTGCCATCTTTTAGGCATCGCTGATCTTGTATCCATAAATCAAGTTCTGCCTTTGGGCATAGACACCTTCGATAGTTCTTATCCAACTAAAGCGGCAAGACATGGCTTGGCCTTAACAAAAAAAGGACCTGTAAAAATCATGAAAGGGGAAAATGCTACGAACTTTTCTCCCATAGAAAATGATTGTAGCTGCTGGTGTTGTAGGCATTATTCTTTGTCATATTTACATCATCTATTTAAAGCAAGTGAGCTTAGCGGCTTAACTTTAAGCTCTATTCATAACCTTCATTTTATGGTAGAGTATATGAAGGATTATCGCTTAAAGATTTTGGATGATCAAATTTAACTAATGTAATAATCTTAATCAAAAGTTAGGTAAATTATGCATTTGGATGAACTTGAAAAAAGTTTTAATCGAGCTTTAGTTTTGGCTTTTTCTAAAAAAAAGTTTTTGTTGACTTTCCCGATTTTGGTCTTATGTGGAGTGTTAGTAGTTTTCTGCAGGGCTATTGCTTTTAATGCTTCGGGATGGATTGTCATGAGCTTAATTTTCTTATCCATTTTTTTATCCTCCGGCATTTTATTATCTTTAGGAGTGTTGCTCATCCGGATTTATTATCATGAGGTAAAAAACTTAAGAGTTCATTATAAGACCATCTTAAAAAGATCTTGGGAGCTTATCATTGGCTCATCTTATCTTAGTATGCCCATTTTACTTTCCTATCTTTTTTTATGGGTGATTTTTGGCCTTTTTATGTTTTTTAAGGAACTACCTTATGTTGGTCAGGCGATTGCAGTTGTTTTGGCCTTTGCCCCATTTTTAATTATTTTAATTTCTATATTGCTTTGTATAGTCAATCTGGCGCTCTTATTTTTTGTCACCCCTTCAATAGCTTTTAAATCTGATGGTAAATTAAACATTTCTCATATTTTATCCAAAATTCCTAAAAACATTTTAAGTAGTATCATCTTTTTGTTTTTTGGCCTTTTCCCACTTGTGGTAACGGTTGCGATTTTAACCTTAGCGGCGGTATTGACAGGGATGAGCTATTTTATTGCTAACCATAACTTGTCGATTACCTTGCAGTGGTTTTTTATCATGGTCCCCTATTGCGCGCTGCTAACACCTTCATTGATTTTCTTTTTTAATTTTGCGGCAGAGAGTTATAATTGGCTTAACAAGAGAGATTGAAAAATGAAGGGTAAGCTTATTTTTTTAGGTACCTGAGCTTCTACCGGTATTCCTGTGATTGGCTGTAAATGCGATGTCTGTTTATCCAATTCTAAGTATAATAAAAGACTAAGACCTTCAGTTTTGATAAAGGCCAATAATAAAAACTTATTGATAGATGTAGGGCCCGATATTCGTGAGCAAGCGCTTAAAGCTAATATCGATACTCTTGATTGCTTGCTTCTCTCTCACGTCCATTATGATCATATTGCCGGCATTGATGACCTAAGAGTTTTTTATGTGAACACTTCAAAACCGGTTGATTGTTTTCTCTCGGAAGAGTCTTTAGAAGAGCTTAAAATCAAGTATAACTATCTTTTTCGTCCCGTCGGCCCTGTATCCACTCTTTGCGCTCAGTTTAATTTTCATGTGTTGGCCGGCCATAAGGGCAAAGATTCATTTGAAGGGATAGATTTTAATTATATGTCTTATTTTCAATACTCTACAAAAGTTAACGGTTTTCGATTTAAAGATCTTGCATATTTGACCGATGTTGCAGATTTTGATCAAGAGATTTTTGACTCTTTAAAAGATCTGGATACTTTAGTAATCAGCGCCCTTAGGTATGAAGTTTCTCCCGTTCATTTAAATTTTGAGCAAGCGATACTTTTTGCAAAAAAAACCCAAGCTAAAAGAGTGTTTTTTACGCACATTGCTCATGAGGTTGATCACGATAAAGCTTCTAAAGATCTTCCTAAAAATATGCAACTTGCCTATGATGGCTTAGAAATCGATTTTAATTTATGAGCATACCCTCCAACGCCTCTGAAGGACGATTATTTGAGCTAAAAGATCAAAGAAGGGCTCTTTTAATTGGAGTCTATTTTTCTGCTAAAGATAAACCTGATTGTGAAGAGCATCTTTTTGAACTTGAAAGGCTTTGCGATACCTACGGCCTAATAGCTACTGAAAAAATCTCCGTTCCGATTAAAAGATATGAAGGGGCCACATACATTGGCTCTGGCAAGGTCAAGGAATTAGCCTTGCTTTCGGATGAGTCCAATATAGATATTGTTATCTTTGATGATGAGATTTCTCCTCACCAGCAAAGGAATTTGGAAAAAAAGTTTCAAAGAACAGTCATAGATCGTACCGAGCTTATCTTAGGGGTATTTTATCAAAGGGCGAGATCTAAAGATTCCAAGCTACAAGTTGAGCTCGCCAAAGCTAGATATCAGCTTCCGAGATTAACCAGGATGTGGAGCCATCTTTCTCGGCAAAGGACTGGTGGTGGCGGTGGAGCCGGAGGTTATTTAAAAGGGGAAGGGGAAAGGCAGATTGAGATTGATAAAAGGCTTTTAAAAAGAAAGATCTCTCTTTTAGAAAGAGAATTAAAAGAGGTTAAACAGCATCGAGAAAATCAAAGAAAAAAACGGGAAAAGACAGGTATTCCGACTTTTGCCATAGTGGGATATACCAATTCCGGTAAATCCACCCTTTTGAAAGCTTTAACTTCTGCTGAAGTATTAATAGAAGACAAGTTATTTGCCACTTTGGATACCACCACGAGAAAATATGTATTGCCTAATAAACAAGAGATCCTACTCATCGATACTGTTGGATTTATTAGAAAGATACCCCACACTCTTGTTGCCGCTTTTAGAAGCACTTTAGAAGAGGCGGTAGAGGCCGATATATTGATTCATTTGATAGATGTTTCAAGCCCAACCGCTAAAGAGCAGGCAATAGCCACTCTAGAGGTCTTAAAAGAGCTGAAAGCAAGTAGGCCCATAATTACTTGCCTTAACAAAATAGACAAGATCGAGAACCGGTTATCGCTCATGTATTTTAAGATAGAGTATCCAAGGACTGTAGAGATCTCCGCCTATACTAAAGAGGGATTGGATGAGCTTTTAGAAAAAATGATGCAAGAGATTTCCCTTCTTCGAAAAAAAGTGAAGTTAAAAATTCCTCAAAGTCATTATGCAATAGTGTCAATGATCATCAAAGAAGCCAGAGTAATATCTTTAGACTATGAAGAAAATGACATTATCTTAGAAGTTGAGCTTACTCCCAATTTAGAAAAGATGGTCCATGCTTTTATCATGAGTTGAACTTGGGATAATCTGGGTTTGAACTTCAAAATAGCCGGGTTTTATGTATAAAAGAACGATAGCAACTGAGCTTCAAGAGCTTGCAAAGAGTTATCCGGTTGTAGAGATAAAGGGACCTCGTCAATCTGGTAAAACAACACTTGTACAAAGTGTTTTTCCGAACATGCCTTATATCAATTTGGAGGCCTTGGACATACAAGAAATGGCTAAGTTGGATCCAAGAGGGTTTTTAAATAAATACCCGAAAGGAGCCATTTTGGATGAAATTCAAAGAGTTCCCGAGCTTCTTTCCTATATTCAGATTATTGTAGATGCAAGCGATAAAAAAGGGATGTTTATTTTGACAGGAAGCCATCAAATAGAGCTGCATCAAGCAATTAGTCAATCTCTTGCCGGCAGAACTGCTCTTTTGAGTTTATTGCCTATGAGTTTAGGGGAATTAGCGGATGCTGATAAAAAACTTTCTTTAGATGAGGCTATTTTAAAAGGAGGGTACCCTAGAATTTTTAAAGATCAGCTTGATCCCACGAAGGCATATCGAAATTATTTTCAGACTTATGTTGAAAGGGATTTAAGAGAGCTCATTCACATCAAAAATTTGAGCCAATTTCAAAAATTTATCCGCATTTGCGCCGGACGGATTGGTCAGATTCTAAATTTGGAAAGCATTGGAAATGATGTGGGCATTTCTTCTAGTACAGTTAAAGAGTGGCTTTCTATTTTAGAAGCTTCGTATATCACAATTAGACTCCAGCCTTACTATGAAAATTTTGGAAAGAGGATGATTAAATCTTCAAAGCTTTATTTTACCGATGTTGGATTGGCTACCTATCTTTTAGGGATTGAGAATATTGCTCAAATTGCTCGAGATCCTCTTAGAGGGAGTTTGGTAGAAAATTTAGTAGTAATTGATTTAATGAAATTTAGACTTAATCAAGGACGTGATCCTCAGCTTTATTATTTTAGGGACACGCATGGCCATGAGATGGACCTGATTTTTAAATCGGGAAATATGCTCATTCCGATAGAGATTAAAGCTGCCGAGACTTTTAACAAAGATTTTTTAAAAAATTTAATTTATTTTAAAAACCTGGTCAATGAAAGATGCGACAGAGGTTTTTTGATTTATGCAGGCGAGCAAGAGCAAACGATAGGATTATTTAAAGTTCTGCATTATTCTAATGCTATAGAAGCAATATCTTAGTTTTAAATCTTTTTAACAGAGAATCTGTCTTAATCTGTTATAGGCGATTCTTCGTAAGAGATATTAGCGTTACTTGTAGGAAATCCAGATGTTTTTATGTCCGTTGCAGTTTTGTAAGCCATAGCGTTACAAGAAAACTCTATTGTAATTTCTAATTGTTTTTCAACAGTACCGTCCAATTTTTTTATTAAACGAAATTGGGTTAGTTTGACATCAACATTTTTGTCATTTTTAGTGATTTGAATTATTGAAGGATTTTTTGGATCATCTGATAATTCTCCTTGCGATATTCCGAATACACTAGTTCTCATTGCTTTAGTGCATAATGATTTGATAAGGGTTATGTCATATCGATCTCCTGCAAATTTTTCTAAAGCTCTAGAATTTTTTTCATAGGTTTCAGCATTAGGAGTTTTTTCTGAAACATTTCCGGAGTTTGTTAATGTAATGGTATTTCCATTAATTTTCCTAGTCCAGTCACCGCGACCTAAATCATCAATATTCCTTTCTGTTTCTTCTGTAAATTCTTTAAGATTTCCCAAATCTTTTCCTATATCTGCTCTTGTTAGAATATATAACAGGTTATATATAGGTATGATGTATTTAGGTATTTTCTCAGGATATTTTATTGAACTATGATCTTTAGGATATTCAATTGACATTTTTTTTAATGTTGTATTTGGTTGTTCTGGTTGGGTTTGATATATTACTACGGCTCCTGCAATTGCTAAAGCAATCAATGGTGCCATAAAAGGAATCGCTGCAGCTGAAATCGCGGCAAAAAATAAACCAACAGCAGCAATGGCTGCAAGGGCGCAAAAAAGAAGAAATCTTGCCCCGCTTTTAACAATTGGTTTATCCCAAAATAAGTTTTCTATTGGAAGTTGTTCTCTTATTACTTTAGTCATATTATTACCATCCTTTATAAAAAATATTATAACATAATATCAATTATTATTCAAGTAATGTTAATATATAATTGAATTTAAAAACACTGCAAGTTAGTGGTTTATATAATTATTAATGGTTTATCCGACAAATGTGTATCTTTATATAAAGAAAGGGCCTTAAACCTTTGAAATATTAAATAATCTTGATAATCAATCACTTACAGTTTTAGCAATTTGGCTTTGAAATGAAAAAATATAAATAATATTTGGAAAAAAAGAGGGGACATTGAAAAGAACTTTAGAGTTCATATCTCAAGAGCAGATTTTCTACCGAGCACATCAAAGCTATATCTAAGGGACTCGAATATAAACCTACTACTTTCAGGAGCAGAGATACTCATTATAATCTAGATGGAGGAAAGGCTCCCTGTATGATTAAAACGTCGTGAAGTTGCTCTAAAACCAAAAACACTTACGTTATCTTTAGCTGTGGGCTGCTCGTAAAATTTTATTTTAGCTAATCCTAAAAATCTTTCTTTAGCTTCTTTATATTCAGTTGAATTGATTCTAGCCAGATCCAGATATAAGCCAACTTGAAGAATGGCTGCGATAGCACAGGCAAAGTTAACTGCGCTTTTAACAATTGGTTTATTCCAGAGTGATTCAGATGTTTCAGTTATTCTTGTATTATTAACATTACCCATATTATTACTCTCCCTTTATAATAATATTATAGCATAATGTTATTTATAATTCAAATTATAGTAGTAAAATATTAATTAATAACATCTTTAAGATTAAAGATTTAAAAATCTAAAATTACCTAAGATGCTTATTATAAACTGATTAAAACATATTTTTTTATTTATTTTGAGGCCTCATTCACTTTAAGAGCGAAGAGTTTCGGTCAAAAATCAACGAAAAAACTATATAAAAAAAAGAATTGACAGGAGATATAAAAAAAAGAATTTTTCCTTTAAAATTATTAATTCACTAAAAAAACAATCAATAAAG
>JACRNF010000054.1 GCA_016219355.1 Chlamydiota bacterium | reverse complement strand
TCAAAATCTGATTCGTTTTTCTTCTCGACAACTGTAAACTTTATTGTCTCACGATCCCTAAAGAAAAAAATGACACTGCTGAATAATGTCAAAAAATCGTGCGATAACTTTAATTTTTCTCATCCACAGGTTTAAAAGAGACAACTTTTTTATCTTTCAAATTGCATAGAGGCTGAAAACAAAAAGCAGAGTAGTAGACAACATTATTTCTTTTATTTAACGCCCTAAAGAATATTCTAAAGTAGCTTAATTTTTCATCATGGACAATCCTTCTAAAATCTTTTTGATGTGGGACCCCAATGAAAAATTTTTCAAATTTAGCAAATAAAGCCCGGCCGTCATAGGGAGAATAAAGGCCCAAAAATGCGGCAAATTCCAAAGGCAAAATAAAAAAAAGTGGCCTTACAACGTTTATTATGTCTTCAGATAAATCGCTTAACTCTTTTGAGAAACCAACTAATCCATTTTTAGCAACATCGCAAGTCTTAACATGAGTTATTGAAAAAAGATCTTTGCTCAAATGAACCACTATCTTAGAAAAATCAAAAGGAACTTGTAAAAACAAATTCCAGCTCATCCTAAAAATTGTACAGACTGACATATAGCAAAGAAGATTAAAGCACTTCCCTCGGATAACAGACTTGGGCTCGTCTCTATAGGCATTCTTAGTATTGAGATCGACAATGTCAATATAATCAATGTTTTTATGTGTTTTTTCTGAATAAACCTTTATTTCATTTTTTTGCCAAGAACGAAAAATGAATGGTATAGCTTCCATAATTACACACTTGGCTCAAAGTTGGGATTTTGCAAAATTTTCGATAAAAGCATCGGTTACCTTAAAATGCAAATAGTATACTATTTCACCCCTATCAGATCAAATAAATGGTTGACTACCATTTTTTTTTTAAGCATTATCCTGATAGGGACGTAGAAAATATTTTAATGAAAAAGTTTTTTGTATTATTTTTATTTACCCCTTTTTTACTATTTGGAGCAATTGACTATAACGTTCAATTTGTCGGGATAGAAAACAACCTGATTTTGAAGGGCTTTTGCGACGTATCAGATTTGGTCCATCTTAAAGACAAGCCCCCAAGGTCTTTAACTGCTTTAAAGTACCGCGGCGATAATGACATTGAAAAACTTTTAAAAGTTTTACATGTTTTTGGCTATTGGGACTCTAAAATCACTATCGATATTGAAGAAATTAACGGCCAAGTTACAGTTTTTGTTTTAGTATCCCCCGGTCCTAGGTATGTTTATAAAGATGTAAAAATTTTTAAGGCCCCTTGCAATGACAATCCAGAAGAGGTAAAACAAGCATTAAATGTTTGCCCGATTGAAGCAAGCAACTTAGGAATAGTTTTAGATAAACCCGCCCTCTCATTTGAAATTCTAAGGGCCGAAAATTTATTATTATCAAACCTTGCCAACTGCGGCTATCCATTCTCTAAAATCGAAAAAAAAAATATTGATGTTGACTTTGCCGAAAAAGGGGTTTTCTTAAATTTTTGTGTTGACCCAGGACCGTTGGCAAAATTTGGTTCTACTACTGTCAAAGGATTAAAACAAGTTGACTCGAAATATTTTGAAAAAAGGATCAAATGGGAAGAGGGAGAGGTTTTTTCTTTAGACAAGCTAGATAAGACCAAAAAAAAACTCCTCAATTCAAATCTTTTCAGCTCAGTTGCCATTGTCACACCAACAACACTTGATCCAAATGAAGAGCTCCCTATAACCATCAAAGTAGTTGAAGCATTTCATAAAACCTTTAGTATAGGAGCAAGTTATGCCACGGTAGACGGTCCGGGCGTTAATTTTGGTTGGGAAAACCGTAATTTTAGAGGCCTGGGCGATGTTTTTAACTTGGACGTTGAAGTTTGCGCAAAGTTAATTTTAGGGGCGGCAACTTTTAAAAAACCTGATTTTTTAAGAGAAGGGCAGAATTTTATTTTACGCTTCGAAGCTTTCCGTATTAACATTTTTCCCTATTTGGCATATACAACATCAGCAATCGCCAAATTGGACCGGCAAATTGATCCTGACACTTTTTTTTCTTTAGGCATCAACGGAGAATATATCAATGTCCAAGAAAGTGCCAATAATGGAACTTATACTCTCATTGGCCTTCCAATATTTGTAAAACATTCCACCGCTAAAGATCTTTTAAACCCTTCGCAAGGATATACCATCACATATTTAGCTGCCCCTGATGCCAATGTGATAAATAATAACTCCTTTTTCTTTACTCAAAAAATTATTGGAGAATTTTATCAGTCTATGGGAGATAACGCCCTTGTAATGGCCTGGAGAATTCAGCTTGGCTCTATCGTTGGGGCCTCCATTAAAAATATTCCTCTTACCAAAGTATTTTTGGGCGGATCGGATGAGGATTTAAGAGGCTATAGATATCGAACCGTTGGGCCCCTTGATCAAAATAGGGACATTATAGGTGGAAGATCGGCAATTTTCGGCAACTATGAAATGCGTTTTAGGGTCAGTAAAAAAATCGGTCTAGTTCCTTTTTTTGATATTGGCGCCGTATCTTTAAATGAGTACCCCACTGTTACAGAGAGATGGTTTAAATCAGTAGGAATAGGCCTTCGCTACTTTACGTTTTTTGGCCCCTTAAGGCTCGATGCTGCTATTCCGTTAGATAGAAGAAAGAGCATCGATCCGGCATTTAAATTATATGCAAGCATAGGACAATCTTTTTAAGTAGGCAATCTATGAACGAAAAAAAACACAAAATCGCAAATTACTTATTCTTAAGCTTAGGAATTGTTTTTTTTATCTTGCTCTTTTCAGCGCTTGCAATAACCCAAACAACTTTCGGCAAAAATAAAATCAAAGAGCTGATTATAACATCTGCCAAAGAACAAAACATCGATTTGTCCATTGAAAAACTGGGCAGTATTTTACCATTTAAATATACACTCTATAATGTCAAAATTGGATCAGGCCCTCAAGAGGTTACGGTTGAAAACCTCTATGTACAACTAGCCTTTTGGCCCATTTTTTTTAAAAACCTTCAATTTGATAAAATAATTGCCGAGAACATCACTGTCGCATCAAAAGAGGCTTCCCAAAATGATTTGACAGCTCAAAGCAAAGAGGCGGCTCTACCATCCTGGTTTTCTCCCTCTTTTAGCATCACATTCAATTCGTTTGATTTAAAAAACATCCACTTAGCTTCAACCGATTCTAAGATTAAAGATATTGAGTTTAACTTACAGGGTAATGGTAAAATTAGAAGAAATGGCGATAAAATTAACTTCCACTGCAAATTACAAAGAAAAGATTTCGATCAAAGCAGCATAGAGTTCTTACTAGAGGCTATTAAGCCCCTAAACAATGTTAAAATTGAGGCCGAGATCGCAACAAACACATTAAAGGTTTTTGCCCCAATATTTGAAACAACAATCGATTCTTCTTTAGACATAAATGTTTCTGCAGGCGGAACGTTCTCATCAATAAAAGACTTCTTAACCAAGTCAAATAAACCAAGATCTGATATTTTTGGTAAAGTCCATGGCTATTTTTATAATTTTCAAAGTCAAGATAAAAACTTATCGAAGGTATTTGAAAAAAACACTGATTTTTCGGCCGATTTTAAAGCTACAAAAGATCTTATAGAATTAAATAATTGCTCTTTGGTAAACAATTTTTTTTCTGCCGAGGGAGCCTTTTTTTTCGATCAAAATTTAAATTTTCAAAATGCCAATTTTGATTTTTTAAGCGATCTTGAAAATTTTCAAACCATAATGCCTTCAAAACTTTGGGGTAAATTAAAATCCAAGACTGTTTTAACCAAAGAAGATTTAAATGCTGAAGTGGAAATTGAAAACTTTCACATAGATTATATTCATCTTGCCTCCTTCAAAACCACATTGACCGCTAAAAACCTTATGAATGAGCTTCAAGGCAAGCTAAAGGCAGAAGCTTTTGCTTTTAATCAGCCACTTTCCATCTCAACCGATTTTAACTTAGATGCGAATAAAAATTTTCAGCTGCCTAATTTTGCCTTTTCCTCACCCTCTTCATCCATGCAGGCTAATTTATCCATTAATAAAGATTTGATAATACTCGGAACCGGTACGCTTAAATTTGAAAATTTATCACAACTGCAAGATTTTTTTCCCAACCTCGACTTAAACGCCGAAGGATCGGTATCTTTAGAATTTAATGCAGCCCCTAATCAATTGCAATCCTTAAAAATAGCCGCTAATTTCTTAAATTTTCATGCCACAAATGTAATTGGAAAAAGTTTTCAGTTGAATCTTGATTTGACTAACCCTTTTGTAAAGCCTACCGGATCTATGGATTTGGAACTAAATACCCTTCGTTTTCATAAGTTAGAGCTATCATCTATAACATTTAAAACATCCAATATTGAAGAGAACAACCCGTTTAGCTTAACCCTTGATGGAAGCTGGGAAGGGCCACTTAATATTAAAGCTATCGGCCTTTGGAAGAAGACTAAAAATGAAATCGCTTTAAATTTAAATAATTTTAGCGGCGATTTGTTCAATTACCCATTTTCCATGCCAAAACCTTTAAAAGCAGAGTTTTCCAAAGAAAAGCTCTTGATTGATGATTTAGAACTTAACTTTATGGACTCCTCTTTATTAGCTAAACTAAAAATTGATAGTAAATCATCCGATATTTCAATACAGGCCAAACATTTTCCGCTAAATTTTCTCTCTCTAAATCCTCTTGATTTAAACATCAAAGGGTATACTACTTTAAATTTATCTTTGGAAGGGAAGGAAAATTTAACCGGTAAAATCGATGCAACATTAGAAGATGTTGAAATATTTTCCATAAAAGATGAGTCTCCATTAACTTTAAAAGGGTCAATTTTAGTCTCATTAAAAGATACCTCTTTGCAAACCGAAGCGAGCATTATTGCTAAGACAAGCCAAAATTTTAAATTAAGCTCAAATACTCCTATAACAATAAATCTTTGGCCTTTTTCCCTTTCTTTAAATCAGGAAAAAACCATGTGGGCCGACATTGATTATACTGGCAAGATAGAAGAGATTTTAGATTTTATCAATATCGGGGCCCAGCATTTAGAGGGAGATCTATCATGCAAGTTAAAAATATCTCAAACCTTAAAAGAGCCTAATCTGCAAGGTATTTGTGAATTTAAAAACGGCACTTACGAAAATTACTTTACTGGGACATACCTACAAAACATTGAAGCCAAAATACTTGCCAATAACGAACAACTGGATTTGGAATATTTAAGAGCTAAAGATATATCCGATGGTAAAATCTTAGCTACCGGCACTTTTTCTTTATCTTCTAAAATGAACTATCCTTTTTCATTTTATCTTGATTTAGACAAATTAATTTGCGTTCAGACCGACTCATTACAGGCAAAAGGATCATCTAGGATCGAACTAGAAGGCAACAGAACCTCCGCCTTAGCTAAAGGGACTCTCAAAATTGATGAAGCGGTAGTAAATATCCCTCCATCTATTCCCATAGTTTTACCAAACGTCGAAATTAATTATATTAATAGGCCAACGCCGGCAATACTACCTTTGCAAAAAATAAGATCTCCTATTTATCCCCTCAATCTAGATCTTATTGTTGATGCCCAAAACCCAATCACCGTACAAGGGCAAGGGGTGAACTCAACTTGGCAAGGAACTTTCAAAGTCTTGGGCAGCTATAACGATATTTTAGCAACAGGATCCTTAAATCTAATCCAAGGAACCTATTCTTTTTCTTTAAGAAAATTTGAACTGACACAAGGCTCTTTATCACTTATCGGCAAAAGTCATGAGGTCCCCTTTTTCAATCTACATGGTAAAACTACTCAGCAAGGAATTGATATTTTAGCCAATCTAAAGGGGCCGATCAACTCTCTTAAGTTAACATTTAATTCCGAGCCCCCCCTTCCGGCCAGTTCGATCATGTCCTTGTTATTATTCGGCAAAGGAATTTCTGACATTACTGGAGAACAAACCGTAGAGCTAGCCTCCAAAATGACCAACAATTTAGATGAAGAATCCATGCAAAATGAAAATCACCCTTCAACTTTAGGCCCAGATAGATA
>JACRNF010000046.1 GCA_016219355.1 Chlamydiota bacterium | reverse complement strand
CTTTGATTTTGTTTTACAAATTGATGGCTATAGTGAAAAAGCATCATATTTACTTGAAGAAGTTTTAAATCAAATAAAAACATTTAGCATGTCAGAGTCTGAATTTGACACCCATAAAAATTCTTTGACTTTAGACTATGAAAACTCTCAAAAAGAATTGCCGTTTGCCCAAGCATTAAATCTTTTCCAAGGTATAGTAAAACCCTCTGAAAAAACTTCCCTTGAAAAACTAAAGGCCTTAAAAGAGTTGACCTTTGAGGATTTTTCTTCGTTTCAAAAAGAGCTTTTTAAAAAGTGTTACATCAATGCTTTTTTGACTGGCAATATGAACGTAAAAGATGCAGAAAAAGCTTGGCTAGAAATTAATTCTACCTTGGGAGAAGTTCCTTTTGACAAAGAAGAGCATTTTCAAAAAATGGTCATTTCTCTTTCGGATAAAGGCCCTTTTTCAATAACCAAAACTACCTCTTGTATGGGCACCGGCATAGTCTTAGCTATCGATGAAGGCTCATTTTCATTTAAAACAAGAGCCATTCAGCAAATTTTATCCTCTGCCATTAAAGAGCCTTTTTTTACTGCTTTAAGATCAGAACAAAAAACAAGTTACATTGCTGCCTCAAGAGATTATGAAGAACAAAACAAACTTTTTCAGCTGTTTTTTGTTCAATCAAATTCTCATGCTCCTAATGATCTGCTGACCCGTTTTGAGATTTTCATTGATTCCTTTTTACAAAATTTTAACAAAAATATTGATGAAACCCGTTTTGATAAAATCAAAACTGCCCTTATCACAAAACTTAAAAATCCTCCGAAGAACCTGCAAGAAATGAGCGCTATGCTCAACATTTTTGCTTTTGAAAAACAGGAAGATTTTGCTTTTATAGAAAAAAGAATTTCAGCTTTGCAAGAACTCACCTATCAAGAGTTTATTTCTTTAGCCCCAACTTTTTTATCTAAAGAAAATAAAAAAAGAATTTCTGTAGCGTATAAAGGGGTATTGCCTAAAGATAAGCAATTTGCTTATGAAGAAATAGAAGCTGACAAATTTTTGGAAAGTTGTGAATATGCCAAATAGATTTGGCTAAAGGAGCTCTAGATGCTTTTTGTAAAAAGAGCCGCAATAATCGCAAGCTTGACAATATTTTCTATCTTTGCACAAGAAGACTCTTTCGACCAAGGGTATGCCGTTAAAAAGAGTCAAATGCAAAGCGGTTATAATGCTCCTGCAAAAATCAAAGTAACAGATCCTTGGGAATTTAAGATATTTGGAAGTTTTCTTTATTGGTTTGCAAGCGAAAAGGGGTTAGATCTTGGAGAGAATGTTCCAATAGATCCAGCCAAAAGAGGGCCTGTCATTTTTTCAGACTTTGAATGGGCACCTGGATGTAAAGTTGGCATAGGGGCTGACTTTGATCATGATAATTGGAGCGCTATCTTAAGATATTCAAGATTTCATGATTCAGCCTCAACTTCTGAAACTAAAGATATTGATGCCAACTTTATTCAAATTTCCTGGTTTAGCGATCAAGCAACCCAAGTAAGTAATAAATGGAAAGTTCTTTACGATGCTTTAGATTTAGAATTTGCCCGTTCCTTTTACAATGGAACCCATCTTATATTTAAACCCCTCTATGGCATGAAATTCGGTTGGTTAAAACAAAGATTTGATTTAAATTATTTACCTGCAAATTCAATATCTTTTTCTCATATTGATGCCTCGATTGTTTCTTGGTTTGTTGGAGCTAGAGCAGGCTTTGATTCCAATTGGATTTTGAATAAAGGATTTAGATTTTTTGGTAACCTATCTGCAAACTTGCTTTATCAAAGTTTTAGCAAAGTGTTTTTTTCAGCGCCTCAGTTAAATCGCAGAGAAGAACTGAGCCAATTAACACCCACCCTTGAATTTTTAACAGGACTTGGCTTTGGAAGCTATTTTAATCACAAGAAAGCAAATTTTGATTTTACTCTTGGCTATGAGCTTCAATATTTCTTCGATCAAAACTATATGAGACAGCTTGCCGATCTATCGAACCATCAAACAGATAGTGACGCCGGTAATTTGATGTTTCAAGGGCTAAACAGCGCAATAAGTTTTGATTTCTAAAGAATCGTTAAGGATTAAATTTTCATATTGTGAAATACCGCATCAACATCATCTAAGTTCTCGAGCCATTCTATAAGCTTGATGTTGGCCTCAGTATTTTCATCACTACATTCAACAAAACTCTTGGGAAGCATCTCTAAAGAACACTCCGATTTAACTTTAATCCCATCTTTTACTTTATAAAGATCTTCAGGCTGAGTAATAATCACAAAATGATCATCTTCCACTTTAAAATCTTCAGCGCCGCTATCGGTTGCTATCAAAAATAGCTCTTCTTCTTTAGCATCAGATTTTAATATCCTTATTACCCCTTTACGATCAAAGTTAAAAGCTACAGAGCCGGGAGCAGCAATCGTTCCGCCGCATTTATTTATCGCAATCCTTATCTCAGAGGCTATCCGATTTTTATTATCGGTCATAATATCTACTATAATGCCAACCCCGCCATAACCATAAAGCTCATAGCTCATTTCAATAAAATCTTGCTGATCTTGAGAAGAGGCCTTTTTTACGTTGCGGTCAATTACGTCATTCGGCAAATTGGCCTCTTTGGCTTTTTGCAATGCAATTTTTAGCTTGGTGTTGGCCTTAGGATCGGAGCCCCCTTGTCTAACTGCAGAAATAATCTCTTTGGCAAGCCTTGAAAAGATTTTTCCTTTTATTTTATCGGACCTCTCCTTTCTGTGTTTAATATTGGCCCATTTGCTATGCCCGGACATAAATCCACCTTTTTTTATTTTTAAAAAATTCTTTTTCCCATAAAGTTGCTTCTTTGTATTGTGAAAATTCTTTTAATTTCTTATGAAATTCAGGAGTATGCAGTCTTCTTCTGCCTAAACTATCGATCGTTTGCGGGTATATATAATGAAGCATCTCATGATAAATTACATAACTTAAAAAATATGTTGGAATATCTGGGCTGTCCAATAACTGATTAATCCGAATTAACTTTAAAGTCATGTCATAACTGCCAAAGGTCATATGAGAAAATTTTTTATATCTAGGAGTTTTCATCCAGGTGATCGAAAGATCAAGTTTTTTATCAAAATAAGTTTGGTTTAGCGTATCAAAGATCTCTTTAAGATCATGATGACGGCCAAGGGTAATTATCTTTTGCGGATCAATGGGATAATTGGCAGTTTTATAAAAATCATTGGCAAAAATTTTGATAGTAGCAAGATCCTTTTTTTCATTGTTTAAAATATAAGAAACAATGGCATTTAAAATATTATCGTCAGCCTTTAAAAAAAGGCGATGTAAGGAAAGTTTGACCTTTCTATTTTTATGTAAAAGAACATGCAAAAAAATTGATTTGTTATCATTGATAATTAGATCAATTTCATGCTTCGTTAAATGCTCTAACTTTTCTCTTAAAATTATCGGCGTCATAATTTTTTTTGCATTAAAATTTTATCCCAATACTTGCCATCTTTTTTTAAAAATCTTTTGTGCACCCCATACTTTACAAAACCTAGTCTTTCATAAAGATGAATTGCCGGATTACCGGAGTATACTTCCAAATGCAAAAGTTCAATTTTAAATTTTTCTTTGGCTAGTTTTATAAGATTTTCCAAAAGATACGTGCCAATTCCCCTTCCCCGATATTTTTCATCGACAATAATGGGAAACAGGCATTGATGGGCCAATTTAGGATTGGTTTGAATATACAAATTGGCAATGCCACAAGGAACATTATCGCAAAGGACCGTTAAGACTGCATCATATTGAATATAGCTAATCCAAATTTTAGCAGCATCTTCAACCTCCATGAGGTTGCACATGGGAAACCACTCTAAAACGTTAGGCTGCATAAGCCATTCAATAAGATATTTTTTATCTTCTTCTTTCGCTAATCTAATTTCCAATTTTGTCATAAATCGCGCTCTAAAAGTATACGGGATAAATACCCATTTTTTTCTTTTACATAATGTTCCTGAATTGCAAAAACTTTAAAATCATTTTTTTCCAAAACCGATAATATGGGACAATTTTCATAAATTTCAGCATACATGGATTCCAAATGAAAATATTTTTTTCCCAAATTAAGCAAATTCCTCATCATCTCGTTGCCAATGCCCATTCTTCTAAACTTTTTATCAACAATTAGATAAAAAGTTGCCAAGTGGATCATTTTACGATATGGCATTAAAAATATTGTCCCGATAGCAACAGGTTTTTTATCAATCATTGCTGTCAAGCTCGAGCGCCATCTAGAAAATCCAATCCAATTGGCCCCCGAATCTTCAACCTCTTTTTCCTGCATGGGAAACCACCGCAATGCATCTGGATCTTTAAGCCACTCTATTAAAGAGGGCTGATCGCTCATTTCAGTATAACGGATATCTATGTCTTTCACTCGAGCTCCTTTAAATATGCGTTAACAAATTCATCCAAATCTCCATCTAATACCGCTTGAAGATTGCCGGTTTCATATTTGGTCCTGGTATCTTTTACTAAGGTATAAGGTTGAAATACATAATTTCTTATTTGAGATCCCCAAGCTATCTCTTTTTTTTCTCCGCCGATTTTTTTTAGCGCTTCTTCTCTTTGCAAAATTTCTTTTTCGTAAAGCTTGGATTTTAGCATCTGCATGCAAGTTTCCTTATTTTGGATTTGGCTTCTTTCGCTTTGGCAAGAAACTACAATCCCCGATGCAAAATGAGTAATCCTAACCGCTGAATCGGTTCGATTGACATGCTGGCCGCCAGCTCCCGATGCTCTATAAGTATCCACTCTGATATCATCCGGCCTAATATCAATTTTTATCTCATCCTCAATAATCGGAGATATATCAACCGAGGCAAAACTAGTATGCCTTCTGCCGCTACTGTCAAAAGGAGAAATTCTGACTAATCTATGCACTCCCTTTTCAGATTTAGAATAACCGTAAGCAAAATCGCCGTCAAACCTAAAAGTTATATGTTTAATGCCGGCAACTTCTCCATCAAGCTTGTCTACGACAGAGACCTTCCATCCTTTTCTATTGGCCCATCTTTCATACATTCTGGCTAAAATTGCTACCCAATCACAACTCTCGGTTCCGCCGGCTCCGGCATTGATGCTGCAAAAGCAACTCTTGCTATCAAGCTCACCGGAGAGCATTTTTTTTATTTCCATTTCTTTTAATTTACTTTCAATCGCAGAAAGCTCGTCTAAAAGAGTTTGTATTATGGAATCATCATTTGTCTTATCGGCCAGATTAAAAAGCTCATTTAAATGACCATAACGCTCCTTAAGCTCTTTATAAGGATCGGTCCAAGACTTCAAAAGATGAACTTTTTTACTAACCTTCTGCCCCTCTTCAGCATTATCCCAAAAATGGGGCTCTTCCATTTGAGATTCTAATTTTTTTATCTCTTCTTCTTTGCCCGCTAGGTCAAAGATACCTCCACATGTGAAGAAGCTTTTTTTCAATTTCTTTTAAACGATTTTGAATATCAATATTCATAATATATTCCTTGTTCTAAAATATAAAAATACCAATATTTACTGAAAAAGTCAAAAGATCCATTCGATTAAATTTTAATCTTTTGTTCAGTCAGCTAAAATTGCTACAGATCAGAGCCCAAAGCCAAGACACTTAAAAAGTTTTTATTTTTTCTTTACAATAATATTCAAAGGTTGTCTATAATGACTGGGCTTAAATCAACGAAAAAGTTTATAAACACTTAAGTGGAGGTATTCATGAACATCCAACAAATCGTAGCCAATGGTTATAACAACATGGCCAATTTAACTGTACAAGCAGGAAAATTATTAGGCAAAACTTTCTCAAATATCGGCCAAGGTCTTTCTGCCGGCATGGTAAAAATCAGTGAATTTGTTATTAATCTTTTTAGCCACCTTAGATCCTACGGGTATCAAATATGCCAATCAGGATATCAAATGTTAAGCTCAGTTTATCAAGTGAGCAAAGGCTTTGTCATTGCTAATCAACATACTATTGCTATAGTAAGTATTACCGTTTTATTAACGCTAGCGGTTACTAGATTCTTCTTTGGAAATAAAGCACCGGTTGCCGAAGATAAAACGGTAAAAGCATAATTGCCATAAAAAAAAGGCAGATTTTTTTCTGCCTTTTTTTTGGGTAAAAAAGTACGCTTACAATATCTTGTGGATGGTGTTTTAAAAAAAAATTTTATCTAAGATCAGAAAAATTTTTAAATTTTGTTTTGACTTGAAAATGCCTCTAGAGATAAAAGGTACTTGAGGTTTAATTAAGTTTGATCACTTCAAAGGAGCTATGAATATGGTGACAAAACAAAAAAATACAAAATTTATGAAGCCAATGAAAGTAAGCGAAGACCTTGCTATCGTTGTAGGAAAAGGGCCGATGCCAAGAACAGAAGTTACAAAAAAACTTTGGGCTTACATCAAGAAAAAAGGCTTACAAGATAAGAAAAATAGACGAAACATCAATCCAGATGAAGCATTAGGAAAAATTTTAGGTAAAAAATCTATTAATATGTTCCAAATGACAAAACTCGTTAATAAGCATCTTTCTGATTAAATTTTTTTTCAAAAACCCAAAAGCAGTTTTTCTGTTTTTGGGTTTTATTTTTCTTTAATTTCTGTTATAATTCTGCCATTAAATCCAGTTACTGCAAATGCATAAAAGAATTTCTTTAATATTTTTAGCCGGTGGAAAAGGGCTCCGCATGGGCTTGGATACTCCCAAGCAGTTTATTCCCATAAAAAACAAGATCTTGGCCCTTTATAGTTTTGAAATCTTTTTATCTATTAAAGAAATTTCTCAAATCGTAGTCGTTTGCGAAAAAGAATTTCAACATTTTTTTGGGTCAAAAACAATGTTTGCTCCTCCCGGAAAAAGAAGGCAAGATTCGGTATATAATGGCCTGCAAAAGCTAGATCAATGTACTGATCTAGTATTGATTCATGACTCTGCCAGGCCCTTTATTGAAAAAGAATCAGTATTAAATCTTATTAATGAAGGTTTAAATTATAAAGCGGCGGTTTTAGCCTCTAGTGTTGCCAGCACCATTAAAGAGTGTGAAAATAATTTTGTAGTTAAAACTTTAAGTAGGTCCCGCCTTTTTGAAATTCAAACCCCGCAAGCTCTTGAATATAATCTTCTAAAACAAGGTTTTGAATATATTCAGAAGAATAATCTGGAAGTGACCGATGATGTCTCTATAGCTGAAATTTTAGGCCACAAGGTTAAAATTGTTACAGGAAAACCAAACAACATTAAAATCACAACCCAGCATGATTTGGAAATTGCAAAAAAATTATTATGACTCATCTGTATAAAATGACCCTTTCCTATGATGGCACCAACTATTGCGGCTGGCAAATTCAAAAAGACCGTAAATCCATTCAGCATCTGATACAAGATTTTTTAAAAATGATTTTGAGTGAGGACATTGAACTCATCGGGGCCAGCAGGACCGATGCCGGCGTACATGCCCTCGAGCAAGTAGCCCATTTTTTAACCTCAAAAGAAATCGATGCGAGCAGAATCGTTTATTCTCTAAATGGCCTTTTGGCAAAAGATATTAGGATTAATAAAATTGAAAGAGAAAAACCTTCTTTTCATGCCAGATACTCGGCAATCGGAAAAATTTATCACTATAATATTTGCCTTAGTTATTATCAAAATCCCATAAATCGTTTTTATAGCCTTCATGTCAGAAGAAAACTTGATATGGAGCTTTTAAAAACTGCGGCTAAATTTTTTATCGGGACGCATGATTTTACTTCTTTTGCCAATAAATCAGACGAAGGAGCGGCCAAAAGAAATCCAATTAAAACTATTAAAAGGATAGATATTATTGAAACAATTGATGGGATAAGGTTGGAATTTGAAGGAGATGGCTTTTTATACAAAATGATCCGCAATATCGTCGGAACAATTTTAGATATCGCCTCTAAAAAAATAGCCCTTGAAAACCTAAACAAAATTTTACTTGCTAAAGATCGCAAACTTGCCGGTAAAACAGCTCCTGCTCTAGGCCTTTTTTTAGTAAAAGTTATCTATGATAACAAATCAGATGGCAACTCTTCTAAAGACTTAAAATAATAAACATTCCTAGGCAAGCTTCCCTGAAGGGCAAGATAACTTTCAGAAGCGCTGATCAAGACTCCGGTAGCGGGAGTTTGCAAAAGAGCTCTCAAACCTCTTAAAGTATCTTCAAATCCAATGATCCTATCCCCTTTTTTGCCATAAAGCTCGATTGCCCTAATATAACAGTCGGGACTCGGCTTCGGATTTAAATACTCTTCTCTTGTAACCCAATGGGGAATGGTCTCTAAAATTCCATTAGTCCTTTTAATAATCTCTATTTGGGGTCTTGTGGCATTGGTCACTACACATCGATTGATCTTTTTATCTGCTAAAAGTTTTAAAAGTTTTTCGGCACCCGGCATCATTTCAACTTTGCCAAGGTTTAATAAAGATAAATAAATTTCATTTTTTTGCCGGCGTAAATTTTCCCAATTTGGCTCTTGTTCATAAAGAAGAGGAAATTTTGCATAAACATTCTCTTTTATACCCTTATCATCATAGTGGGCAATGGAACAATACTCATTAAAAGTCCAATCCAGCTTATAACCTCGTAAAGAGAGCATATTAATGTAAGCTTGAAAATGGATATGCTCGGTATTGACTAAAAGACCATCAAAATCAAATAAATAGAGTTGAAACTCATGTATCCATCGCATAATTAATCTTTGCCCAAGAATTTGTTTTTTATTATATTAAGCCAAACAATGCTCAGTGAAGCGATGAAGAAAATTTCAATCAATTATGTTTATTTTGGCTTTTATCTATTATTCACTATCTTAATCGGTTTTGGCAACGTTTTTTTTCTCTCTAAAAATGATTCTTATTCAAATCGTTTTTTTTGCCTTTATCAAGTAGCTCAGCCTCTTTTAGAAACCCTTGTTTTTATTATGATTGCCGATTTTTTAAACAAACGGAAAGCAAAATTTATTTTTTGGTCATTTATCTCTGCAACCTTCCTAATTTTTTTATTCCGACTATTTGACTTTATATTGCTCAAATTTATGGACTTTACCATCTGGCAAGGGCTCGGAATTGCCACCGATATTGGTACCTTTATTGAAGTTTTAAATGCTACCCATGTTCCCTTGATAATCTGGTTTCTTTTTATCGGCTCGCTTGTTATTAGCATACCAACGCTTGGTTTGTTTTTTTATAAAATCGCAAATAGAGTTCCATCTAGAAAAAAACTCTATGTATCTAAGGCCTATCTATGGATATTTACTCTTTTTATACCCCTATCACTTGCAATTTTCGATTTAAAAGCTTTCAATAATATAACTTGTGAAAAATATTTCTCTTGCAAGCACTCGCTTTTTTGGAAAAACACCTTTGCCTATCATAAGCCAAAAACTATCAGCGCTCGTTTAACTTTAAAAAATCCTGTCTCAGAAAAAGAACTTACGCTCCAACTCCAAAATTTTAATGAAAAACCTTTGCATAAGCCCAATATCTTCTTATTTATTATTGAAAGCTTAAGAGAAGATTTTATGACTGGCGATGTTGCTCCGAACCTTTATCAATTTAAAACCGAAAATATTCATTTTGATTTGAGCCTCGCCAATGCTAACGGCACCCATCTATCCTGGTTTGCAATCTTTCATTCTAACTTCCCTTATTATTGGAAAATTTTAAAAGATCAAAAATGGAAGATGGGAAGTTTACCGTTAAATATTTTAAAAAAAAGCGGGTATAAAATCCATTTGTTTACCACTCCGGAGCTTGAATATTACCATATGGATGAGCTTTTATTCGGGAAAGAGAAGTTTTTGATTGATAGCTATCATCCTTTTTTTCATGTTCCGCCTATTGAACCATATGACGCCGATGCTAGCGCCGTAAGAGCTGTAAAAGAGCTCTCCAATGAAAAAGAAGGGCATGTTTTCATAACTTTTTTAGATGCCACCCATTTTCTTTACAGCTGGCCTAAAAATAGAGGAGCTAAGTTCAATCCTACAATAGAGCTAACACCCATTACTAAATCTGCCAATATCGAGGTAATCAAAAATAGCTATAAAAATGCAGTATATTATATTGATGAGCTTTTTGGAGAATTTTTTAAAGGTTTGAAAGAAAAAAATTTATATGACGATGCCGTAATCGTCATTGCATCCGACCACGGTGAAGAATTCCTTGAAGAAGGTTTTTTATTCCATGGTTCTCACTTAAGCTCCATGCAAACCCAAATTCCCATTTATTATAAATTCGGATTAAATGAGCGCAAAGTTTTAGACAAGTCCTTTACTTGCCATATGGATATTTTTCACAGCATTTTAGATTATGTTTTTGGAAAAGAAGTTTTTGCAGAAGTTTTGCAAGGAAGCTCGATGTTTGCCAAAAGAAAATGGCCGTTTGTCGTTTCTACAAGATATAACGCTCATAAAACACCTACTGAATTTTGCATTCATAATGGCAAAGATAAACTTATCTTAAACTTTGAAAATGAAGATAATATTTTTAAGCCTCAAATGCTTAAAGTAAAATCCTTGAAGAATAAAAATGATGAAGACATAAATCCTGTTTTTGAAAGTGAGCCTATCGATAGTTTTTCTGAAGCGCTAAAACATTTGTTTATTTGGCCAAAGCCTTTAAATAAGCAATAATTTCTTCTGCACTTTTGTCTTTCATTTTTTCCAAATAGGAAAGCCTCCTTAAGGTTCTTTTCCTATATCCTTTTTTTTCAAAATATTACTTTACTTTGGTTTGTTCCTACACGAGCTTCAAATCTTTAAGTGATTGATTATCAATACTATTAGGTAATTCACGACTTTAAGACCATTTCTCTATGAAATGGTACGCATTTGTCGGATGATCCTTATTTATTATTTCGCTCATCCTTTTAGTTCCCCTTTTTTGGTAATTAAAATTTTTATTTTACTAAAAAGCGCGGTATTTCTAAATAACGCTAACAACATGCAAATTCTAATTGCTTTATAAATCAATATTTAGTATAATTATTATAATCTTTTATAAAATATATGTTGTTTATTTAAACAAATCTAAAAGGAGAAAATTATGCCAATTGTTATTCAGGGAGTAGTATATAATGTAGGTAATTACATAGGGATATTAAATCAAGATGATCGTGCAGAAAGAGTTCTTAGAATAAGTACTATTGCTGGAGATTCTTTTCAAGCAAGAGATGTATATGGATTAGTAAGAAATTGTCGGGTTCAACGGGAACCAAATGACCAAAACGATAATATCTTGAATGCACTCTTTGTAGCGGAAGGAGGCGAAACGGTTCGAGAGGAATTTGAAGCTCCACTAAATTTTAGGCTATTACATATTCGCTTGGCAACTACTTTTGAAGCATTTGTTGAATTAGTTAGGACTAATAGATTCGATTTACAAACACGAAATTTACAAACACAAAACACCTTTTGAAGCATTTTTTTTGATAATTAAAATTTTTATTTTACTAAAAAAGATGACATTTCTAAATAACGCTAACAATAGCTTTTTTCTGTAATAATTATTATAAAAAATGGTATAATAATAATTAATTACTATATGAATTTTTTTTAAAAATAGGATAATTAGGGGATTGTATACCCAAGGAACTTCAAAAGTTGGTTGAGGGCGCTTTAATTGCCCTGAATTTATCTCTTACTCGACTCCTAAAGGTCTTACCAAGAGGAGATTCTGGAGTTAGCCTCTGTAGAGCAGAGAAAAAACCCATGATGGCCAT
>JACRNF010000045.1 GCA_016219355.1 Chlamydiota bacterium | reverse complement strand
TCTTGGTTCGGATGATTTTCCTATATAGTCAATATAATCTTGGGCTTGAAAGTTTATTGCAGAATTGCCTTCGAGTTGGGCAACTTGGCCGAACTTAAAGCCATTCATAAGGAATTCAGCTAAAAAGCAATGACCCTCTTTCCCATTTCCTTTAGAAGTCAAAAACTCTTGTTGCACAGAATCAAACAAGCCCGATGTTCGCAAAAGAGAATATTTAAGAGGTCCTTCGCCTATCATAAATTGAAGATCGAGTTGTTGCAGTGCCTCATATGTTTCCTGAAATTTGTCACATGGGGCTGTTAAATATTGTTCTACTATTTTTTGACATGCTCTTATTTGATCTATATTTGCATAGATACTTTCAGAATCATTAAGGTCTAAAACTAAGAGACGCTGTCTCTTGGATGCTACATCTAATGAATGAGTTGCGATTATGCTGTCGATCAACGGTAAAACAACCTCTCTTACAGAATGTATTGTTGCGAGATCATTTGCTTCACAGTCTCCTCTTCCCCATACCTGTTTTAACACATCCTTTGCTTTGCTTTTAGATGTTGCGTTTTTAGTAAACAAATCTACATTCATTCCATCGGCATTAGGCGCTTTTGTTTGGACAAAAATTAATGGATTGCTGCTGGATACTTTTGTTCCATTATCAAAAAAATCAACTCTAAATCGATACACATCAGGATTTATTGGTTCAATGCCAAAATAAACATTATCGATAGGCATAATTACCTCCAAATATTTTTATTACTCACTATCGCTTCTTTGCTAGAGTTTGTTATAATTATATCGCAAATTGTAATTAACTTCAATTTAAATATGTTAATAATTATTGGTAATTATGCAGATCTTTAATATCTTCTTGTTCGGTTTTTAATTAATTTAAATAGCAGGAAAAATTGAAATAATGTGAAGCACCATTTAGTCACGGTGGCTTTTAAAAGAAAAATCAAAACAGATTATTCGTAGAAAGAATCTGCGCTGCGGTTGATTTATCAATGCCGCTATAATATCTCTTTATTTAGCAATGAAGAGACTCTTCTTCTATAAATGTTGTTCCTGGCAAATGTGCATTTGAATTAAAGGGTTTAACCGGTTCGGAGGCAGCTCTCCCGCTGTTAGTGGACTGACATAAAGTTGGAGTAATTGAGGACGATTTGGATTATTTAAAATGCTTTGAGGTAGATCTCTCAGTGGGTTTTTTCCTAGAGCAAGATCTCTTAAATTATTAGCATTAATTAAAAAGTTGAGAGGCAGTTCTCTCAGTTGATTGCTGGTTAGATTAAGATCTTTTAAATTATTAGCATTAATTAAAAAGTTTGGATGCAGATCTCTCAGGTGATTGCAGCTTAGACCAAATTCTTCTAAATTATTTGAATTAACTAAAAAATTGAGAGGAAGATCTGTCAGAAGGTTGGTGTCTAGATAAAGCGTTTGTAAGGCATTAGCATTGATTAAAAAGTTGGGAGGCAGGTCTCTCAGTCGGTTGTCGCTTAGAGAAAGCATTACTAAATGATGGGCATTAATTAAAAAGTTGGGAGGCAGATCTCTTAGTTGATTGCCGGTAAGGAGAAGTTCTCGTAGGTGATTGGCATTAATTAAAAAGTTGGGGTGCAGCTCTGTTAGATGGTTCCTGTCTAGATAAAGATTTTCTAAATGATCAGCATTAATTAAAAAGTTGGGAGCCAACTTACTCAGTTGGTTACCTCCTAGATCAAGCCAAGTTATACCGGAGAAAAGATTTAACTCTTCAGGAACTATAGTTAAACCTAAATTTCGTAAAGAGAGCCTGTTAATTTGTTGAATAATCGCAAGATGATTGTTTAACCACGCTCTAATAGCAGCCGCTTTATCGTTTAATTTCAAATCAGCATTATTTAAAATAAGCGTTAGTTCCTGTTGTAAATTTTGAGGCAGCGCAGAGATGATTCCGGGAATGATTTTTATCAGATTTAGATTATTATCAACCTGTTGTTGTTTTAGGTCTCTAAATGTAACAGCGTTGATTAAAGGATCTTCTTGATAAATGCTTTTAAGAGCCGACTCGGTTATTTGACCTATTTGTTGAGTATGATAGAGCTTTTTGAAATCAACCTGCACGCTCATTTTTTCAAGAGCCGAATTAACTTCATAGTACGCAAATGTTTCAAGAAAAGTTTTTACAAGCGTGCCCAAGGCAGAATTTGCCGGAAGCCTCATTCTATCTATAGTTGCGAGAACGTTGGCCGCTTCAAGACTTTGTGTCTCAAGTCTTGGTTTTTCAAAAGGAGTTTCCTGTAATGGATTTATGATTAGATGTGCCATATTTTTCTCCTTTTTTTAATTTTATTAACTCATAATATATTATCTGTTCCTTGTTTTATATATATTATACAATATATTAATATATAATTCAAGATAATTATAGAAGAGTATTAATGTTATTTAGAAGCATCACCTTTTTGGTAAATAAAAATTTTAATTACCAAAAAGGTGGTTAATTAAATGAAGAAGACATTGATTTCTATGACAAATATAGAGTAACAAGATTAGAAATAATACAAAGGGCTAAAGATAAGAAGCTTAGCCAGTCTAAGGCCGCTAAATTTTAGTACAGGACAAAAAATTTGGGAAACTCAAGTATATATACGACTCCCGTTTGATGCAATTATTGGGATTCAAAGGTTTGCTGTTTTTATTTAAAGAAGAAATTTGACTTGGAATTTGTTAGTTTGAATCTGTGATTGATTAACTTAACCAATCTGCAGGCGTCTTGCTAACAAAACAGTGCCTTAAAGCGGCTCGATCTCTTTGACATTTTTAATTTCCATTCCTAAAAAATTTTGACCTAAAATTTTAAATTTTTTAGCGTCGTCGGTTACAAAAAATTTATAAGAAGAACTCTTTTTAGAAGTAAGAAGCTTTTGCTCTTCTAAAAGCTCTTTTAATGCGTGGGCAGTTGCAATGGCCGGGTCAATCACTAAAACTTTTTTTCCAAGATAGTTCTGAATAAGCTCTTTTAAAAGAGGATAGTGAGTACATGCTAAAAGAACCGCATCAATATTTTTATCTTTTAAAGGTTGTAAATACTCGTGGATGTGAAGAGAGGATAAATGATGCTTATGAAGCCCTTCTTCAACTAAGGGCACAAAGAGAGGGCAGGCTATGGGATAAAAAGAGGCCTTGGGATGTTTTTGCAAAATGAGCTTTTGATAAATGTTAGAATTTATGGTAGCTCGAGTCCCAAGAACCGCCACTTTAAAGTTTTTTGTGGCCTGCATAAGCGAAAAAAACCCTGGAGCAATTACTCCAATGACGGGCAAATCTAGTTCTTTTTTTAAGGCGTCAAGGGCGTAAGCCGAAGCGCTATTGCAAGCAACAACAATAACTTTTACTTTTTGTTTTTGTAAAAATTTTGCATTGGCTAAAGAATAACGAATAATATTTTTTTGGCTTTTGTTGCCATATGGAAGGTGGGCGCTATCTCCAAAATAGATCAGGTTTTCATTAGGCAAGAGCTTAATGATCTCTTGCATAACGGTCAAACCTCCAAGGCCGGAGTCAAAAATTCCTATTGGGAGATCTTTTGTTAACATATTAACCTCAGTTTTCATGTTTAATCCACTCAGAATCAGCAATCTTTTTGCAATTTTGATTTCATTTTTTCTCGAAAATAGAGCCTTTGGCTATTTTCCTCGAAAAAAAGAAATCAAACTCCTCAAAATCTTAGCAGATTCAGAGGGAAGAAACCCAAAACTGAGGTTATTAACGGGGGATTTTAAGTTCTTGCCCCACTACGATAAGATCATTTTCCAAACGATTATATTTTTTGAGGGCATCTACAGTTACGTTGTTCGCTTTGGCTATTTTTTCTAATGAATCACCCTGCTTGACTTTGTAGACCGAAGGATCTTTTATTGAGCTCGCAATCATCTCAAGAGTCCCTTTTAACTTAGCGATCTCTTCCATTTTTCTGGTTTGAGAAGTTACATTCTTTTCAATTTCCGAGATTCGGCTTTTATATTGGGAAAAAGCAGTTGTGGTTTCATTAGCGTGATTTGATAATTGCAAAAGATCGGCAATAAGGGCTGTTTGTTTTTTATCAAATGCGGATATCTTTTTTTCAAAATTATCAAGCTGGCTTTCTATTGATTTTAGCTTGTCTTTTAAGTTCTCAAAGTTTTGCTTGGTCTGAGACTCTTCCGATGGATCTTGATGTTTTATTTTACCATCAACAATTTGCAGCTCAGCTTGCAAACAATGGACGTCATGCCGAAGATCGTCTAAAGAAGTTTGCACTTCTTGTAGGGTCAGCTCCATTTGATGCTGCTGCTCTTTACCATTAGATTTAATGGGAGAGCAGCTCGTCATGAAAAAAAGGGATATTGCAATAATAGCTATACGCAAGGTAATGCCTATCTTTCAAAAATTTTAAATTCAGCTCTTCGGTTGATCTTCCAATCGGCTTGGGTATGACCTAAGGCAAGAGGTTTTTCCTTACCATAAGAAATAGTATAAATCCGATTAAAATCTACCCCATTTTTAATTAAAAGAACCCGAATACTGTTAGCTCTTCTAGTTCCTAAGGCCATGTTATAGCCTGCAGAAGCTCTTTCATCACAGTTGCCGGCAATGCAAAGAAAAGTATTTTCATGGTGCTTCATATAGGCAGCGATTTTTTGTACTGTGGCAATATCTTGCCTATCTCTAATAACATAATCATCGGAATCGAAATGAATTTGTTCGAAAACTGATGCAAGCTCACCTGAGGGAGTTTGAAATTTGGTTAGTTGCGGGATACCGTTTTCACCAGGAGAAAATTTTGGCTGAGGATAAGCTTTATCATATCCTTGAGCTTTTAAATCCTTGTCATTTAATGGAATAAAATCTCCCTCTTTAGGGCCGATAGCTCCATCATCATTTTCAACAAGGTATGAATCGTAATCTTTACCGAATAGAGAATCGATCCCTCTTCCCATGTAACGTCCGGCCGTCTTCATGTTATCCCATGAGGATGTATCGGAGTTACGGCTGCAGCCGGTAAGTAATGTTAATGTTCCAATTATAAATAAATAAAAAACTTTCATGACGACCTCTTTAATTTAAAGCGTTAGTGTGGCTCCCAAGCCGGAAATCTTTTATTGCCCACGCCCTCACTAATTTTAACAGCTTCTTTTTGGTTTAAATTTATAATATATAACTCTGAGAGGTTGGCCTCTTCAGTGTTATAGACAATATGTAAACTATCGCTTGCCCAATAAGGATTTTCCTTGTTTTGCGGCCCTTTTGTCAACTGCCATTCTTCACTCGTTTCAAAATCGTAGACCCAAATTTGGCGTATATCATCATTTTTAGCACTAAATGCCAATTTTTTTCCATCATAAGACCAACAAGGGGATACATTTTGTCGATTTTTTTTTGTAATTAATTGAGGAATAGGCTTAATTTGCGGATCGGATGGGATTTGAATAACATAAATTCTAGGGGAGCCATCTTTGTCCGAAACAAAAGCAATTTTTCTTCCGTCGGGTGAAAATGTTGGAGATGCTTGGGTCCCTTTAAGGGAAGAAAAAAGCTGCCAGGGCTTTCCTGAAGGATAGCCGTTTTTATTATAATTTTGTAAAAATAGGTCAGGCCTGCCTGCAGCATCGGAAATAAAAGCAATTTTATCGGCCGACATGCTGATGGACGGGAGTAATTGATTGCCTCTTAAATGAATAATTGGGGAAGCTGACCCTTCTTTTAAAGAGCTTAAATAAATTTTTGGTTGACCTTGCTTATAAGATACGTAAAGAAAGTTTTGCGAAGGACCTTTATTTTTATCGGGTATGAATACCGGATGCACATTAAAACTGTTTTCAGTGGTCAATTGTCTTTTATTTGCTCCATCATAATCGCAAATCCAAATATCGGCTTTAAATTTTGATGAGCCGTTTTTTTCTAAAGGAGTTTTAACGCTATAGATAATCCTACTCTCAGCAATACCTTTTTTGCCAAATAAAGACTCTTGAATGGAGTTGCAAAGCTTATGGATTTTTCTTCGGTCTTGACTAAGGTCTCCGGTTAGAGAAATTGTAGAAAAAGATTGAACTCCTTTTTTAAAAGGAGAAAAAATAATTGTGGATAAAGTGCTTTGGCGAATAGAGGTTCTTACTATATATGGGATTTTTTGCTTTTTTTTTAAATTATAATCAAAAGCGGTTGCTTCATCAGAGCTTGATAGTTTTAATTCTTTTTGAGGTTCTTGCGAGGTTACGGTTGTATATCCATTGTTTGTCAGATCAAACTCCATAACTGTACGAAGCTTGGTCAAATAATAGGGCTCAAAAGAGGCCCCATCGTTTTGCACGTTGGAAAGATATAAAGGTTTTAGCTCAGAATTAGTAGTAAGAACAACTTCTAAGACATCGTTAGAAAATATTGTATAGGTAAACAGGATAGAGATGATTAAAAATAACTTTTTCATAATTTATTTTCGTTTTTGAAAACTATTGTAAAAGACTCAGCTTTTCTTGAAAACTGATTAAACCATGTAAAGGTTAAGTTTGGCAATGAATTTTTCAAATAATCCTGATTTTTTTTGCTTTTACCGGTTAAAATTCTCAAATCAGATATTTTACCATCCAAATTTAAAGTAAAAGCAACCTTTACTTCCCCATATTCCGGAAACTCTAATGCATCTTGTAGCTCGCTGATTAATCTTTCTTGATATGAAGCAGTAGAATCACTTGCGCTGTTGTCACTATCTGAAAGGGTAATATTTAAATTCAGGTTTCTTAAAGAGGCGGGCACATAAAGATCTTTAGACACAACTTCTTCTTCGAAAGGATTGTCAAGTTTGGCAATTTTAGAAATGCTCTCTTGCAATTCATCGCTAAGATCCCTTGGCGGTATCTGTTTTTTAGGAGGGGTATTGACTTTTGGCAAGCTCTTTTTTTCAATTTTTTTAGCTACAGGTTTAGTTTTAGGCAAGGTAGGTTTTTTAGGAGTTGTTTTTTTTATAGGTTCTTTTTTTGCAGGCGCAGGAATTTCTTTTATAGCGGATGAGACGATCGGTTTTGGGATTTGGGTTTTTTGATTAAATGAGACGGTTTTTACTATAAGCGATTTTTTTTTGATAGGGGTTGAAAACAAATCTTGGACCATCACAAACAATATCAATATAAAATGAAAAAAAACAACCAGAGTAATTATTCTTGGTTTTTGTGAAAAAGAATTAGAATTAAAAACTAATATTTTTTTTAATATCTTAATAAAAAAGGGTTTAGTTTGGTTTAAGAATGACATCCATTTGCTCAAAACCTAGGCTTTCCACGATGTTTTTTATTGATTGGTACTTTTAAAATGGCGCTTAGCTCTTGAAGAGATACCATTCGGTGATTTACTAAAATTGAGTCATCTTCCCTTACATAAATGCTTATTGGACTTTGGCCAACGATATTTTTTTCGCTATTTACTGAACTTTGAGCTAAAGCAACATGATCTGTCTCAAGCAAGGGGGCGATTAAAATAAAGGCTATCAAAACTACAAACACAACATCTATAAGCGGTGTTAAATTGATCAAACTTTCTTCAAAAGAATATTTTTGTAGATCGGATAGTTTGTGTTTTTTCATCAGTCAACTTTTCTATATTGGATTTCTATTGTGGCCATTAATCTAGATGAAAAATTTTCCATATCGATTGTAAAATCTCTTGCAACGGTTTTTAAATAATTATAAGCCACTAGAGCCGGTATTGCCACAACTAGGCCCATGATAGTTGTAGATAAAGCTAATGCAAGACCTCCTAAAACCGAAGAGTTGGAAGTAATGGAGGCATGGTTTTGCAGACCTGAAAAAGTCACTAAAATTCCCCATACGGTACCCAAAAGGCCTAAAAATGGGCCTAAAGTTACAATGGTTGATAAGACAAAAAGATTTTTTTCTAAAATTTTGGCCTGATCGGAAATAACTGCATCGATATGAGATTGAATAAGTTCGATATCTGCGGAAGATACATAGACATGATTTTTCTCTTTTTCAATAAAAAAACGATTTTTATTTAAGATTTCCAGAGTCTTTTCCTTCAGGGTTTTAAAAATCTCAAAATAGGGATGGATCATTTGCGCTTCAATGTTTAAAGAAAGCAAAGTCTCTTTTTTGTTTTCAATAATTTTGGAAAATTGGGAGCTTAAGCTTCTTAGCTTTCTTGATAGCCAAATCTTATGTATCAAGACCACCCAGGAAATTATGGACATTAGCAATAAAGACCAATAGACCCCTTTGCCGAAAATATCAGATTGCAAATAAGCGGTAAAAAAAGGAGATGTAGCTAGCAAAAACATAAATAATCATTTGGTTAGTTCGATTTGATTTTGCCTGATTTTTTCTTTGTTGAAAAGTAATTTGTACTATGTAAATTTCTTCTAAGTTGATTTACCCGATGGTTTTGCAGTTGAATCGAACACAAGATATAAGGACGAAATATCAAAAGAGGTAAAAGGCCAAGTGAATTGGCTGAGGATAAGAAATAATATGGTTTATGTTTTAATATGATCGAGACCTATTAAAATAAATACTTGATAATAAAATGCAGCTGGTGTCAATATACCAATTTATGGTATAATAAAAATGTAAGACGATAACAACCTGTGCACAGTACAATTCACAGTTAAAGTTAAAAAAGACAAGGAAAAGCTTCCTAAAAAAATAGAAGATTCTTTTTTTGGCTTTAATACTAGAAATGGAACGTTTAGGAGCTGTTAGACATACTTGGCCGCATTTTAAAAAATTAAGTGGTAGTCGTCAAGCATATCACTGCCATTTAAAAGGAAGCAAGAAACCTACTTATGTTACATGTTGGTATATCGTTGATAAGAATAGAAAAATAATAGAGGTATATTATGTCGGTACGCACGAGAACGCACCATATTAGAAGGGTAAAAAAAACAACCCTTCAAAACAAAGAACAAACTTATAATTGGCGCGACGTATATGCAAAGAAATTAGAGCATGATTCAGAAAGTGGTATATACTTAAGAGGCGTTCGAAATAGAGAAGGATTAACGCAAGTGCAATTAGCCAAAAAATTGGGTATTTCTCAACATCACATTAGTGAGATGGAGCACGGGAAAAGACTTATTGGTAAAAAAATGGCCAAAAGATTAAGTAAAGTCTTAAAAGCAGAATATAGAATGTTCTTGTGATTAAGCAGCTGATAAGTCAACCGTCATTTAGTGTATTAAAAATATGGAACTGATAGATTCTCACGCTCATTTAAGTTTTTTAGAATTTTCATCGGATGTTGATGAAGTGATTAATCGTGCAAATGCAAAGGGCATAAGTAAAATCATCAATATTTGCACCGATGAAAAAACTCTTCAAGATGGATTAAAATTAGCCCAAAAATATCAAAACATTATTTTTACCGCTGCCGGATCCGATCCTCATAGTGTTGAAAAAAATGGAGAGGCCTTTTTTAAAATTGTTGAAAATCATTTGTCCGATCTTGTTGCAATAGGCGAGGTAGGGTTAGATTATTTTTACAAGCATTCTCAAGTTGAGATTCAGAAAAAATTTTTAGAAAAGTATTTTATCTTAGCTTCTAAAACATCCTTGCCATTGATAATTCATTGCAGGGATGCTTTTTCAGATTTTTTTGAAATTGCAGATAATTTTTACCAAGATAAAAAATTGGTTTTGCATTGTTTTTCGGGAAATATTGATGAAGCAAAACAAGCATTGGAAAGGGGATGGTACATATCATTTAGCGGTATTGTCACTTTTAAAAAATCAGATTTATTAAGAGAAGTTGTAAAATATGTTCCACTTGATCGGATGTTAATTGAGACCGATTCTCCTCTTTTAGCTCCAGAGCAACATAGAGGAAAAAGAAACGAACCTGCTTATTTAGTAGAAACTTGTCAAATGATTGCAAAGATCAAAGAGACAGAACCGGAAATGATTGCTAAAATTACATATGACAATGCTTTTTCTTTTTTTAATCTTCAAAAATTCTTAACTTAAGATATTTATTTTAAGCAATATAGAATAACCTTTGAAAAAGCCTTAGAAAATCTTTGACCTTTTTTTAGTAAAGAGCTAATTTCTTATTTTAAATTTTAAGAGAGTTAAATCTCTGCTGTAATGGCCACCTTGGACATATAGTTGCTCTTCGACGATACTTGCGAGCTTAGGGGATCATGACGCCAAGGCTAACGAAGAAAGATTTTGAGTTTGTTCTATCTTTCAACGTTCCTTTGGAAAACGAACCCACCTTTTATAAGGTTGATAGAGCCTAATTCAAGCCCGTATAGCGGAGATTTTTTTTAAGGGATCGTAAAAAATAAAAGCCCCCACCTCTCTTTAGCATGAGGTAGGGGCTGCGCAATTAGGATTTAAAAGTCGAATCTTGCTCCAAAACTTAGACCTGATAGGCTCAGATCGCCATTTGGAGTGGGAGAAAATGTAGCACTTTGCCACTGCCACTGATTGGAGAAAAAGAGACTTTCCCAACCGGCTTGTAGTCCCAAGAAATATTTATCATTCGAAAACGAATGGTCCCAACTTAGCCCAAGGAAGATATCGAAAACAAATTTAGAGACGTCATAAGGATCAGAAACATGGTGAATAACCGCTAAAGGAGCTCCGGCTGTCTCTGTGACTGAAAGTTCATAGTATTTTCCTACTAAGAATGAGGCTGCAGCGTTGCCCAAAAAACTAAAGCCTTCGCCGAGTTTCCATTGGGTATCAAGGCCTGCTCTACCCCCGATCCCCCAAAAATCGTTTTTGAAAGTAATGTAGTCCGGAGTCTGAACACTTTGTCCTGCTACCCAACTATAAAAAACATCACTTTTTTCCCGAACAGCAACTCCTCGAGCGCCAATATGTGGTCTGAGGCTAAGACATTTGCTGATGAAAAATTCTCGTCCGATTTCAAAATCTCCTACGTCTAAACGAAGATCGAAATGATCGCTCGCAGAAGATAAAAGACCGACAGCAAATGAAGATGTCTGTGAAGAGATTGTTTGATTTAAAAAGCCACCAACCGGCGCGCTAACATTTTTACTATATTCTGTATTAAAACGGGTCCATTTTAAAAAAAAGTCCCATGCGTCATGGCTAGCGCTATATCCTAGCCCGAGTTTACAAGTTATAGGTCTTTCTGCTATGAAAAACCGTATGCCCTAACTAAATTATTTATTTTATCTATTGAAATAATATATTGTATCCCCTAGAATGATATTATTTTAGGGGAAATTCTGCTATGG
>JACRNF010000044.1 GCA_016219355.1 Chlamydiota bacterium | reverse complement strand
CCCTAGAAGCAGCTCGAGCTCGATGGAGAATGGCGAATCAGCCCCGATGAGGAAATTATTAACTGGAGAGCCGTATGCGGGAGAACCGCCTGTACGGTTCGGAGGGAAGGGAGATCAAATTAGATTTCCCTTACCCCTATCAACCTTGCCGTTAGCTATTTAGCTGTTTTCCGTGGAAGTTGAAGCATCTTTTGTAGCTGCAACTTCAACAAGTTCAGTAGGGCTTCTTTTTGAGAGATGCTCATCAAGAGCTAAACATACCACCCCGGTTAAAACAACAACAGAAAGACCCATAAGGAAAAACGAACCAGCTGCAGCGGCGCTCAGGAGGACATTTATAGCTATAAAACCTAAAGCGATATATATAATATTCCTAATAAGAGAGTTCCAATTTTCTGGATTCATTTTACTCTGGGCTATTACAACAACTAAGCCGATAATTGTGTAAAGAGGATTCACATAAAGAGAGAAAACAAGAGCGGCAACGGCAAAAACGCCAAGAGCGATCAAGCCTATTCTTTGCGCAGTTGGACTCCAATTGTTTGGATTAATAAAATTTACGACAGATGCGCAAGCTTCTTTTATCACTGTTAAACCAGCAGACGAAGCCATATTTTTCTCCTTATAATTTTTTATTAATTTTAATCTAATACATAATTTAAATAATCAAGCTTTATAATTACTTTATCATAATTGTATTATTAATTCAACTAAATAAGTTAACGAGATATTTAAACCTCCAAGATAATTAAATATTTAATTATAGATAAATTAACTCCATTTTATACCTAAACAATTTGAAAAATTGGATTTTCGGCTTCGTCAAAGCCTCGGGATTTAAAGATCGTAAGTGGGTTCATATTTTTCTAATATTGACCCACTTACGATCTTTGAATCGCGAGATCTTTCACTGAAGCCCAAAACCAATTTTTCAAGTTGTTTAGGTATAATTGTCTTGACTTGCACTATTTGGAAAAATTTACAAACTTAAACCTAGTTGATACAATCTTTTAATCCACTGGCTTCTACGAAAAGATCAAATAAAAAAAGCGTTTTTTCTTTGATCTTAGAAAAACAAGAAAGAATGCAAAAATATATATAATATTTTTTGCATAAAGTTTCTTGATTTTTTTACGCCATTATTCCATCATTACAGTAAGTTTATAATGTAAGGAGATTTTTTATATGGCAAAAATTATTTTTGTAAACACTAATGAAGAAGTGGAACTACCAGATGGATCGCCAATTCAAGAGGTGTGTGAAAAAGCCGGTATCCCCTTTGCTTGCTCCGAGGGAATCTGCGGCTCTTGCATAATCGAAGTAATCGAAGGAATGAACAACCTTACCGACCCTACCCAAGCAGAAAAAGACTTTTTCGGCGAAGTAGAAAATGAACGACTAGCTTGCCAATGCAAAATCAAAAAAGGAACTGTAAAAATTAGATTTTAATTATGAAAAAAATACAAAAAACAATGACTTTTCAAGAAATTTTTTCATCGTTTCCGGAAAAAAGAGAAGAATTAGCTTTTGAACTTATGAGCTCCGGACTTGGATGCGTCGGGTGCATGCAAGCCGGCTTCGAAACCTTGGAAGAGGGACTTTATAGTCATGGCTTTGATGATAGTGCGATCGAAAAAATCATTCAAAAATTAAACAGTATTGTTGATCAAAAATAAGGCGAGCCTATAAAATGCTCGCATTATGAAAAAAAACATTTTCAAAAAAACAATTCTTATGTAAAAGATAAACAATATGTTCATTTAGCAAGGAGCTAAAAAAAATGGGTTTAAAAAGCGAAAGACTTAGAAAACTGGAAACTGAGTTGGAAGATTTGGAAAAATGGCTAACTCTAGGATTAGTGCCAAAAAAAGATATACTAAAACATAAAGAAGAAATCTTATCAGTTAAAGATAGAATCCAGGAAGAAAGAGAAAGGCTCCGCTTTATGAAAGAAACTGGAGAAACAGAAGAATATGTCGCTCCTAAAAAAGCCCCTTCCAAACAAGCCTACTCTGAACCACAGACCCTTCCGGAAATAGAAGGAGGCGTCGAAACCGATTTCGGGGTAGAAGAAACCGAAACCTTCTTCACCGATACCGCTTTTGAAGAAGAAGCATCTGCCGAAGAAGGGACTGTCGTCGAAGAAGAAGCGGAAGAAGAAGACCCTTTCTCTGATAAAAACCGATGGAAAAGAGGGGTCTTAGAAGATCCAGATGTCGATCGCTGGTAGAGAATTAAGCCTTTATTTTCATATCCCTTTTTGTAAAAAAAAGTGCCCTTATTGCCATTTTTATTCGGTTTTTCCGGCAAATCTTTTGCTTGACAATTTTTCAAAAGCCCTACTAATCGAGATAATGCAAAAAAAAGGACTGTTTAATAATAAAAAAATCGTTTCAGTTTACTTTGGAGGGGGCTCCCCTTCAATTTTAACTCCAGATTTTTATAGAAAAATTTTAGGAAAATTACCGATTGATCCTGATACCGAGATCACGTTAGAAGCCAACCCCGATGATGTCTATTTAGAAAAATTTAGAGAATTGAAAAATATAGGGATCAATAGAATAAGCCTCGGAGTGCAGTCCTTAGATGAAAAACTTTTAAATTTTTTAAACCGAAACCATTCTTTAAATCAGGTTTTTAAAGCCCTTGACGATATCAGAGCCTCAGGTTTTAATAATATCTCAATAGATTTAATGTACGATATCCCTTATCAAACCCTTAAAACTTTTGAAAATACTTTACTATCGTTAGAAAACTTAAAAATATCCCATGTTTCTTTATATAACTTAACGTTTGAAGAAAATACCCCTTTTTATTTAAAAAAAGAACTGCTTAATAAGAAAAGGCCCTCAGATAAAACTTCTCTTGCTATGTTTAACCTGGCGGTTAAAACTTTAAAAAGTCTTGGATTTAAACACTACGAAATATCTGCTTTTGCCAAAAACAACATGCTCTCAAAACATAATGTCGGTTATTGGACCGCAAGAGAATTTTTAGGCTTTGGCCCATCTAGCTTTAGCTATTTTGAAAAAAAACGGTTTAAAAATTGCTCCAATCTAAAAACCTATTTTAATAAGTTAGCAAAATCCCAGTCGGCTGTGGATTTTGAAGAAAAATTAAATTATCCAAACGATGTTAAAGAGCTTTTTTTGATTAACCTCAGGCTTTTAGATGGGCTCAATTTCGAAAAGTTTCAAGAAAGGGTTGGCAATTTACCTCAAAGCACTTTAAAAACAATAGAAAGGCTAAAGCAAGATAATTTTTTAACGTTTGACGCCCCAAATATAAAACTTACCGAAAAAGGATTACTTTTTTACGACACTCTCGCTGAAGAAATCATTTGAACAAATTAAAAACACCGCCGGATCTTTTTCCAAGTTAAGATCAGTTGATTTTTTCCATTCAAGGATAGATCGGGTAATTACTTTTTGATTTGGAAAAGTTAGATTTACTGCCACACATAAAAGAGTTTTATCTTGCAGAGTCTGCAAAAGTAAATT
>JACRNF010000041.1:8460-21690 GCA_016219355.1 Chlamydiota bacterium | reverse complement strand
ATTAGTTTGTATCTGACCAGATTTTTCTGCAGGGCTATTTTTAATAAGATCGGTTATAATTACCCCTTCGACCCCTTCAGATAAAACTACACCAATTCCATCAAACTGTTTTTCTAAGCTCATTCTCATTTCTTCAGCCTCTTCTTCACTGAAAAAAGAACTGTGAGCGTCTAAACTTTTAGCAAATGATTTCAAGATACGAACGGATAAAAAATGTTGTTTTTCTGCTAAGGAAAGTTCTTGTCCTTTTTGGTTTTGATGCAAGAAATTATTCTCAAAGCGACTTAATTTTCTCTCAAGAAGGGAAAATAGCTTCTCTTTTTTTTCTACAGAATTGATAAGCCCCTTTTCTTTTTGGGCTGAATAGAAGCTTATAATTGTATTTCTTTGTCTTTTTTCGAGCTCTTTTAGATTAGAGGCATAAGAAACAAACTTTTCATTTTCAATAGTAGCCCCTTCATCATTTAAAATAAGTAATTTTTCAAGTTTTATACGATAATCTCTTGAGCGTAAAATAGCTTTTTGAATGAGCTCATTTAAGGCGATAAAATCAGAAAAATCTTTTTTAGATATTTTGGCTACCATTTTTTTGGCATCTTTGCTGCTTAAATCTAAGAAAGGAAGTACTTCTTCTTGTAAAAGGTAGACCCTGCTAGAATCAAACTGTTCTATATATCCCTTGACCCAACGCTTGACAATCGTGTCATTAAGTTCTTTATTCTCAACATGATATTCAAAAAATCGATCCATAATCTCATTAACGTCTTCTAATTTTAAAGTTTTGGAAAAGCAAAAGAGAGGAAACACTAATAATAATATTAAAGTCACTTTTTTCATGTTTGATCCTTAATGTTAAAAAAAATCGGGGATAAAAGTATTAAAGTGTCAATTCTTAATCCAAACTTAGCGTCGTAAGCCTTGCACTATACTCTTATCCCCTAACGGAATTATAATAATAAAATAATTATTTTAGCAACATTATTTTTATATTAAATGTAATTAACTTATAATTAAATAATAACAAACTAATAAAATTAACAAAATCAACAAAACAACCTATTTTTTAGACCGCAAGGAAATTTTTTTGCAAATAAATGTCCAATCGGTTATATTTTCCACATAAATAATTGTATGTATCTCGCTTAAGGAGTTTTATGCCCACAATTAACCAGTTAATTCGAAAAAAACGTACTTCCCGTATCAAAAGAAAGAAATCACCCGCATTACAACAATGTCCTCAAAAAAGAGGAGTTTGTCTTCAAGTTAAGACCAAAACCCCTAAAAAACCAAACTCGGCCTTAAGAAAAGTGGCTTGGGTCCGCCTCTCCAATGGACAAGAAATTATTGCTTACATTCCAGGAGAAGGACACAACTTGCAAGAGCACAGCATGGTTTTAGTCAGAGGAGGCAGGGTTAAAGATCTTCCCGGCGTAAGATACCATATCGTTAGAGGTTCTCTTGATACCGCCGCTGTTAAAGATCGTAAGAAAAGTAGATCAAAATATGGGGCCAAGGCGCCAAAATAAACTAAAGAATAAGGATTAAAATATGTCAAGAAGACATCGAGCAGAAAAACGTGAAATTCAACCAGATCCTGTATATAACAATACAGTTTTAGCCAAGTTTATCAACAAAGTAATGCGCGCCGGCAAAAAATCTACCGCCAGAAAAATCGTCTATGGCGCTATCACCGAATTTGCTAAAAAAGTGAATTCTGAAAGCCCTATAGAAGCTTTTGAACAAGCACTTGAAAACGCCAAGCCCTCTTTAGAAGTAAAATCAAGAAGGATCGGCGGCGCTACTTATCAAGTTCCCGTTGAAATTTCTCCGGATAGAAGAACCGCCATGGCAATGCAATGGATAATTACCTATGCAAGAGACAAAGCAGGCCGTTGTATGGCAGAAGGTCTTGCCGCAGAATTGTATGATTGTTTTAACAATCAAGGCTCTTCCATTAAGAAAAAAGATGATTTACATAAAATGGCAGAAGCTAATAGAGCATTTGCACACTACAAATGGTAAAATTCTAAAGGAAAAAAAATGGAAAAACGCAAAGATACTGACAAATTAGAAAACGTTAGAAACATTGGCATCATGGCCCACATCGACGCCGGAAAAACCACAACGACTGAGCGAATACTATACTATTCCGGAAAAGTGCACAAAATGGGCGAAGTGCACGAAGGGGCTGCGACCATGGACTTCATGGAGCAAGAAAGAGAACGTGGTATTACCATTATGCATTTGTTAATAAAATGGACAGAACCGGGGCCGATTTTTTTGCCGCCGTTGCCTCAATGAAAGAAAAACTTGTAGCTAATGTCGTTCCGGTCCATTGCCCTATCGGCGCCGAATCAGAATTTAAAGGAATGGTCGATCTCGTTACCATGCAAGCTTATATTTTCAACGACGAAACCTTAGGGGCGGAATATTCGGTAGAAGAAATCCCCGCTAATTTACTTGCAACCTGCAAAAAAATGCGTTCTGAAATGCTAGACGAACTCGCCACTATCGATGAGACCAATGAACAATTTTTAACTAAAGTTTTAGAAAGCCCAGATTCCTTGACCGCTGAAGAGATCCACAAAGCGATCAGAAAAGGGGTTGTGGAAAATGCTTTGTATCCTGTAATTTGCGGAACTGCCTTTAAAAATAAAGGGGTTCAACAAATTCTAGACGGTGTAGTAAACTGGATGCCTTCTCCTTTGGATAGAGGCAAAATCAAAGGTTTAAATATTGACACTCACGAGCCGATGGAAATCGAACCATCCGATGCCAGCCCATTTTCAGCCTTGGCCTTTAAAATTATAACCGACCCATATGTTGGAAAATTGACATTTATCCGTATTTATAGCGGAACTTTAGAAAAAGGAACAACCCTTCTTAATACTACCAAAGGGCATAAAGAAAGAATTTCTAGGGTTTTACGAATGCATGCAAATAACCGAACCGATCTAGAAGCGGTCTTTACCGGCGACATTGCCGCTTGCATCGGCCCTAAAAACACTACTACCGGAGACACTCTCTGTTCAGAAAATTCTCCTCTGCTTCTTGAAAAAATGGAATTTCCCGAACCTGTTATTTCGATGTCTATTGAACCCAAGTCAAAAGCTGATAGAGAAAAATTATCATTGGCCCTTTCATCTCTTTCTATCGAAGATCCAACATTCCACGTAAAAACCGATGAAGAGACCGGCCAAACGATTATTTCCGGTATGGGCGAGCTTCATTTGGAAATTTTAAGAGACCGAATGTTTAGAGAGTTTTCAGTTGAAGCCAATGTCGGCGCGCCTAGAGTATCTTACAAAGAAACTATCACTATCCCTGGCGGAGCCGAAGGTAAATTTATTAGACAATCTGGCGGTAGAGGTCAATATGGCCACGTTGTGGTCGAGATCAAGCCATGCGAAAGAGGCAAAGGAAATGTCGTTGAAAGTAAAATCGTCGGGGGCGTTATTCCTAAAGAATACATCAAGCCTTCGATCGAAGGTATCGTAGAGGGGCTTTCAACCGGAGTGCTTGCCGGATATAACCTGGTAGACGTTGAAGTTGCGATTGTATTTGGATCGTTCCACGAAGTTGACTCTTCAGAAATCGCATTTAAAATAGCAGGATCGATGGCTGTTAAAGAAGCGGCCAGAAAATGCAAGCCGATCATGTTAGAACCTATCATGAAAGTAGTGGTCACCTCTCCTGAAAGCTATATGGGAGACGTAATTGGGGATCTTAACCGAAGAAGAGGTAAAATTTTAGCCCAAGAATCAGTAAAAACTATTGTGACTATTACCTCCGAAGTACCACTATCAGAGATGTTTGGTTATTCTACCCAATTAAGATCTATTTCTTCCGGAAGGGCTAATTATACAATGGAACCATCACACTTTGAACCGGTTCCTGCTAAACTTCAAGAAGAATTAATGAAAAAATAATTATTTTAAAGGATGCAAAAAAATATGAGTAAACAACCTAGAAGTAAAATCAGAATTCGCTTAAAAGGGTATGATCAAAGGCTACTCGATCGCTCGACTCAAGATATTGTTGAAACAGCGAAAAGAACCGGAGCTCGGGTTGTTGGCCCCATTCCTCTTCCTACTAAAAGAGAAGTTTATACAGTTTTAAGATCTCCTCACGTTGATAAAAGATCACGCGAGCAGTTTGAGATCAGAACTCATATCCGTTTGCTGGATATCTTAAATCCAACACCTGACACTATTGACAAGCTAAAAGTATTGCCAGTTCCTGCCGGCGTGGATATTAAAATTAAAGCTGCTTAAAGATGTATTGTGCTGTTAACCATTATCCCATTCAATGTGATGGTATAGTTGTCTGTCCTGACTTTGATTTAAAAGCCGTCGAACTACTTGGAAGAATATCAAGATTCTTTTTAGGGATATATGTTTTTGTTAGATGTAAATCTATTTACGGCAAGCTCTTTGGAATAACTTATCTGGCTATTAATTTATCTGAAGAATGGCAAAGGTATAATAGAGTCTATCCGTATGCTTAAAATTTTTAAAATCGCTTTTGATTCAATTAAGCTCTATTTTTCCTCTTCGCCATTAAAAGTGGTTTGGAGCTCATAAGCATTGCCTTGATAAACGGGTCTTTGAAATGACTTCATTCTTTTGGAATAGACTTGCCCATTTTTGATCAAAAAGAAATAATGCCTTTCTTCAATTACCCGATTGTTAGCGCTTATTTTTTCAATGTATTCATATTCTTGATCGGTAGAATTAATAGTCTTTATAGCATAAGGCTCTCCCAGCTCTTTTGTAAGCTGATCTACGGTCATTCCAACTGACACTTCCGAAAAAGAATCAGCACTCATAACTTTAGTGCCGTTCATACAGCCAAATAAAAACAAAAAGGTAATTAAATATTTTGTCATTGTTCCTCAGCTTCAGTTTTATCCAAGTTTACGGGAGGTAGCCAAATTCTGCCATCAATTTGAGTGCGGAATTGGTCAGAAGTCACATATTCCGAATGCATCAAATAACTGCCATCTTTTTGAAGATGGTAGGTTTCAAATCCTTCAAAGTTTAAGTCATTATCTCGAAATTCCCAGGCAATCAACTTTTCATCATAAACCCCTTTACCGGAAATTTTGCCGATATTGAGGTTCTCCATCTCCACGCAAAAAGATTTTTCCGAAAAATCAAAAAAAGTTAAATCATTTCTCATGTTCTCAGAAATGCCATTAATCTGTATCTCTTGCACCGATTGAATTTTACCGACAACATCTTTGTCCATGACACTCCATTTGGTAAAAAAATTCAGTTCTTCTTCTACCATGTTTAAAGTGATCACACCCTCGCCTATCCAAGCTTTGGGCTCAAATATAAAAATATGTTTAAAGTCTTTCAAAACATGAATCTCCTGCTATAAACGCTTTGCAATATGCCTAAGGAGGCCATAGCTGTCAACGTCGAGCTCCCACCATAGGTCACAAATACCAGCGGCACCCCGGTAATCGGTAAAAAACCGATCATCATTGCCATATTTATAATCATATGCATCGCCAAATAAACTGCAACACCTGATGCAATCAATCTACCATAACTCTCTTTCGCCGATGCTACCGCCTGAAAACTAACATAAATCAAAACATAAAAAAGAAACAACAAAAGAATCACTCCCATCAGACCAAATTCTTCGGCATATGCCGCAAAAACCGAATCGGTATGAGCTGCAGGAAGCCATTTATGGGAAGAAAATTCACTTTTATGCCAGCCGCTTCCGTTAACACCACCGATGGCAATGGCAATTTGGGCCGCTTTTTGATGATATGTGTTAGGATTTAGCCTTTCATATTGGTATTCTTTTAAAAAAGTAGTAAAAAAAGGCTTCATTTTTTCATGAGATAAAATGCCCGTGAACATTAACGCAACAAAAACAAGCATTATTAGCCCAAAACAGCATAAGCTAAAAAATATTTTTTTATGCACCCCTCCATAATAGCTCATCACAAGTGTTATAGGATATAAAACAAGGGCGGTTCCAAGATCGGGCTGTTTTAAAATCAGTAAAAAAGGGACGCCTACAATCAATAAAAGCTGCGTCGAAGAAAACAGACTTGAAATATCTCTTCCTTTTTTTTCAAAAAACCAGCCCAGGCTCATGACAACAATTAATTTAGCATACTCCGATGGCTGAAAGCTCATCCCAAACGGCAAGCGATACCACCGATGGACATTTTGAATGGCCGGAACCAAAAATAGTCCTAGCAATAATATACACATCACAACATAGACAGCCCAGGTCCATTCGTAAAATTTACGATAGTCAAACCCGGCAAAAAAGAAAAAAACTACCCAGCCAATGACAAACCATTGAATCTGTCTTCTGACATAATCGGATAAAAAATCCACTCCCTCCAACGTCATTGAAGAGACCACTAAAAGGCTAATGGCCATTAGCCCAAAAACGATAGGATAAATTCTCCAATCAATCCGATTTAAATATTTATGTTCCCACATTTTTTAGCTCTTTTAAAAAGATAATACCTAAATGGGATATTTTATAGATTAAATATTCTTTTTTCTTTCCATCATGGTGTATACCGTTGGAACAATGATCAATGTAATCAAAGTAGAGAACATAAGCCCTCCGATTACAGCAATACCAAGCGGCTTCCACATTTGCGATCCTTCGCCTCTTGACAAGACTAAAGGGAGCATTCCAAAAATTGTGGTCAAGGTTGTAACTAAAACCGGGCGAAGCCTGTTTTTACCCGCTTGTAAAACCGCTTCTAAAAGATTTATTCCTTGCCTACGAAGAAGATTGGTATAGTCAACTAAAATAATGGTGTGGTTGGCCACAATACCTATCAACATGATCGTTCCGATAAACGAAATGGCATTTAAAGTGGTATGGGTTAAAAACAAAGCTATCAATACCCCGCTCAAAGCAAATGGGACCGACACCATAACTACAAAAGGATGGCGAAGCGATTCAAATTGAAAAGCCATCACCATGTAAACCATTATAAGGCTTAAAAAAAACATCATGAATAAATAGCCAAAGGCCTTTTTCTGCTCTTTAAACATTCCTCCAAAATTGATCGAAATGTCCGAAGGGACCGAAATTTTACTTTTCAGCTCTTTTTGCACATCCTGGATAACTTCATTTTGCGATCTTTGATATGCGTCAAACTCAACCCTGACTACCCTTTCTTGATTCTGCCGCTCAATTTCAATCGGCCCTTTTCTCTCTTCAATTTGGGCAACGTTCATTAGAGCAATCTTTTTACCATACGAGTTGATAACTTCTGAATTTAACACATCCAAGACCGTAGCCCTTTGATCTTGTTGCAACCTAAGAGAAATATCAATATCTTTTTCCCCTTGATGAAAAGTAGTCGCTTTTTTGCCATGAAAAAGGGTCCTTAGCTGTGATCCGATAGAGGCCATGGTCAGTCCCAAACTTTGCGCTTTTTCCCGATCAACATTTATCACAAGTTCCGGTTTTTGCATGTCCCGGCTAATTGAAGGATCTTTAACTCCGGGAACATTCGCAACGATTGCTTTAATTTGACTTGCCAGTTTGTCTGTTTGAATAAAATCATGCCCTAAAATCTCGACGCTCAAAGGTTTTGCCCCTCCAAACATATGTCTCATCATAGGATTGCCATGATCAACCTCAATTTTCACAATTTCATCTTTGATACTATCTACAATCTTTCGAGATATCGATTTTGAAGAAAAATCCCTTTCATCTTTCTTAACTAGTTTAAAGCCAACTCTTCCCAAATTAGATCCTTCCTTGGAAAAAGCCGCTCCCATCCCACCATTTTGAGACCCGCAACGAAAATAGGTATTGATTATATTTTTGGATTGAATGATCTCTTTTCCAAGTTTTTCAATATTGATACATACCTCTTTGGTCCTTTCTACTCTCGTGCCGACTGGAAGTTCAAAGTTGATCGTAATATCTCCCGAGTCTTCATCCGGCATAAACTCAGCCCCGATAAAAGGAACTAAAGAAAAAGTGCCGATAAAAAAAACAACGGCGCATATGATAGCGGTTTTTCTGTACTTGAGAGCAACACTTAAAAAATTGGTGTAGAAATTTTCCAATTTTTTAAAAAAAGCCTGCCTATCATCAATCTTTTTAACATCTAAGTTTTTTAATAATTTACTGGCTAGCATTGGAGTGAGCATTAAAGCGGCAAGTAATGAGGCTAAAAGAGTAATCCCGACCACCCATCCAAGCTGCCCAAACATTAAACTAACCAGCCCCGAGGAAAATACCAAAGGCAAAAAGACTACTATGATCGATATTGTACTTGCGCTAATTGCAAAGCCAACTTCATTAGTCCCATTTTCTATTGCCTGCACAAGAGTATCTTTTTTTTGCAACCGATTGATTATATTGTCTACTACTACAATGGCGTTGTCCACCACCATACCGGTTGCAATAGCAATGGCCGCAAGTGATATAATATTTAAAGACCACTCTTTATAATACATCATGCAAAAAACACCGATTATTGAAAAAGGGAGGCTCAGCATGATGATGGAGCCAAGTCTAATATTGCGATAGAAGATAAAAGTCACTATGGCTACAAAAAGAGTACCCCATAAAAATGTCTCTAGTAAGTTATGGACCGATCTAGAGATAAACTCTGATGAGTCCATAATCAAATTGGTTTTGATATCCAACGGTAGATTTTTTTGTAGTTTAGCAATTTGCTCCCGCACTTTTTTTGCTACTTCAACCGTATTGGAGCCGGCTCTTTTTTGAACCATCAGCATAATGCCGTTTTCGCCGTTGATTTTGACAAAATATTTTTGCTCTTTAAATCCTGGAGCTACTTCGGCAACATCTTTTAAGCGCAAAAGATGGATCTGATTTTTTTTAATCACTACATTTTCTATATCTGCATAAGAATCAAATTCAGAAGGAAGTCTAAGCATATATTCTTTATCTAAAATATCCATTGCTCCGGTCGGCAAAGAGACATTTTGCTGCTTTAAGGCATTTTCGATATCAATAAGGGTCAAGTTATATGCAGAAAGTTTTTCTCGATCGAGCTTGATATTGATCTCTTTTTTTACCCCTCCGATAACTTGAACAGCGCCCACCCCTTCTATCCTTTTTAATGGAGCGGCCAGATCATCTTCAATAATCTCTTGCAAATTTTCAAAATGTTCTTTAGCAGTCACACCATAAAAAATAATCGGCATCATAGAGGTATTAAATTTCAATAAAATCGGAGTCGCTAGGTCATCTGGAAGAAAGGGTTTAGCAAATTCAATTCTTGCTCTAATTTCATTAGATGCTTCATCTAAATTTGTTCCTTGGGCAAAAACGCAGCTGATCACCGAGGCCCCTTCCCTGGAAGAAGATTTGATCTGATCTAAATTATTTATAATGCTGACGTTATTTTCGATGACCTTGGTAACTTTGGATTCTACATCTTGTGCAGAAGCGGCTTGCCAATAAGTTAAAATAGTGATCGCCGGAGCTTCGATTTTAGGTAAAAAATCAATGTATAGCTTACTATAAGAAAAAAATCCCAAAAGCAAAATTGCCAAAAAAATCATTGAAGTTGCAATGGGCCGGCTGATAGCAAATTTTACAATTTTCACGTTTATTCCCTAACCTTTTCTACAACGGTATTATCCATTAATTTATGCTGTCCAACTACGATAAGCTCGTCCAGTTCGCTAAGACCCGATTTAACTTCAACATTAGAGTCATCCCTAGAACCAATTATAATTTCTTTTAGATGAGCGGCTCCATCTTTATAGGTAAAAACAGAATATTTTCCCCCTTGATGAATCAAAGAAGCTGTAGGAATAATAATCTTATCTTTTTCCATAATTGCCTTTCTCGTCAACTTGAGAAATTGAAACTCTTGGATTGATTGTATTGTAAACCTGAAAGTAGGTGTACTTACCATTAAAAAATTTTACAATGTCAGTCGGCTTTAATCCTTCAGCATGTTTAGCAAGAATTTTTTCCGGAATGGAAAAAATTATATAAAGCTCGTCCATATCAACAAGCGATACGATTGGAGAACTCGGCGACACCATATTACCAGCGCAAACAAATTTTTTAGAAACAACTCCGCTAATTGGAGCTTTAATAAAAGCCTCTTCGAGTAAAAGGGCGGCCCCTTCTTCTTTAGCCATGGCATCTTCTAGCTCAGCTTGGGCTTGGATACATAAAATCTGCCCTTTTTGAGCTTCAGATAAAGCAAGCTCATTTTGTTTTTGAGAAATCGCCCCTTCTTTAAAAAGCACTTCAAATCTTTGATTTTCTTTTTGTTTGTCTATTAAATTAATTTTAGCGCTCTCAAGCCTTGATGAGGCTACTTTTACAAAACTTTGCGCTTGTTTTAACCTGTTTTCTAAATCTCTATGATCAATAACCGCAAAAACCTCTCCCTTTTTTAAACAAGCGTTTTCAGAGACCAAAACATCATTTACACTAAGTTTTTCCACTCTGCCGCCGATTTTGGAAAAAACATCCACCGCATTCATCGTTTTAATTTCGCCGGATAAATAAATTTGGTTGTTCACCCGACCCTTTTGCACCATCTGGGTTTTTACTCTAAAGCCTGCATCTTCAGACTTCGCTTCTATTTTTTTCTTTTGGCAAGAAGATAAAACAATCAGGCCAAGGCAAAAAATTATAAATAAAACATTTTTCACTATTTGACTCCTTTGATCACATCATCGATGATAATTTCGCCTGATGCCAGTTCAAGATTTAATTTTGCAACTATATGCTGATAAACAGCTTGATAGTAAAAGCTTTGACTTTTGGTAAAGGATATTAAAGCATCGGATACTTCTACTTCGGAATTGACCCCTTCATTATATCCTACCTGAACTAACTTAAGTCCTTCTTTAGACTTTTCCATATCCATTTTTTGCGATTTAACAAATTCTTCTGCATCATTTAATGAATACAACGCTTGCTGAATTTCTAAAACGATGCTCTCTTTAAGATCGTCCACTAAAATATTTTTCTGTCTATAAATAGCGGTCTGTTGCAAAACTCTTCCTTTTCTTTTCTTATAATCAAACAAGGGCCACTCAAGTGAGATTCTCCCGGTCCACTCTCTTCCCCACTGATCTAAAGTAGTAAAATGAGGATCTGGTCTACCCCATCTCTCATCAAAGGTAGCATTGATCTTGGGATAATATTCTGCTTTTGCCATGTTGACCGATTCTTTTTGCATCTTGGCATCAAATATCTTAGCCATTAAATCAGGCCTTTTTAAATAAGCTTTTCTAATCTGCTCATCAACAGAAGTTTTGAGTTCCACATACTGCAATACATCTTCAACCTCAAAAACATTGTCTTGGATAATGCCTAGCTGTTTTAAAAAATAGGTCTTGGCCAAATTTATCCGATTTTGCTGTTTGATTTTTTCTGCAGCAAAGTTAGAAACATCAACTTCGGCCCTAATGATATCAAATGAAGAAGCTAACCCCTGCTCTTTTTTTAATTGAACCTCTTTTAAATGGCGCTCTGCTACTTGGAGCGCTCCTGAGTTAACCAAAAAAAGTTTTTCTGAAAGTATTATATCCAAATAAGCTTTGGTAACATCAAAGGTGAGCCTTTGCATCTGTCCTCGAATTTGCTCTTTGGTCATATAAGAATAATATTTTGTAGAGTTATAGTTAGCAATCAAAGCGCCCCCATGAAAAATCGGCTGCCTTGCTTCCAAAAGCAGAGAATAATTATCTTTGCTTCCAACAGGCACTCTATTAGCTTCCGAACCTACCATCGGCTGCTTATCTAAATGGGTATATGCTGTTATGCCATAAATATTGGGGACAAGCTGTGATAGAGCTTCCCACTCTTTTCCTTGCGCAACATCAGTTTGCTGCAATTGAGCTTGGAGCTTTTTGTTATAAATAAAAGCTATGTCCAAAGCTTCTTTTAAGAAAAAATGTTTTCTATCTTCCGCTTTTTCTTGTGCTTGCCATTTTTCAACATACCGGTTTTGGATCTTTTCAACTTCGGCATAGCTGCTTTTTTGATGAACGCAGCCGACTAAAAATAATAGAGGAATTATTACAAAGAAACGATACATATTACTTCACCAACTAATATTAACCTCAGTTTTGGGTTTAATCCACTCAGAATCAGCAATCTTTTTGCAATTTTGATTTCTTTTTTTCTCGAAAATAGAGCCTTTGGCTATTTTTCTCGAAAAAAAGGAATCAAACTCCTCAAAAATCTTAGCAGATTCAGAGGGAAGAAACCCAAAACTGAGGTTATTAAAAGAATACTCCTTTTTTCGATTTTTTCTCCATGAAATCCTTAAGTTTATAAATTAAAAAAATATTTATTAATAAAATCTTAAAACATTCCTAATGTTTTGATTGTATTTATTAAATAAGCAGACATCTAATTATTACCAATTCAGCAAAAAACAGACCAATACAAACAATTTTTTTACCCTTAAAATATTTTTTTAATTAGAATGAATTTAAAAAAATATAAACATCAATTTTGGATTACTCCCCATGGATTTTATTGATATTGTTTTAGAAAAAGTGGATTCCACCCAAACTTTTGCTAAGAAGACTTATAAAACTTATGATCCCAAAAAGATCACCTGTATTTTGGCCTTAGAGCAAACTAAAGGGCGAGGAAGGTTTAATCGACATTGGCTTTCTCCCAAAGGGGAAAACCTTTATGTCACCTTTTATTTTCAGCTCTCTAAAGAGAATAAAAGTCTTACTGCAATCGGTTTAATTTTAGCTATTTTTTGCGCAAGGGTCATGAGTTCTTATGGCTTAAATCCCAAAATCAAATGGCCGAATGATGTTATCTTAAACAATAAAAAAGTGGCCGGAATTTTATCAGAGGTAGAGTTTGAAAAAGATATTGCCAACATCTTTTTAGGTATTGGGATAAATGTAAACACTGATAAGACGGTTTTAGAAAAAATTGATCAACCAGCAACTTCCATTAAACACGAGCTAAAAAAAGAGCTTTCCGGAGCTGAAATTTTAGAAAAAATTAAAAAAGAGTTTAGCAAAGATTGGGATAAATTTATAAAAGAGGGATTTTTAGCTTTTCATGAAGAATTTGAAAAGTTTTTAGCGTTCAAAAAAGAGAAAATCAAAGTTTTTGATGGGCAAAACTATTTTGAAGGAATTTTAGACTCGATTAGTTTTGATGGTCAGCTCAACCTCTTGATGCCAAATCAAAAAATAAAAAGATTTAGCTCTGGAGACATTCAAGCGCCTCTTTAGATCTAAA
>JACRNF010000041.1:0-8420 GCA_016219355.1 Chlamydiota bacterium | reverse complement strand
GCAATTAAACTCTTAATTTTTTTGCAGCCCAAGCTTTTAAAATATTATCATTTAATATAAGTTTGTAATGTCTTTGCTTTTCGGAAAGCACGCCATCCTCTTTTTGCCAAACATCCATGTAAAATCTAAGAGCATTTGAATTAATTACCTTTTGATCAAAAGCCTCTTGAATTAACGCAGGATTGGCTGAAACACCTACTGAATCGCTAACTACGTTCACTCCTTTTTGAGCTCCTGCCAAAGCAAATCGGGCAATTTTATTTAACTTAGCTTTGAAAGGTTTTTGACGGTCGGATAATTTATCTTTTAAACGATTGCTTTTATAAAATCCAGCTTCTCTGGGGCCCCAAATTTTTCTTTTCTCTAAATAATCTGCGTACTCCGGGCTAACTGAGTCATCAGGGTGACCACAAACACGTTTAAATGAACGAAAAATCTTACCAACATTTCTAAATTCTTCAACACCTGCTTCATTAGCAAGCAATGTTAAGCATCTATCACCTAAAACCGCTCTATTTCCATTTTTTTTATTTTTTAAATAGCAACGTCTGATTATTGAATTATCGCATAGACATCGTTTGAATTTGCTATCTGTTTCTTCCAACCTCTCAAGCTCCCATTCATCTTTTATAACTTGAGGCCAAACGGCTCCCTGAGTTGACAATCTAGTTAATAAAACTTTAAGGTTCTCTATGGTTCCACTGACTTGATCAGGAAGGATCTTTTCATCAAATGCATCCACTCCATTATCATCAGCCGCCGCAGCTGCAGCGGCTCCGGCTGCCGGTAATCTTTCAGGTTCTCTTGCTGAACCACCTACATCAAATGCCTGATGAGGCATAACCGGTGGTAAAGCTGGTCGTAAAGTTCCTACTAGTGGGAGTGCTGCCATAAATCACCTTTGATTAAAATTTAAAAAGAAAAAGATATGAAAAAATTGAGATTTAAGACAAGAAAATTAAAAAAAAAATTCAAGAAAGCGTCGAAAGGCTAACACTTTCTTAAATTTTTCACTAAATACTTTCGTTATTCCTTATTTTCAGAGGAAAAATATATTATCGTAATCTAACGTGAACTGTTTCGCGGCCTAACGCTTTATCTATTAATCCGAATAGTACATCAACAGCAATCTCTCGTATGATGCCGGCAATTGCACTGCCAACCACAGACCCTACATATTTATGCAATTCGGCTTTAAATTTTTGAGAATCGCCACTGTTTTCAATTCCACATAATAATGTAGCAAAAAAAGCATAAGATCCGATTATAGCTGCAGCAACACCAAGAATTTTTAATGCTGTAGCTGCGCAAACAATAGCTACTACAGCTCCGGCAGCGCCAATTGCTAAAGAAGCTACTCCAAAAGGAACCGCTGCTTTAAAAGTTGAAGGATGTGCCATATTATCTCCATAAGGTTGTTGGTTAATTCGCAGGAGAGTATAAGATTAAATAAACATAATTGTCAATGAATTGCATTAATGCTTTTTTAAAAAAAATTACCTTAAAAAAAAATTAAAATTTTATATTTTTTTCCAAAGATTTTTATCAAACTCATAAATAATCGGCTCACCTGTTGGGATCTCAAGCTTAACAACTTCTTGAGGTGATAAATTATCCAAATGCATCACTATCGATCTAAGTGAGTTGCCATGAGCTGAAATAAATATATTTTTTCCTGCAAGGATTAAAGGCATAATTTTCTCTTTAAAATAAGGAATTGTCCTTTGGGCAGTGTCTTTTAAACTCTCACCATTAGGAGGGGCTACATCGTAGCTTCTTCGCCAAATATGCACCTGCTCTTCCCCAAATTTTTTCCTAGTTTCGTCTTTATTAAGACCTTGCAATTCGCCATACATTCTTTCGTTAAGATGCCAAGAGCTGTAAACAGGGATTGTCCCTTCTTTAGTATGAGAACTATAGATAACTCCCCACTCTTGCATTTTTTTATCATGGGGCTGAAACACTAAAACTTTTTTACTTGAGTGATTAAGCATGGCAAGCACCGCTGTAGTTTGGGCCCTAACCAATGAAGAAACAAACACTACATCTATAGGAATATCTTTAATTTTCTCTCCACCTTGGATTGCCTCTTGCACCCCTTGTGCGCTTAAAGGAACATCTACCCAGCCGGTAAAAAGATTGAGTTTGTTCCAAATTGACTCTCCATGACGCATTAAAATAAGTTTTACAGGTTTCATAGAATTCTCTTTTTTAATTTATAATAAATAAAAACATAAGGCTGATCAAGAGATTTTATTGATATTTAAGTTTTTTTAGATTAAAATGTTATATTCATTTTAACAGAAGAAAATATGGCATTAAAAAGATTAAATAAAGTACTAGCATCAGCAAACATCGGCTCCAGAAGAGGGAGCGAAGATGTTATTTTTGAAGGAAGAGTTAAAATCAACGGCAAAGTGATATTGACTCCTCAAACTATGGTGGATTTGGAAAAAGACAAAATCGAAGTTGACAATATGCCTATCCAACGGGAAGAAAAAAAACTCTATTTCATCTTAAATAAGCCCAAAGGATATATCTGTTCCAATCAAAGAAAAGATGGTCAAAGAATCGTAATTGATCTTTTTTATGAATTCCCAACCCGCCTTTTTACAATCGGCAGACTAGATCGGGGAACTACCGGTCTTTTATTAGTAACCAACGACGGCTATTTTTCCAATAAGATCATTCATCCATCATCAAATATCGAAAAAGAATATCTGGTTAAAGTTGCTGAAAATGTAACTCACGAGCATTTATTGGCCATTTCAAAAGGGGTGTACATTGATAATAAGTTCATAAAGCCGAAAAATGTCACTAAAATGCGAAAAGGTACAATCAAAATTATCGTCAAAGAAGGAAAAAAGCACGAAGTCAGGCTTTTTATTAAAAAAGCCGGACTAACTATCCTTGAGCTAACAAGAATCCGCATCGGCGATTTAAGGCTTGGCTCACTTGCCGAAGGATATTATCGAGAGCTTACCTCAAGAGAAAAAGAGCTTCTTTTAAAACCTTCCGTTAAATAAATTCTTTTTTTTTAAAAAAATTCCGTTTATATAAAGAATAACGGAGTTGTTTTTTAATGGAAGAAGATATTTTTTATTTAAAAGTTCCCACCTTAATCCAAAAAATCAAACACTATCTCATTTCCAATATGGGAAAAGTGCATAACGAAGCTTCCAATGAAGAATTTTATCTCGCTTTTTGTATTGCCCTAAGAGATGAAATAATGATCAACTGGACAACCACACAGCATTCATTCGATGCTGCCGAAGCTAAAATGATTTATTATCTTTCCCTAGAATTTTTACCCGGTAAATTTTTAGGAAATAACATTACAAATATTCAATCGCTTCCTTTAGTAAAAATTGTATTAAAAAAAATGGGAAGAGAACTTGAAGATTTAATCAATTGCGATCCAGACCCCGGCCTTGGCAATGGGGGCCTTGGAAGACTTGCCGCCTGTTTTTTAGATTCATTGGCCAGCAAAAAATATCCGGCCATGGGCTACGGGCTCAGGTACCAATATGGAATTTTTGAGCAAGAGATTTGGCATGGAAGGCAAGTTGAAAAACCCGATTGCTGGCTTTTATATGAAAACCCTTGGGAACTAAGAAAAGATACCCACGCTCAATCGGTTCATTTTGGCGGTAAAACCATTCCCGGTTTTAACAGCCATGGTGAAGAAGTTTTTTTATTAGAAGATTTTCAAGAAGTCCGGGTTCTTCCTTATGATGTACCGATTGTAGGTTATGCCCATGACAGAAATTTTTCAGTAATCACATTAAGGCTTTGGTCAACCAAAGAATCTCCCAAAAATTTTGAGCTCCAGCGGTATAATGCCGGGCTACTAGATTTAGCAACAGAAAACAGTTCTCTCACCGATGTTTTATATCCCAATGACAACAATGAGCTTGGCAAAAGGACCAGGCTAAAGCAAGAATTTTTATTAGTCTCTTCATCATTGCAAGACATTATCAAACATCATTTGCGTTTATATGGCACTATCGCCTCATTACCAGATAAAGTGCAAATTCAGATTAATGACACCCATCCCGCTTTGATCATTGCTGAGCTTACAAGAAGATTAGTAAAAGATTTTGACCTTCCCTGGAAAAGAGCTTTTGAAATGACAACCTCTATTTGCAACTATACGAATCACACAGTTTTAAAAGAAGCGCTGGAAGATTGGAATGAAAATAGAGTAATGGAGCTTTTGCCAAGACAATATAAGACTTTGGAAAAAATCAATGATGATTTTTGCGCAAAAATCAGAGAAAAATATCCCAACGATGAAGAAAAAGTAAGAACGATGAGCATTTTTGGCGATGGGCAGATCAGAATGGCCAATTTATCGGTTCTAGGTAGCAAAAAAGTTAATGGGGTGGCAGAGCTCCATACCGAAATTTTAAAAAAAGAGATATTTAAAGATTTTAATGAAATGTTCCCCGATAAATTTTTAGCGATCACCAATGGAGTCACTCCCAGAAGATGGCTTTTATATTGCAATAAAAAATTAGCAAATTTTATTACCAATTTGATTGGTGACAATTGGATCACAAACTTTACCCAAATAGCCAAGCTAAAAAACTTTGCATCCGAACCAAAATTTTTAGATGAATTTTTAGAAATTAAAAGACTAAACAAACACACGTTATTTAATTTTTTATCCAAAGAAAATCCTATTAGAGACACCAAAGGAAAGATAATATCCCATCTTAGGCCTTTTGATACACTAGATGTGCTCATCGATGTTCAGGTCAAGAGGTTTCATGAATATAAAAGACAGCTTCTGTTAGCTCTTCATCTAATAATGCTTTACCATGAAATCAAAGAAAATCCAAATTCTCGAAAAATACGAAGACTTGTGATCATTGGAGGCAAAGCAGCGCCCGGTTATAAAATGGCCAAAAACATTTTGATGCTTTGCTGCTCTATTGGCAGAAAGATCAATAATGATGAAACAGTGTCAAAACTATTAAAAGTATCTGTTATTGAAAATTACAACGTCTCCAAAGCAGAAATTATTATGCCAGCCGCCGATCTATCAGAACAGATCTCTACCGCCGGGATGGAAGCATCCGGCACCGGTAATATGAAGCTTGCCATCAACGGAGCCCTGACCATCGGCACCGAAGATGGGGCCAACATTGAAATGAGAAAGGCTATTGGTGATAAATATTGGCCTTTTGCATTTGGTTTAAAAGTAGAAGAGATCAACGCTTTGAAAAAAAAGTATAAGCCTTTTGAAACAGCCGCAAAACATCCCAACATAAAAAAAGCGTTAGATGCCTTAATCAATGACACTTTAGCTAGCGATGACTTAGAAAAAGAAAGCTTTTCACAAATTTATAATTCTTTAGAAACAGATCATTTTTTTGTTATTCAAGACCTTATAAGCTACTATGCTGCGCAAAAAAAGGTAGAGGCCCTTTTTGTTGATAAATATAAATGGGCAGAGACCGTTATGCACAATATTGCCGGGATGGGCAATTTTTCATCGGATGAAGTAATTCAAAATTATGCGACCAAGATTTGGAATATAGTTCCTTGCCCTTTAAACCCCACAATCCACAAAAGGGTTAAAGAAGATTATGAAGAACCGTGTATATAGTTAATCAGTTATTGTAAGCTTTTTTGGTCTCGTCCATTGAACATTTAAACTCTCGCATCCTTGACTAGCCGTTTTTAGTCAAATTTGGCTACTCCACAGGTCTGATTTCAAGGTGTTTTTTAACGTAAGATATTGTGGGTAAACAAGATAAAGCGCCACCAAAGTCAAAATCCGGCCAATAAATCATGTAAACACATTTATTTATAAGTAATAATTAAAACTTATTATTGTATTATAATTGCAAATTATTTATAATTATAACTAATTAATTACAATAAATAACAAAATAATAAACATGACTAGCTCAATTGCTCAATTAATAAGATCAGACTTAGATTTTTTACAAGAAGCTAAAAAACAGGACTTTAAAACGGTTACGTGTGAAAAAGTTGAAGAATTATTAAAGCATAAAAAAGAATATAAGAAAAATTCGACAACTTTAGAAGAAAAAGAACTTTATTGCTCTTTAAAAGTGAGATTGCATGAGCTTCGAGAATTTAAGCTTCCATATAGAGTTTATGAGACCATAAAGCATTGTGTAAAACAACAAGAACAGCTTCCTTCAACCTTAGGAAGAGCTTTACAAACTTCAAAATTGGTTGGAACTTTTCAATGTTCAAAAATTCAAATACCAGAATGTAGTTGTAAAGAAGATAGAAAAAAATGGCTAGGTAAATTAAAAGACTGGTTGATTGAGAATGCTCATTTATATGAAGAAGATTACAAAATTTTAGAGTCTATTCATTGGTTACATGGATCAAATAGCGCAATGCTTCCTTTACTTCCATATTCTGATTATACTTTGACACCTACCGGAGAACTTCTTGATAAAGGAATTGCACCGATGGGAGGAGAGTTGGGTATGGGAGGGATGGTTCCCGACGGGGTGAGTCAAAATCAAATTTCTGTTGAAACTATACGCGATTTACCTAGAGTGTGGAAATATGCAGAAAACATTAGCAATAGTTTTAATCCCCAAATATTTGAAGAGGCAGAGACTCTTTTTAAATCTATTTTAGATGAACTTCAGAAAAGCAACCCATCAAATGGAAGCTGGGAGGATTATCTAATTAAGCTTTTGCGCTTAAAACAATGGAATCCTGAGCTATTTGAGCAACTGCAGAAAAAATACTCCCAAACAATTGAGCAAATAATCCAAGAACCGCAAAAGCAATTATTCTTCCGAGAATCCATGATTTTAGAAGCATTGAACTATCCGGAAGCAGAGTTGAAACAAGCTGTTTCTGATAAAGCGGCAAGAAAAAAATTATTTGAAAAAATACCTGTTTTAGAAGAAGAAATGCGGGAAGAAAGTGATTGGACCGACTCTTATTGTAATGGCAATGATCCACTGTGCTCATTTGTAAATGATAAAAAGTTCACACAATATGATGATGATATCATTATTAGATGCAGATTTTGGCGCAGAATTGTTTGCTTAGTAATTAAAATACGTCTTTTTGGTGATGAGTATTTAAAAAACTTGATTAATCCTCGTGATTGGTACAAAGAAGATGTAGCAAAACTAAAATCTCTTTTGGGAGATTCTTTTACTATTGCTCAATTTTTAAACAAAATGGTGAGAGAAAAAGTTGAAAATAGAATTAAGGCTAAGAGCTTATCTTCCGATAAAATTATTTTACGGCTAAAAAATGTATTTGAGAAAAATTTGGGTATTAAAATCAATGAGGATGAAAAGCAATTTATTACATCTCCGTTTCCTATTTTGGTCGGATCTACAAAGACAAAATGTTTTTTTAGATATGAAACATCAGAAGCTAATATTTCATCAGCTAAATGGGGCGAGGAGCTGGATATAGTTTTTGTCAGAAATAAAGATCTTGAACCAATGAGCAATTGGCTAAAAATGCATGGTCTTAAAGACAAAGTACAAATATATCCTATTGAAACTATTGAACCTTTATTTTCCACTCCTTTGTATCATTCATCAATGGATACAATTGGAGGTAATCTTTTACTCCACGGCGAAGACTACAATTTTATTAATGAGAAGATTAAAAGCCTTCTACACTTATATCAAAAACCTTATCCGGATGGATCTAAAAGAGAATATCATGGCATAGCTCATGCTACTCGGACTGCATTATTATCAATTGTTATAACAGAAATGTACAAGGCTCAAGGCCATATTTTATCTACCGATCCCAAAAATATACCAATTGCAGCCTTCTTGCATGACTCAGGACGCGAGGGTGATGGAGTAGATCGATGGGATAAACAAAGTGGAAAAATTTGTGAAGATTTTATGGCAAGCAAGCTGCAACTTCCCCCTAATGAAGTTGAAATTTTATCAAAAGGTATTTCAGAAAAGGACAAAGAGCCGGCCAACTCCATAGAACAAAAGATAATACATGATGCAGACTGCATTGAAATTATTCGTTGTTTAAGATACTCGGATGGCTTTAATCGTGAGGAATTGTGGATGCACAAAGATAATTTTCCAAAAACTTTGATTGATCTATTTTTAAGTGAAGCACAATCGTTAATTACGCTAACTCAAATACCTGTTGTAAAAGATTACTTGGAGAGTTCTCAAGATCCTTTCAGAGCTTTGCTGCAAATCATGAGATCGGCAAAATGTTTTTCTTTTTTAGAGAGCTACGCAACGGAAACATATATGTTATGTCAGCCTAGTGATTATATCTTAAATAAAGAAATTGAACAGGCAGTTGAGAAATTTCGAACTGTAGCTAAAGCGGCTGATTATAAGGGAAAGGGAAAAGCACCTTTTGCCGAAGCGGCTGCTGCAACCTTGTAACAAGACTAGCATTTGCAATAGCTCTTT
>JACRNF010000049.1 GCA_016219355.1 Chlamydiota bacterium | reverse complement strand
TAGAAATTCATGAAGATTGGGTGACAGGCAAGCAGTATTTGAACATGAATCCGCTAATAGGTAAATATTTAAAAGATGAATAAACTAGCAGGAGAAAAGAAGAAAATGATTGATTTTACAGAAATATAGTTGCTTTATCATGGCATCGAATTATCGATAGAAGGTGAAATAATCGGTTACGGTAATTTTAAAGTTCCCGTAGATTGCTATAAAATCTGGATCCCACTTGATAAAAGAGAGCCTGTTATTCCGATGGAGCCGGCGGTTTTGGATTTTTTAACATCTTCAATTCATCGCGATTTGATACTTAATAGTGTTAAAGAGCAAGAAAGGCTTAGAAAAACAATCGATCCCAAATATCGCGATAATATTCAAGATTTAAGTGTTCTTACAACAACTCCCGAACTAATTTTGCAAGGCAAATGGTATCCATCCGATCTTGATCGCTTAGCAAAAACTTATCGAATTCAACCAAATAGGCATAGCAAAAAAGCATTTTCCATTTCTCTTATACATATTTTAGAAGTTGTTCATCAAGTCTCTACAACTCTTCTGTTAATACATGATCAGGGCGATGTACATCGAGATGTCAAACCTAAAAATATTTTTGTAGAAATTAAGGATGTCAAAATTTTTAGTGTATTGGCAGACTTTGACGGAATTGCCAAAATTGGTGAGAAAAAGTTTACATTCTGCTCTCCCATTTACACAAGTAATTCTTATTATAAAAACCGGGAAATAAGCACACCTCAAGACGATACTATAGCTCTTGTCACAACCTTAGGAGAAACTGCGCTTGAAGAATTTAAGAAAAGGATTCATAGTAAATCGACGTCGCGGGAATATCGAAAAGACAAGCCCAACATTGAACAGGCCATTACCGATATCCGAACATATCTTTTGGAAAATTCTGATGAGATACTTTTGGAGAGCGTAAAAGCCCATTTAAAAAGAAAGAACATTATCCCCCAAGAAAGAGACGATTTATCTGATATTAAATCTTCTTTGGAAGAACTTTTTAAAAGCCCTACATTAAATGAAGCTAAAAAAAAAGAGCTCCATATTGTTCTTGCTGAAATAAATGCTATGGAAGCAGTGTCCAATTTAGTATGCGATTTCATTAAAAGGGATTTAAATGCCCAAGTCGTAACGCTTTTGGAGTTTCGACATAAGCTAAAAGTTATTCTTTTAACATTCCAAAGAGCGACTCAATAATTTTTCTATTGCTAAATTCCCAACTTTTGATAGCATCTATTCAATTTAAAAAACTTATTTTTTATATATGGCAGCCGCAAGGATTTGCAGTAGGCAAAGAAATATTTCATCTCCGAGAAATATCACTACCAAGTATCTTGTTGTAAGTTCATTTTTTTGCCTCTTTTTTTCTAAGGCATAAAGATTATCAAAAAAAAACTTTATGGGTAATAGTCAGACCCAAAGGAAAGGGTCTTCTTGCCAAAGAAATGATAAAAACATTCTCTTATATCTCTTTTTAAAAGAGATGCGCTAACTTTGGCTCAAAAAAAAGAAATAACTATTGTTCTTGCTGAAATTAAATGCATGAAAAGAGTTTTGTATATCGTTGCAGACTTTATTCAAAGAGACTTAGACGATCTGGTTATAACAATGCAAGAGTTATTAGCAAGGCTTAAGCTCATAATTGAACAACTGCAATCAAACTCTACTTAAGACCCTAAATATAAACCACTTATTTTTCACAACCCGCCTTATTATTTTTATTAATAGATATTAATTATAATTAACTTAAGTAATTATTAAATTAATTTATTTACAAATATTGCAATTAAGTGTAATTATAAAGATAACGAGATAATTAATAAAGAGGCGGCTATGCTAAAAAAAACAATTTATATGATATCGCTGTTTTGCTTCTTGCTCTTCAGCGCAGAATCCAAAGAACCAAATACCTTTAGCTATGTAATGGATAACAATCAATTTATGATCTTGGTAATACAAGACGACAGCCTTTCTAATCAAGATGCCAAAAATATGGCATTGACCAAAGCTTCCGATTTAACCGTGAACAAAAAGTTTAAATATTTCGAAATTAAGACCGAAGATGAGGTAACGGTAATATTAGGTAAAACAAATTGGCCAAATGCTTACGACTTTCCACAAAACTTATATCAAGAAGAGATTGTTGAAAAAGGATACGACCGAGAGCGTTTTATTGAAAAGAACATGCAAGAAGAAGACAACTCTCCCCATTCTGCTTTCAGAATGATTATTCAATGCTCAAATGAACAAACCGATAAAGCCATGAATCCTTGCGATTATGTTAAATGTAATTAAACCTTTATCGAAAGCATTTTCGCAAGCTCTTCAAAGCTTTGGATCCACTTTTTTGTAACTTCATCAAATGGAGCTTTCATTTTTGAATAAACTTGTTCTTTTATTAAAAATAATAGGTTTTGGCTTTTCCAAAAATTAACCTGTAAAGAAAAAGGAGCTAAAATTTGTAAAAACAGGATAATTTTATCGATATCTTTAACATTTTGAGGAATTTCTAAAACTGCTAAAAGCATTTGTTCTAGTTTGGCTTTAACTTTTAATGCCAATAGATCTTTATCCACTTCAAGAGACCATTTCAACATTTCTGATGCTATTTTTTTTAAATGAAGCAAGTTGATCTCTCTACACTCAAGAGTCTGAAGAATATCGCCCATAAACAAAATCTCCATGCTGGATAAAAACATTTTTGGAAGAGTAATTTTTCTTTCATTAATGGCATCGAGCATAGAATAATGATGCTTTCTGATATTTTCTAAAGCGTCCCTGACCCCTTGGGTGGTACTATCCAAAAGCTGATTTAGAATAAGCCTTTGCTCATCTTTTAAAAGGTGCCAAAAAGAATAATGAGGAAAAGGAAATAGTTTTTTTATCAGCTCAACAGTCTCTAGCAAATCCTTTTGTAAAAATTTATTTTTTATCTCAAGAAGACTTTGAGCAAAAACAAGATCATTTTCTACCTCGCAAATACCGGCAGTCAAATGATGGTCGCCAAAATGAAGTACTACATATCGAAATTCTTTTTTTTCCAAGGTTATATCTGAATGAATGATAAGCTTTCCTAAAAGTAATTTTTGATGTTCAACCGCAACTAGATCATAATCTAGATTATTGATATCAAAGGCATGGACCTTGACTTTTTCATTGTATGATGTAAATAAAGAATAAATCGCGTAATGAATCGCAACTCTAGCCAAATCTAAAATGTTGGGCTTGACCATAGTTTCATATACGAAGGCCCCATCTTTATATTCTGCAATGTTACTTTTAGCAATAGATAATTTTTCCACAAATTCTTTTTCTAGCGAAATCTTGAAAAGCTCTTCAAAAAGCTGTATAGCTCTTGCTGCATAAAGTAAAATTTGAACCGTCTCAATTCTAGAAATATCATCGAAGAACCAGCCGCAACTGGTAAACATTAAAAGAGAATGTCTTTGCATTTCCAAAAGGTTCAAAATAACACTCTTTTCTTCCGAATTTAACTCTTTCGGAAAATGGGTCATAAAAAACTTTTGAACCGTTTCTGGAGACCTATCTAAAATTAGATCGATGTAATCGTTTCTAACTTTGATAGGATCAACCCCAAAAGTCTTCATTTTTTCACTATAAGATAAGAAAAGCTTGTCCCTAAGCCAATTTAAGCTATCCCTAAGTGGTTCTCTCCATTTTTGATTCCAGTCGCTTCTTTGGCTCAAACTGCAGCCGCAATCTCTATGCCATCTGCCTACTCCATGAGCGCAGCTCCAAGCAGAATTTTCATGAATTTCAACTTCGAACTGAGGAGGAAAGTCGTTTAAAAATTTAGCGTAATTAATTAGATCGACATTTTTGTCTTTGGTAATTTTATTTAAGCAATAAGCAAGGGCCATATCGGCAAAGTGGTGGTGATGACCGAAAGTTTCACCATCTGTGGCCACATTGACAATTTGCACATCCTCGATGTTGGCAAAAGCGCTGATGAGCCTCTTGGCAAAATTGGCCCCATTTTCCAATAAAGAGCCAAAAGCAATATCTCTTGCCAGGTTCCAATCATAAAAAAACAGGTTGATGCTCTTATTGTTTTTTAATTTCACTCTATAAGCAACCTTGGTATCTAACGAATCAACGTTAACCTCCTTAAAATCTTTATCATCCAATGCTTTGATGCTTTTAGCTTGAGTTGGGGCCAAGATTGTAAATTGAATATCATGCTCAGCCAAAAGCTCTAAAGTTTTAGTGTCCACTGCCGTTTCAGCAAGCCACATTCCGATAGGTTTTCTTTTAAACCTTTTTTCAAAATCTTTAATCCCCCAAATAATTTGAGTAATTTTATCCTTTTCATCGGCCAGCGGCATGATCATATGATTATAGACTTGAGCAATAGCAGAGCCAAAGCCTGAGAAGTTTTTTTGGCTTTGAAGATCCGCCTCTAAAATCTTTTGATAAGTTACCTGGTCTTTTTTCTCCATCCAAGAAAGCAAAGTGGGGCCAAAATTAAAACTGATGTTGGAATAGTTATTTACAATATCTACTATTCTTTTTTCCCCATCTAAAATCCTAGAAGAGCTGTTTGCATCGTAACATTCGGCAGAAATTCTTTCATTCCAATCATGATAAGGACTTGCCGAGTCTTGCAATTCAATTTCTTCTATCCAAGGATTTTCTCTTGGGGGCTGATAAAAGTGCCCATGAATACAAACATTACGTTTCATTTTTACTCTCTATAAATATGATTCCTAAAGGGGGCAATTTTACAGAAATAGAATAAGCTCTTCCATGCATTGGAACTTTTTCAGCCTTAATTTCTTTCTGATTAATAAAATCGGTTCCCCCAAACTCCAAGCCATCCGAATTTAATTTTTCTAAATATTTTCCTTTTTTATCTACGCCAATGCGGTAGTTGTCTCTTGGCACTGGAGTAAAATTTCCAATAACGATAAGCTCTTTATTATTTTTACCCTTTCTTTTAAAACTCAAAATACTATTTTCATAATCATTACAATCTACCCACTCAAATCCATCGAAGGAAAAGTCAATTTCATGAAGAGCCGGATGCTGCTTATAAAAAAGGTTAAGGGAGCTTACCCATTTTTTTAATCCTCTATGGATAGGATATTCCAAAACCTGCCAATCCAGACTACTATCATGTTGCCACTCCGATCTTTGACCAAATTCATTGCCCATAAACATTAACTTTTTTCCCGGATGTGCGAATAGATAGCCCATTAAAAGGCGTAAGTTTGCATATTTTTGCCATTCATCGCCCGGCATTTTTTCAAATAAAGAGCCCTTGCCATAAACAACTTCATCGTGAGAGAACATGAGCATAAAATTTTCAGAGAAAGCATAAATTAAACTAAAGGTTAAAAGATTATGATGGTGCCTCCGATAAATGGGGTCTTTTGAAAAATATTTTAAAATATCATGCATCCATCCCATATTCCATTTCATGCCAAAGCCAAGACCTCCTGTATAATCAGGCCTTGATACTTGAGGCCAGGAGGTCGACTCTTCCGCTATGGTCACAATATCTGGAAAACTGCTATAGACCGCCCGATTTAAAGTCCTTATAAAATCGATGGCCTCCAAATTTTCCCTTCCGCCGAATTTATTGGGTATCCACTCCCCCTCCTTTCTGGAATAATCTAAATAAAGCATAGAGGAAACAGCATCTATTCTAATACCGTCGGCGTGATATTTTTCCAGCCAAAAAAAAGCGCTGGAAATTAAAAATTCTTTAACTTCATTTCGATCATAATTAAAAATTGCGCTGGTCCAATCGGGATGGAACCCTTTCTTGGGATCTTGATGCTCATAAAGATTAGTCCCATCAAAAAAATTTAAAGAAAAATCATCAGACGGAAAATGAGAAGGAACCCAATCCAAAATTACCCCAATGCCATTTAAATGAAGAGTATCTATTAAAAACATTAGCTCTTGAGGAGTGCCGTATCTACTGCTGGGAGCAAAATATCCTGAGATTTGATAGCCCCAGGAGCCAAAAAATGGATGTTCCATGACGGGTAAAAATTCAACGTGGGTAAAGTTCATTTCCTTGACATACTTTACTAGTTCATCAGCCATTTCGACATACGATAAAGATCGGGCATTTTCTTCAAATCTTCTCTTCCAGGAGCCCAAATGGACTTCATAAATAGAAATGGGAGAATCTAAAGAATTTTTTTGTTTTCGGGTTTTCATCCATTCTTCATCCTTCCACTGATATGAAAGGTCCCAAACTACCGAAGCTGTTTTGGGGGCAACTTCGCAAAAAAAGGCAAAAGGATCCCCTTTATCGATTACATAATCATTAACCTTAGACTTAATATGATACTTATATATATTCCCCTGTTTGACACCGGAGATGAACCCTTCCCAAATTCCGGAACTATCTTTTTTAACAGTTAAAGGATGGCTTTTATTATTCCACTGATTAAAATCTCCAATGACCGAGACCGATTCGGCATTAGGAGCCCAAACGGCAAAAAAAGCTCCATCTTTGCAAAGATGAGAACCCAACTTGTCATATAATTTATAATGAGATCCCTCTTTAAAAAGATAGATGTCCTGTTCTGAAAATAAAGAAGAGCCTGCGATTATTTTTTTCTTCATATGAGTCCCAAAAGCTTCATTGTAGCTAAAATAATTTTTTAGGCAAGAGATTGTGCTTAGGGATCGTAAAAAAACTGCAACTTAAATTTTAGGTGCTTTTAACAAAAGAAAACACATAGCCGTAAGACTTAAATATTTCTAATTCTTCTTTAGAAATTTCGTAAGCGGTCGCATCGTTACAGCAATACCATTTCCATACATTTTCAACTTTTTTTCTAACGACCGCAACATAATGGCCCCCATCTATGGAACCTCCGATATGCGCAATTATAGAATTTAGTTCATAAGAAACACCTCGAGAAGCTCTTTTGATATTCTTTGCAGGAAGAACATAATTGTCATCTACGCAAATGGGGCCAGAGAGTTTTTCAAGTCTGACAGAGGCTGCTTCAGGTATATTTACAAAACGTTGCGCCCAAACTGTCAAGGACTCGGGGGCTTTTTCAAATTGTTAGGATCGCCGGGATTTGTGATAGTTGAAGCATTCAAATCAGAACGATTCATTAATTCGGTAAAGGGGACGTTTTCAGTAGCTGGGATGGAAAGCCTTCCCAAATCTTCACCTTTACAAGAGCTGCCATAGTACTCTCTACCATTATCCAATACTACCGATCGGTTGACATGTCCGACCAAAGGTACTTTTTTTACTTTATTTTCTTTTGCCGACAATAACATTGCATCAAACAAGTCAAGTTCAGCGCCTGCATCTTCTTGCTTATCTTCAGAAATCAAATTCAATTCCTTTCCAGTTTGAAATTCTATCATCCAGGTCCTAATATTCTCAACATCAGCCTCAGTAGTTTCACGATTTGCCTGACAGTCTTTTTGATATTGTATGACAAAATCGCTAAGCGGTTGAAAGCCATCGGGCTTTTTCAATAAAAACTCAACTATTGTTGGAGTATTAATGATCATTTGTAAAAAAGCTTCGATGTAGCAAGTATTGCCTTGATTGGCAATACCAATAACCTTTCCTTTTGCACTTTCAATTTTCTTATCATCAATTTTTCCATAAACAATGTCAGCCAAAGGATCTCTAACTGTAGGCAATGGATTATCAACTTTATGGCTTTCATTATCGAAACCTACGACATATCCAATAGCAATAGCTCCAAAGCCGCATATTAGTAGAACCATCGATGGATGCAAAATCACAAAAGAATGCATAGCAATCAAAGCTAACGCCGACCCAATGAGCAATGCTCCAACAGCATAAAAAGTATATTTTGAAAAAATTACTTGGGCTATCTTTTGTAGCTTGCTGCCAAATGTTGAAGTGGTTACCTTTGCGCCCTGAGCTGGAAGTGCAGGGGCCGAAACAGAAGCCGCCATAAAAAACCTCTTTCTAAATATTTAATTTATATTATATCAAAAAGACCCATTAAATAGATATAATAAATCATTTTATAATTTATAATATAAAAAATCCATGATTATTATTATTATAATAATAATTTACTTGCATTAGTTTTAATTAATTTACCTTTCATTAAAAAATTATATTTATAAAAGCAAAAAAAATTTTGCAAAGAAATTGCCATAGGTATATCAATAGGGAAAAAACTTAAGGCTCAATATATATGCTTCAGCAAACAAAAGATGGTGTAATTTTATTTTTAAAAGTAATTCCAAAATCTTCATTTACACAAATAGTGGGCATAGAAAATGAGTATCTCAAGGTCCGCATAAAAGCTCAGCCGGAAAAAAACAAGGCCAATACTATGCTTATCAAATTTTTAGCCAAGCTTTTTGATATCCCCGCTTCTCAAATAAAAATTTTATCCGGAGAAACTTCTAGATTAAAAAAAATTTTATTAATTTCAGCATCTATTGATAAAATCGAAGCGATCGTGAAGAAAAATATTTAATATCAAACAAAATAAATTAAAATAGTATTAAAATACATTAATATTGTTATTATTATATGATTTTAGATATAATAAATATAAGATAATATTAAATTAATAATAAAATTATGTCTAATAAAGCTCAAGCCCCTAACAGGATTTTTACCCCCTCCTTCTGGGCTAAAAATCCAACTATAAAAAAAGCTCAAATCGCAGTAGCATTACTTACTATTGCTGCGGTCGGTTTAATTATGGCAAGTTTTATAGCTCCAGGAGCCATTTTTTTTGCAGCTGCAGTAATATCCATTATCCATAGCTCACTAATTGCCAAGGTTGCATTAATTGGATCCGCAATAATTATTGGATCTGTCATTTTCAAAATGTTAAAAAAACATGATAACTATTTAAATTCTAATAGCTTAACATTACAGCGCGCAAATCAGAAGGGACTATTTTTATCAGAATCGGAATGGAAAAAAGAAACTAAAATATTTCAAACAGCTCTTGACAAAAGTTTGCGTATTAATCAACGATTGTATGAAATAACCTCTCAAGAATATTGCTTACAAACAGCTTTAGAAAATACAAAGGATGATCCTAACTTCGATCAAAAATTTTCAACAACAATGAACCAAGAACACTCAACCTTCAAATCGATTTTGGATACAGAAGGAAACAAATTATTAATCCCCTGCAAAAAAGATGGTGAATCTGAAGAACACTACATAAATAGTTGTTTGGCATATGAAAAACGATTATTTCCAAATCCTACTGATCAAGAAAAAAATGCATTAAAAATCATCAGAACTTGTTTAATGCAAAAAACAGCTCCAATCTATAGCGCCCTTTCTTCAGAGTATGCTTTATTAGAGACCCCCATCAACTATACAAGAAGATTAGATTTTTCAGATAAAACCATCGAAATTTCAATCGATAAAAATATCAACGGTAACATTAAAAGCGTCCACCTTAAATTCTCCTCAACATGTAGTGGAGCATTGCAAGGAGTCTTGATTGGTCCATCAGGAACTGTTTATCATACCCCTAAAATTAAGCTTCCCGATTCATACAAAGTAGAGACAGAGTGTGATATAATCCTTGATCCTAATCATCCTGAAAAACTGGAAATAGCCAAATATAAAATTAAAATGGAGAAAAAAGATCCAAGCGATGAATTGGCTTTTCAGGCTACTGTAGATACAGCTTATAAAGGCCTTACAAAAGAACATATGGCCATGGCAGAAAATATTAAAAACGATTTACAAGACACTATCACCCATTTAATTACCCTTCCAGATAGCAAAGAATGCTGTAATCGTTTTTTTGATGATATCGACGAACTCCCGTTATTCACAATAAAAGATGAAGAAAAACGGATAAAATTTACTCCACTCTCAACCGGTCAGGATGAAATAACTGATGAGGTTAAAAAAGCATATGCAAAATCCTGTGTTGTTAGAATAGAGGATGAATTTAACTTAAGCCAAGATAATTGCAAACTTTTACAAGTTTTACTCTCGCAAAATGCATTCAGAACGCTCGGCCAAAGATTTTCAGAAGAACTTTTGGCAAGTTTACCCCCACAATTACAAGATTCTCACAATTTATCCGAACCTAAAAAATCGGTGATCATCACAATTAAGCGTGAAAAATCTAAAATTGTATTTCATTTAGAGTCCACCCTCAAATATCCAGGTGGAGGAAAAATGGAACTTAATACTTTGCGGGAAAACTATATTGATCCTTTTAAATTAACCATGAACTGCGACGTCTCCTTAGATGGAGAAAATGTAAAAGTTGAAAATATCGATCTTTTCAAATCTTAAAATTAATAATTTTTTCTCATCTTTTCGATGAGCATTTCCCTTTTTTTATATAAAGATTTTTCGAGACCTACAAAATATGGATGAGGATTTAAAAATCTTCTGATAGCCAAACTAAATTTATCAAGCTCCATACCACATTTTTGCCTGACATCTTCTAATTTAGGAGATTTATAAACCAATTTACCCTTTCTAAAAATAGGAACTAAAAGATCTCGATGCTCAGCCGTTTTTAAAATTTTTAAATGGGTCCTATCCTGAATATTAATTATTTCTTTGCCATTTTGGCTAAGTTCATCAAAAATGGAGTCGGCGATATATTTTCCCTTATCAAAAAAACGTCTCACTTGCAAAATACCCGGTATCGAAATTTTGGCTACCTGCTCTGAAACTTTGATCTTAGGAATCCATTTATTTTTTTCTTTTATGGCCGAGAGTTTGTATACCCCATCCAAGGCCGATTGATCTTTAGCCGTAACTAAATTGGTCCCAACGCCCCAAAGAGTAATGGCAGCCTTTTGATGTTTTAAATCTCTGATTAAATACTCGTCGAGTTCATTGCTGGCAATAATTTGAGTTTTTTCAAAACCGGCAGTGTCTAAGATTTTTCTAATCTCAATACTAAGTTGGGCAAGGTCTCCTGAGTCTAGCCTCACTCCAAAAAGCTTGAAATTTTCTTTTTTTAAACTCTTGGCAACTTCAATCGCTTTTTTTACCCCTTGCAACGATTCATAAGTATCAATAAGCAAAACACATTTTTCAGGAATGGCTTTGGCAAAAGCTAAAAATGACTCCTCTTCCTTTTCAAAAGCCATGACCCAGCTGTGGGCCTGTGTACCGCTTAAAGGTATGTTAAAAAGTTTGGCAGCAAGAACATTGGAAGTGGCAGAGCACCCTCCAATGAAAGCAGCTCTTGATGCCGAAATCCCCCCGTCTATCCCTTGGGACCTTCTGATACCAAATTCCACTACAGGATCAGGCTTCGCCGCAAAGCAGATACGGGCCGCTTTAGTGGCGATTAAGGTCTGAAAATTAATAATATTAAGAATGATACTTTCTAAAATCTGCGCTTGAAGAAGGGGCCCCTTGACCCTGATCAAAGGCTCATAGGGAAAAACCACATTCCCCTCTTCTACTGCATCAATATCACAGCTAAAACGAAGATTTTTTAAATAGTCTAAAAATTTTTTTTCAAAAAAAGGGGTATTATTTTGAGTCCTTATAGAGGCTAAATATTTTAAATCGGTTGATGAAAACTTAAAATTTTTTAAATGCTCGATCAACGAGCCGAGACCGGCAGCTATGGCAAAAGAGCCCTGAAATGGTTTTTTACGAAAATTTAAATGAAAGACAGCCTCTTTCTGATCAATTTTTTCCTTCCAATAGCCATAAGCCATTGTTAGTTCGTAAAAATCGGTTAGAAGGGCTAAAGAGCTTTTGTAAATCATGCGGCTTTCAACAACTGCTCTTTTTTAGCTTTTAATTCATCAATCTGCTTTTGGATCTTATCAACAACGTCTTGATTGGCCTTGGCTAAACTCAAATGCCGTCTTGCTATATCTTGTTCATCTTGAATGAATTGATACCTTTGGGCCTGATTGATATGATATTTCACTTTACCTGCATATCCTCTTTTCATCTCTTCAAGATCGCTAATTTTTTTGTCGATAGCAGCAATATCCTCTTTGTTATCAACAGTCTCTGAGGCTAAATACAAACTTCGGTTTAAAGCATGAAGAGAAAAAAAGAGCATAAAAAAGCTCATTGTAATGATAAAAGTTTTACTTAATCTGGATTTTTTCAAAGTTCAGTCCCTCAAAATTTATCTATCTATTTTACAAAGTATGTTATTAGAAAAAAAAGAGCCACCTTTTTTTTCATGAATCATATAAAATGGTAGATTATGAGATTACAACTTTTTTTTATCACCTGTTTTTTTATCCAAGCCGCTTTTGGACTTAGTCTTAAAGATAAATTCTTATCGTCTCAAAAGGGGGATTATATCGTTTTAGAGCAAAATAAAATGATCTCCCTAATTAGCATCTATGACAAAAACCTCCATCATCTGATTTTAGAAGAAATCTCCATTCCTAAATCCAATGTTAACTTTGTATCTTACAAAGAGTGGGCTCAAAATGAGGCCCCCATGCATACCTCTTGGGCCATGTATGACATTGACCTTGATGAAAATAAACTGCTTGAGTGTTTTTCTTTTTCCAAAGGGGTTCATTTGGATATTTCTGAAGATGAAAGTCTAATATGTAAATTATTAAACATACCCTTTACACCCATTCCATTAGAAAAACGAAAAAAAATTGGCCCCCCGCCTCTTAACTATGAGCCTGATCAAAGGGCTTATTGGAACCCCTCATTTAATTATGAAAAGAAAAAGACCAATGCCAATTTTGATGTTTTTGAAATTATTTGGCCAAGCGATACAAGCGAGCTTGCTAATAAAACTCTACATCTTTATTTCGACGACAAAGGATTATGTCCATTTCCTTATTTTGTCCAAGTCAATGCAAATTACGGTTTTGTTGTTTTTAAAGCGATTGAATGCGGAAAAGATCTAAAGTCAAGCAAATCTTATTTTCCTAAAAGAGGCTTTCATTTTATAAAACCTCTTTTGCAAAATAAAGAAGAGGTGATTTTAACTTTAAAAGCCCCTGTGTATTATAAAATTTTCGATCTATTTGCAATCGACATGACCGAAGAAGAAAAACCTATTCATCCTATTGAATTTACTCAAACAAGAGATAAAGAACTGGTTACTCTAAACGTTAAAGCCTCTTTTTTAAAAAACACCTTTCAAAATAACCACCGATATATTTGGATAGTATCATCTAAAGAAGAAAAAGATATTTTCGCAGAAACCAAAGATCATTTTATTTGGAAAAACATTTAATTTTTTTCGAATTTAAAATTTCTTAACAACTTACAAACAATTCAAACCAAAAGCTCCTCTCTAAAAATGCCCTTTAGCTATATCCAAAACTTATAATTACATCTAACGCATTGCAATATAATCACTTAAACCCAACAATTTTAATTAAAACAGTTCAGGTAAATAGTCGCATGGGCACCAATAATGTTCTCATGAAGAATGAGGTTTTGAACAAGTTTTCCACAATGTAAGTTTTCATTGCGTTTTTTCACATGTTTTGGATATAGTAAATAGTTTATTAGGAAAAAAAATGTTTAAAAGCGATCTATATAGTTTTCGCAAGTGCCGAAAAATACTGCAGCAGGTCTATCATCTATACAAGCGGAAAAAAAATCGATTGCTCGATATTCAAAAACGGCGCTTTGAAAATATTTTAATTTCCCTCCAAGCTGCTATTGTCAAAAAAAATCAAGAAGCTGCCGACAGATCGGCCCGTAATCTTGAAATGCTTTGCAACCAACATTTAAAAAAAAACTTTAAAGATCAGTTTTTTGATGTTGTTTTTGCTTTGGTTTTTGCTTTAGTCATTGCAGTTATTGTCAGACAAACTTGGTTTGAACCCTTTAATATTCCAACCGGCTCAATGAGGCCAACATTTAAAGAAAATGATTTTGTCGTTGTGTCCAAAAATGATTTTTGCCTCAATATTCCTTTAACAACATCTCATTTTTATTTTGATCCGCAGCTTATAAATCGAGGCGGCATTGTAATATTTACCGGCGCCAATTTGGACATCCGAGATGTCGATATGATGTATTTTTATCTTTTCCCCGGAAAGAAACAACTTATCAAAAGATTGATAGGAAAACCCAAAGATACCCTTTATTTTTATGGTGGACAAATCTATGGTATCGATGCTCAAGGAAAAGACATAAAAGAGCTGAGGCAAAATCTTTGGTTTGAACAAATCGAGCATATTCCATTTATTCGTTTCGAAGGCAAAGTTATCACTTCCAGCCAATCTACCGATGGTTTACATCCAACCACAATTTTTTATCAAACGAACGAGCCTGTTGCAAAGATAGGAATGAACCAACTTGGCCAAATCGAAGGAGAGATTTTATCTCAAGCTTCATCAGATAAAAGTAGCATCAAAAATTATTATGATCTTTGGGGCTTTAAAAATTTTGCCATGGCACGAATCTTGAGTAAAGATGAACTTCATTCCTTTTATTCCAAAGAAGATTTTGATAAACTTGAAGATGCCCCACTTTATCTAGAACTTACTCATCACCCCTCTTTTGCAAATCCAAAGATGGTTCAAGAAGAATATGGCGCTATGAGATTTGGGTTAAGCTACAGTACCTCATTTATTCCCTTAAAAGATGAGCATTTAAAAAAGATTTTTGAAAGTCTTTATACCGCCAGATTTATTGTAAAAGACAAATTAGCTTATCGGTATGGCTCAAGTTCTAAATATAGTTACCAACCAACATTGAATATCCCTGATGGAACCTATGAGTTCTTTGACGGTGTAGCATATGAAGTTAAATTTGGAGGACTAACCAAAAAGCTTCCTTCAAACCATCCAATCTATCAGTTTTCATATGCAAAAGTTCAAACTCTTTATAATTTAGGAATTGAATTTAATACCCTTTTTGCACCTCACAAAAAAAATCAATTTTATATCCCTTCCCGGTATAGCTATTTCAAAAATAATAATCTTTATCTAATGAACCACCCGATTTTTCAAAAAGACGATCCTATCTTGCTCAACTTTTTACATAGAGAATATCAAAAGCAATCTGTTTCCATAACTCCTTATCTTCCATTTGAAGATTTAGGTCCCCCTCTAGATAAAGATGGAAATATCGATAAGGACTTTATTAGAAAGCATGGAATAACTATTCCTGACAAAATGTATCTTGTCTTAGGAGATAACCACGCCATGAGCGGCGATAGTAGGGAATTTGGATTTGTCCCTGAAAGCAATCTTCGCGGCGGAGCTACCTTTATTTTCTGGCCTCCTCAAGATAGATTCGGAAGGCCTCTGCAGCCCCCATACTCAAACTTATCCTTGCCAAAAGTGGTTACCTGGACTTTGGCTCTTACGATCGGGATAATATATTTTTATCGTTTAAGAAACAAACTGAAAAAGCCTTTAAAATTTTAATTACCACTCTTAAAAAACTTTTAGACATTTTTAAATTTAATTTATTAATGCGTTTTTTATCTCTATATTTTTTAGAACCTCATTATCTCGAAAGCTAAAAAACATTTAAAATAAAAATGTATTAATATATAATTAAAGTTTATATAAAATTATTAATTTTCATTTACTTAATAACAATTGTTTGATATAATTGTTATAGTAAAATAATTAAAATCAGGAGAATAATTATGGCAGCAGCAGGCAAACCAACCGGATTAAAACAAGGAACCGTTGCATCTAGACAAAGAGAACTTGCAGCAGCGATGGCCGCTGCGGCAGCACCTAAAGCTTCTACAGCTTCCACCAGCACTGCTCAATCAAGATCACGTGTTGCAGCCTTAGCTCAAACTTTAGCTATACCTACAACAGGACAAGCTAATACAGAGCGTACCACCCCTCAACCTCTTGCAGGTTTAAAGGTAGTAAAAGACTGTAAAACTACAGCTAACATACAAGCTGCTGTATCATCTGTAGCAGCATTTAGACGAGTCGATGAAAAAGGGCCAAGATTAACCGCTCAAGAAATAGAAGGACAATTTGCTGGTGAAAGTGTGACCATTGAAGGCCAAAGATTGATGCTTGAGCGCATTAAGATTCAACAAAGAGATGAAGCTTTAGTAAGTCGTCTTCAAAGAACTCGCGCAGCAGCTTCAAATCCAGAAGGTGGAGCAGCGGGCGGAGCCCCTGCGGATGTTGACGAAGCCTATGTAAGACAACTTGAAGAACAAGAAGCTGCAACCCAAGCAAGACTAAGAGCCGAGCAAGAAAAATTAAATGAAGCTGCAGCAAGAGCCCTTGAAGCTCAATGGAATCAAGAAGCAAAATCAGAACCTCTTTGTTATGATCAAGATGAGCAATTAGCTATTCAACTTGCAAAAGAAGAAGCTAAAGCTGCCGATTGTTCAGAGCTACCTCCATATCAACCCTAAAAAAGGCCTGATGATTAATCAAACTAAAGTTATTTAACTTTTTCAATTAATACTACAGCTTTTTCTTCATTAAACTCTAACTCATCGCCATGGGTTTTTTCGAATTTCACATCGATTGCTAAAATCTCATTACAGATGTACTCTTTATGCTTTGAAAAGCTATTTTTCACAACATCCGTAGTGTCAAAAACAATTTTAATCCTGTCCGTTACTTCAAAGCCCTTTTCTTTGCGAAGAAGATTGATCCGGTTAACAATCTCTCTTGCAATACCCTCATCAATAAGATCAGGAGTTATTGTTGTATCTAAAGCAACTGCGATCTCAGGATCTCTTGATGCTGCAACCCCTTCTTTAACCTTTTTCTCGATCACAACATCTTCTAATAAGATTTCAACAACTTCCCCATCTATATTAACAGAAACTTTCTTTTGATTTTGCAGCTCGGTAATTTTCTTTAAATCAAATTTTTGTAAAATCTCTTGAGCTTTAGGTAAATTTTTTCCTAATTTTTTACCAAGGGTCCTAAAATTAGGTTTTACGAAAATTTCAATAAATCTAGACTCGTCTTTTAAAAGCTCGAGTTCTTTGACATTCAGCTCTTCTAAAATTAAATCTTTTTGCTTTTCTAAATATTTTAAAATTTTTGAATCGGCTTCTATATAAGCTTTTAATAACGGTTGCCTAACTTTCAGCTTGTATTCTTTTCTTAAAGCATGGCCAATGCTTACCGCTCTTTGGACATAATTCATCTCAAACTCCAAATGCTCATCTCTTTTTTTCTCTATATAAAGAGGATAGTCGCATAAATGGACCGAATCCGGCATATCTTTAGTTTTAAGCCTAAGATAAATTGCCTCAGAGATAAATGGAACAAAAGGAGCGGCAATTTTAGATAATGTTAATAAAACTTCATATAAAGTTGAAAAAGCCTCTCTTCTATCTTGAGAATCCAAATCTGACCAAAATCTTTTTCTAGATCTTCTGATATACCAGTTGGTCAGCTCTTCGATAAAACCGACAAATGGCTCTACCGCCTTACTTAAATCATAGTTGTCCATAGCAAGTTCTACATCTTTAATAAGTTTATGTAATAGAGAAATTATCCAACGATCAATATCAGCTTTTGGTTTATCGCAAATAACCGGCTGCCATTTATAAATATTAGCGTAGGTAGATAAAAAGACGTAAGAGTTCCATAGTGGAATTAAAAATTGTCTTAAAACTAAAGAAACCCCTTTTTCGGAAAAACAAAGATCATCCGCTTTTACTGCAGGGCTATTTAACATGTAGAGTCTAACAGCATCGGCCCCATAATTATTTAAAACAAGCTCCGGCTCCGGATAATTTTTAAGCCTCTTAGACATTTTTGTTCCATCTTCGGCAAGTAAAATACCGTTAACGATTACATTTTTAAATGCCGGTTTTTCAAATAAAGCGACCGACAAAACATTTAAAGTATAAAACCAACCTCTTGTTTGATCTAATCCTTCTGCTATAAAATCAGCAGGGAACCCTTTTTTTTTTTTTTTTTTATTTTCAAAAGGATAATGGTTCTCTGCATAAGGCATAGAGCCTGATTCAAACCAGCAGTCAAACACCTCATCGATTCTTTTATAAGTTGAGCCATCATATTCAAAGGTTAGATCGTCTATATATTGCCTATGAAGGTCTTTAACTTTTTTTCCTGTCATTTTTTCTAGCTCGGCAATGCTGTCCATTACAAAAATATTGTTGTTTTGATCTCTCCAGATAGGAATAGGAGTTCCCCAATATCTATTTCGAGAAATTGCCCAGTCTCTTGCATTCTCAAGCCACTTACCAAACCTTCCCTCTTTAATATGCTCCGGCATCCAGTGAATTTTTTTATTGGCAGCAACTAATTGATCTTTGATTTTCTCAACAGCAACAAACCAAGTTTTCACTGCTTTATAAATAAGAGGAGTATCCGATCTCCAGCAAAAGGGATAGCGATGGCGGATTTGCTCTTGTTTAAATAATTTTCTCATCTCTTTTAATTTCTTGATGATGATTTTATCGGCGTCTTTGACCAATATTCCAGCAAGCTCCGGGATCTCTTTAGTAAATTTACCGCTATTATCAACCGGGCAAACAGGTTCTATCCCCTCTTTTTTCGCTGCAAAAAAGTCTGCCTCTCCAAAAGCCGGAGCCGCATGAACAATGCCGGTGCCATCTTCAACAGTGACAAAATCATCTAAAATTACCTTAAAGCCCTCATCCGATTTAAAATAGTCAAAAAGAGGCACATATTTTTTATCTTTTAGTCTCTCTCCTAAAAACTCAGCTTCGATCTCAAAATCTTCTTTAAAATAATGCATCAGTCTATCTTTGGCCAAAATGAAATGGCGATTGGTCTTGCCATCTTTGATTTTAACATAGGTAATTTTAGGATGAACAATCAATGCCAAGTTGGAAACTAAGGTCCAGGGAGTAGTGGTCCAAGCTAAGAAATAGGTCTCTTTCTCCCCTTTTTCTTCAAACATGATCGTTAAAGAAGGGTCGTCGACTTCTTTATAGTTTAAATTGGCTTCAAAATTAGATAGTGGAGTTCCCAGCTGAAAAGAGAAGGGCATGACTTTAAAACCTTCATAGACAAGCCCTAAATCATATAGCTGTTTAAAGACCCACCAGACCGATTCCATAAAAGTGATATCCATAGTGCGATAGGTATTGGAAAAATCTACCCATCTACCAATTCTATCCACAGTTTTTTCCCATTCTTTGGTATATCTTAAAACAATGCTTTTGCATTCATCATTAAAAGAGGCTATCCCGAATTTTTCTACATAAGATGCGCCAGATAGCTCTTTAGCTTTTTCGATCTCATTTTCTACCGGAAGGCCATGGCAGTCCCATCCAAATCTTCTTGGCACACAAAACCCTTTCATGGTTTTATATCTTGGCACTGCGTCTTTAATCGTTCCTGCCAATAAATGGCCATAGTGGGGAAGGCCAGTTGCAAATGGAGGGCCATCATAGAAAGAAAAAAGCGGTTTTCCTTTTCTTTGCTCAACAGATTTAGAAAAAGTATGATTTTTTTTCCAAAACTCAAGTATTTTTTCTTCTCTGCTAGGAAAGGTTTCAGCTGGGTCTAATTCGAACATAAATACCTTAAAATTGAAGATTTTGGTTTATTTTATCTGAAAAAAAATAAGAATTGAAGTACATTTTTTTAGCCAAGCTATATTGAGCAGCAACGGTTTCAACATCTAAACGCTTAATAATTAAAGTCTTGCATGATTTTTAGAGCTAAAAAAATCTGATTAGGAGTAAACTGGATAAAAAAATATAAATATATGATATAATTACTAATGGGGGTGTCAAGGTTTCGACTTGAAAACAACGTATTTGTGGCATGCAGAGGTTTATCGGTTGGCCTCTTTAAAAGCCGATAAAAAACATAAATGCAGAAGGTGAAACTTTAGCATTAGCAGCTTAAGACCTAACAGTCTTTGCTACTCGGTAGCTTAAGAATAGACCAGGAGTCTTAAAACTACTGTCATAAATCTTGGTGTGATGCTTCTTTGCTCGCTATTTCGAAGAAGTTTTCGAGAAATAGAGATGGCGCATCAATCCTTGATGTTTGAACTAGCGCATGGGATTGATGGCAAAAAGACAGTTCTAAGCATGTAGTCATAAGTCACCTAGTTTTACAAGGACGAGAGTTCGATTCTCTCCACCTCCAAAACACCAAAGGCCGGGGAAAAATCCCGGCCTTTTCTATTGTCCGCTCACTCCAAAGAGGAACCAGCCTTTTATACTCCCGCCATCGGCATCGGACTTCGTCCGACCCCGACGTTGGGGAAATGTCAAATCTGCATAGAATCTTTCTCCAACTTCAATTTAAGTTGAAAAATAGGGAAGAAAGGAATTAAGTTAGAAAACAAATGTTATATTTTTTCCATAAACCGAGTCTTTAATTGATAGAGGGAGTAATGCCTGGCTGGACAACGGGGATCTGTGAAGCAAATGGGATTGACGTGCACTACCTTCGAACCGGTGGAGACAAACCCCCTGTTGTTCTGCTGCATGGGCTTATGTTGAATGGAGCGTGCTGGACTCCTTTAGCGCGGGCGCTGGAGGCGGATTACGACGTTGTCATGCCGGATGCTCGGGGCCACGGGAATTCCAGCGCTCCGGACCATGGATACCATTATGACAACCTCGCCGCCGATGTCATGGGCCTTATCGACGCGCTCGGGCTCGCTACACCAGTGTTACTTGGCCATTCTATGGGGGGCATGACGGCGGCAGTGGTCGCAAGTCAAAACCCCAAGCGACTCCGAGGACTGGTTTTGGCCGATCCAACCTTCTTGACACCGCAACGTCAGCGTGAAGTTCACGAAAGTGATGTCGTTGATCAACATCGCCGAATTCTCAGCCAGCCAAGGGAGGATCTTTTGGCTGAAATGCATGGCAAAAACAGCCGTTCACGCGAGGTCATCGAACTATTCTCGCAGGCAAGATTTCAAACTAGCATTCGTGCCTTCGAAGTTTTGACGCCGCCGAACCCTGACTACATGCAGCTGATCAACACTCTTGATATTCCGAGCCTGCTCGTCATCGGTGATGTTGGTTCAGTGGTCTCCCCTGAGGTGGCCGAAGAACTTGCTGGGCTCAATCAACACTTGAAAATAGTACAGATTCCTGAAGCTGGTCATGGGCTTCCCTATGACCAGCCCGAGAGTTTTTCGGCAATCGTCCAAACTTTTTTGCGCTCAGTGAAAAAAATGAATCGTGAACTTTCTCCCACTGAAAAGTTCTGAAATAGCATCTCTCCACCTCCAAAAATATTAAAAGGCCAAGACAAGATCTTGACCTTTTTCTTTTTAATGACATCGTACTTAACTTCCTGCTCTACTCTCAGTTCTTAACAAATGCTAAAAAAACTTGAATTGTCTCATAAATATTCAACCTATATTATAGTTTATATAACCTAAAATGTAGGTGAGTCCATTATGCTAGAGTCAGTTTTCGGCGGAAAGAACGTAGAAAAAGTTCTTTTTTTTCTTTTGATCCATGATCGTTGTTATGGAGGACAGTTGCGCCGAACTTTTGAGCAAGCCTTGTCTCCTTTTCAGAAGGTTTTAGAGCGATTAGAAACCGGTGGTATAATTGTCAGTTTTTTGGAAGGGAAAACCCGGTGGTACCAATTCAATCCCAGGTATCCTTTTTTGCAAGAATTGAAAGCGTTTCTTACAAAAGCTTATGCATTTCTCCCCCAAGAAATAAAGGATAAATATTATGAACCGCTGATTAGGAAAAGACCTCGAAGAAAAGGAAAGCCTCTGTGAACAAAAAGATCAATTTTAATGAAATTCCCCTTGAAAAACTTGCTGCAATCATATCAAAAAAATCAGGAATTTTTAAATATTCACTTAAACGCCTAATTATCAATTTGTTATTATTTTCAATTGATTTTTTTACTATACTTTCAGTATCATATGATGCTATAATATGATATTAGGAAGACATGTATTCAAATCGACCTTCGGACAGGGAACTCGATAAAAAAATCAAGGCAGCGAAAACTGCTTTAATCGCTCAAAATGGAATATTTGCAAATCCTAATAAAGTTGTAGGCGAACTTTACGAATTACAAATTGAATCGACAAGCCAGATTTGGAATCTTATCTTAGAACTTTTAGACGAGATCGAACCAAAAGATTATGCAGGCAAAAGACCTCCCGAGGGATCTTATGAAGAGTCGATAAAAAAAAGTGAGCTGTTCGCATTTTGTTGGGACAGTAAAAAATTAGGTAAAAAAATGTACATTAAATTTGCTCTGAAAGAAAATACGTATTATTACGTTTCTCTACATAGAAGCAAGGATCAATTATGAAGTGTTTAAATTGTGATGGAGATAAGTTTGAGGAAAAAAATTATCGATTTACTCCCGAAGTGAAGGGAGAAGAAATCGAGACTGTTGTTCCTGCGATGATTTGCAATAAGTGTCATGCTCCCCTTATGAACGATGCACAAATGAATCTATTGAGAAAAGCGGCTGCGGATGCATATCGTAAAAAACATGGTTTATTGACCTCTGAAGAAATTGTGAAATTTCGTTCATTGTTTGGCATGTCCCAAGCGGCATTCGCAAATTATTTAAAGATTGGCGAAGCAAGCATCAAACGCTGGGAAACTTATTTTATACAAGATGTAAGCCAAGATGAACACATACGGTTAAAATGCGATGAGGCCTATGCAGAATATAGCGCACTTAATGTTCATTGGAAAAGTCATCCGCCAGATATCTATAGCGGAAATAGACGTTTTAGCTGGGAACTTTTTAAACAAGCAGTGCGATATCTTATAGAGTTTGCTAAAAGTCCTCTTTTTTTGAACAAAGCCTTGTTCTACGCAGATTTTAAACATTATCAACTTTATGGTAAGAGTATTACCGGCGCAAGATATGCTCATTTGGAATATGGTCCTTGTCCGCAACAATATGAAAACCTATTTTATTTCATGCGCCAAGAAAAAACGCTGATCAACTCAGAGGGGCATACCTTAAAAACTATTGAACCTGCGGATTTAACTATTTTTAGCGCTTCAGAAAAAAAAGTTCTTGAATTCGTAGCAAATTTAGCTAAACCGGATGGAGGAAAAAAATTACTCAACCTATCTCATCAAGAAGATGCTTATAAAAACAGCGAATCTATGGCGCTCATTAGTTACGAATTAGCCAAGCACTTAAAAATTTAGTCTCATGAAATAGCTATCCGGAAATTAAAAACAACTTTCAGTTTCATCTCATTTAATGCATAAATAAGTATTACTCAGTCAATTTTTTTTATTGGAGCGGCCACATATATCGCCAGTGGGTCAAAAATGGTTCAAACTATATCATACCTTAAGGACAAAGCCTTTGCCTAAAGAGAATAAAGCCAGCCTTGAATTATCATTATATGATACCATGATGATACCTATATAAGAGGTGTTATATGTCTGCGTCTAATTTTAATTTGAGAGGAATCCCCTCTGAAGTCATGGACCTTTTAAAACAAGAAGCCAAAAGATTGCACACAAGCGTTAATATATTAATCTTAAAAATGATTGAACGGGAGCTTGGATTTACTTGCGAAAAACTAGCTTATCATGACCTGGATCATCTCGCAGGTTCATGGTCTTCTACAGATGAAAAAAAGTTTGCTGAAAATACACAATCAAGTAGACAGAGATAGATACTCTGCAAAGTTTTGGCCCGAAGAAGTTTCATTGGCTAACAATTTAGGTTTTGTCAAGAAAGAATTGAACACATTGCAAGATTTAGTTACGAAACATCAAAAACAATTTTTGGACAAATGGCATGAATATTTTGGCTCTTAAAATCGATGGACGTGTTGAGGCTGTTTATTTTACAAGAGATTCATTAGTTGTTGATTTAATGGATGGACGCACTATTTCTGTTCCATTATTCTGGTATCCGAAGCTACTAAACGCCTCCCCAAAGGAAAGATCTTATTGGGAAATATGCGGTGGCGGATATGGAATTCATTGGCCTGAAATTGATGAAGACTTAAGCATTGAGGGTCTATTGCGAGGCGCCCCAGCGCCAGCTGCAAGTAAAGTTAAACTGGCCAAGAAAAACAGAAAACGAAAAACTACTCGTTAGCACAAACGACCTAAGTTCAATAATCACAGTCTTCTTTTATAAAAACAGCGAATCTATGGCGCTCATTAGTTACGAACTAGCTAAGCACTTAAAAATTTAGCCTCATGAAATAGCTATCCAGAAATTAGCATTGATTTAAAGATTTAGACCTGACATTTAGTCCCTGAGTTAGTCCTATAAGGAACCAGAGGATACCAATAGATAAAGTGTTGAAATTTATCCACAAATTCATCAAACCAAGGATCCATAAAATCGATGATATTATCTTCTTTGGGAAATAGCGAATGGCAATATCTCGGTATAACGCCGGAGGGAACAAGGCCTATGTAATCCTGACCTGTAACCATGCGCAGGATCTCTTTAGCATCTCTCAAATAAAATGGCACTCCTTGCTCATAAAGTGCTAAGGCCATATTTACTGTTTCGATGACCCGAGCAAAACTAGAACCAGCTAAAGAGAGCTGCCATTGTTGATTTTCGGCTTTAGAAACAAATAGCGAAATATGTGTGCTGTTACCACCTCGGCAAATTTCCCAAGGATGTCCACCACCCCTTCCAGAATCATACCATTTAAGAAAAGCAGTTTCTGAATCCCCTTCAATTTTTGTAAGACCTTCATCTCGCATGTCAGCATGCAATTTATATTTTTCTCTAGGAAGCAACTTCTTATCGCTAGAGAGTCTTTCATTTGCATCATAGCCAATTTCACAAAAACGAAAAAAATCATCTGCGGTCATTCTGTCAATAAAATGTGGCTGTTCAATCACCGGAAGGATTTCAATGAGTTTTTGGATTTTTTGTTCGCCGAGCTCTTGATCGAGTCGCCGCGCATCGGAAACTACGCTCCAAAAATCACTACGCTTAATACGGCCAACCCGATTACGTTTTGAAAGCCTCTGCTCCAGCATGCTGTTATATTCTGCAGGATCGCGTACGATGGCGCCAACAATCTCTGAAACTTTTTTATTGATAAAGACAACCAATTCTCTTTGTTCTTCAAACGAATGATTAGTGCCGCTAAGAACACCGTCTTGAAGCATGATCCAGTATTCGTCAAAACTCAGCAGGAATTCATTGATACGAGATTGATTACGCAGAGTTAAACAATACCACTTGGATAGCTCAGGATAGCGATAGTCCCACTCATTCTTTAATTCAGCGCGTATTTCTTCCAATAAATCCTCTTCGTTACATTCCTCTTCTTCGGTATTTTCTTTAACAAATACCTCAAGCAAGCCGCGCGGCATTTCAATCCAGAATGTCCAATATTCGTCGTTAAATTCCTTTCTAGATTCCACTGGAGCAAGAAGTGATTGTATTGCTTTTAATCCATTTAGAATAGGTTCATCGCAAAACTCATGGCCTACCATCAAACGATTTTTAAATCTTTGCAAGAACCCATCAAGTTTATAGGCAGCTTCAAACAAATTTTGTTTCATAATTTCTTAGTCCTATATGCCTGTTGAGGATGATTAGGATCAACAAAAGTATGTTCCAGTTCTTGCAGCTTGACCATATCGTTAAGATAATTTTCTCGAATGTACTTTGGGTGTCTACATAAAATGGCTGCAATATCGCTTAATTTTAAGGATTGAGATGCACATAACTCCTTGATTAGATTTCTGATTTCACTAGGAGGCGTTCTCTTTTTGAGTTGTTTAATTTTATTTTTTAACTCTTCCGATAAAGGGTGTAACTCCCCATTTAGCGACGTTATATGGGGAGTTAGCTCCCCATATAACGAGCTTATATGGGGAGCTACCGGTTCCGTGTCCCCAATTAATAGTTTTTTAGTGGAAACATAGAAAGTAGCATTACCCCGTCCTTTTTGTTCCAAAAGCCCAAGATCCCGCAGACGTCGCAAATGTGCGCTTGCAGTTAAGGTATCTACACCATTAATCGTCCTGTATTCTGCATTAGAGATCACTCCTTTCTCTCTGATGATAATCAAAGAGCGAGCTTCCTCATCTGTTAAATTATGATCTTTAAATGATTGAAGCCATTGGATGTCTTCCTTGTCAAAGAGATGGTGGGGCAGCAGAGTCAATACAAATAGGTTGCTGGATCGGTCTGACTCTATCAAAGGGACCGAAAGATTCGCTTTTTTCATCTCATCGCGCATAGTCCCAATTCCAGTCCCTTTTCCTTCAGCATAATGAATGTCACGAAAAACCTGGGCGAGAATTGGATTTCTCAGCATGGATCCAGGTAAGCCCAATTGTTCTTGAGGCTTTAAAGAATAACCCACATTGCGAAATTCAGTTCGATTGGCATATTTAATGATTTGTGCGGGACTGGTAATTCTGTAATCCTTATGCATTAATGCATTGACTACAGATTCTCGAATAACCATCCTAGGAATGATAGGGTTGTCCTTCCTTCTTATTTCATCATCTTCTAAGGCAAAAACCTGTGGAATATCGGTCATGATCTGGCTAATGAGACGGGGAATACCCGTGATCAGGGCCTCACACATTTCAAAAGCCGAATAACGCTTCTCCGAATCGGTAATCCACTCTCTTCCTTCGACAAGCATATAATCTACTTGATTCTTGAGAGGGAATAACCGTCTGAGCGCCATTTGCTTTCCAAAGAGAAGAAGCCCGCCCACTGTGGGCAGCGTAACACCTTTTTCTGTCTCAATCGCTCGAACAGCTTTCAACAAGTCTTCATCACCATAGAACAATTCCGGAGCATCTGATTTGATTTTGGCCCTTTCGTATCGGTACCGTTTAATAGCTTCCTGCTCAAAGTCTGCAAAAGATGCGTTTTCAACAAGAGTTTCGTCATATTTCCTTTTTGAGCGAAGCTGGTAGAGTAAATCTAAATCTTCTCGAGTACATAGCTGATCTGAAGATCCAATACGCCGATAAGCTCCTATATCCACCCCATGTTTTTTGATAAAAACAGGTTTCTCATGCGAGGTTGCTTCACTAATGTAAACAAGAAGAACAGTGCCTTGGGAATGAGAGATCGTCTTGATGGTGGGTCGAATGGGAATGCTAAATAACTCACGACATTGGGAAGCGATATTTTGTTGAAGCTGATCTGGATCAAGAACCCCGCTAATGATGTATTTTGACCCATTATTATCCTCATCCCTTGAGATCCCAAGTAGAATGTAGCCTCCACCCAAATCGGGCTCATTGCTAAAAGCAGCAACTGTCTCAAGGAAGCTTTTGCCAATCCCATGCATAGCAGATTTAGCCTCAATACGGTCCGTCTCGTCACTATTTTGCAACAGGTTAAAGAGTTCGTTAAAATCCATTGAATCCACTTTATACCTCCTCTAAGAGCCGCGGTTTCGACGCGCAAAACCTCTGCAAAAAAACCTCAAGATCTTCGCGTTAAATAATCTTGGATCTTCTTCATGCCCCTTTTCCTAAATCCATTTACAATAACAAAGCTTATAAAACATTACAATTTGATTATGTGTTGTGTTTTTGATTTCTTGACAACATCTCAAAAAGAAAATAAGCTTTTTTGCTTATGAAAATTATAGAGGAATTTTTATGGCAAGTATAGCTCTGAGATTTACAAGAGCAGCTATCGGAGCATCTAAACCTCTGTTGAGACCAGAAGCGACAAGAGCTTTTTTAATAACTTGCAAGCGTGAGATGTCTATAGAAAACTTTTTAGGGTTGTGGTATTAGCGACTGGTGCTGCTGGCGCCATTGGAACTGTCGGTGGCGGTATTTATTCTTACAAAGCCGCGGTGATTGACACTCGGTCTAAGGACTTAGATGCGAAAGTATTTAAGCGTTCATTTGCTCTTTTGAGTGGTAGTGTCGAGGGTGGTGTCATTTTAGGTATTGCTGTTCTTTTTTGGCCAATAACGGTACCGATTACTGCTTTAGCTTTGCTTGAAAAGTAATTTTAGCCTGAAGATTTAACATTTTTTAATTTTTATTGAAGCAGTTATCCCCAAGGCTAAAAGTTTGGCAGTGAGCACAAAAAAAGTAGCATTCCCAGTTCTTTTTGTTCTAAAAATCCAAAATCTCACAGGCATCGGGCACAGCAAAACCAAGCTTGATAAAATGTCCTAAAAATTCGATAATACTTTTTCAAACCTGCGTTAAAAATCTTGAAGAGGTGATAAATGAAACTTAGCAAAAACACGATATTAATTACCGGTGGCGCAAGCGGAATTGGGCTTGCCTTGGCCAAAAGGTTCGTTACGGCAGGAAGCGAAGTTATTGTTTGTGGCCGGCGCAAGGAAAAGCTAGAAGAAGCTAAAAGACTCATTAAAGGTCTTCACATCTTGAAATGTGACGTAGCTTCTGAGGAAGAGAGAAAATCTTTGGCTGAGCAAGTGATTCGAGATTTTCCCACTCTCAACGTATTGATCAATAACGCCGGCATTCAAAATCTTCCACCTCTGTTGAAAGAACCTCAAAGTTGGGAAAACCACCGGCAGGAAATTGCGACTAATCTTGAGGCGCCAATACATCTCTCGATGCTTTTTATACCGCAGCTCCTAAAGCAAAATACTTCGACTATCATCAATGTTTCGTCCGGTTTGGCATTTCTTCCTTTGGCCTCAATGCCGACCTATTGCGCAACTAAGGCAGCGATTCATTCATTCACCCTATGTCTACGCCATCAACTCAAGTCAAGCCCAATCCAAGTCATCGAATTAATACCTCCTGCGGTGAACACGGATCTTGGAGGAAAAGGTCTGCATACCTATGGCGTTCCTCTAGATGAGTTTGCCGATCATGCGATGAAGTGTATCGAGCAAGGAGAGCTTGAATTCGGATATGGATCTTCTGAAAAGGGACGACTTGCATCCCGAGAGCAGGCGAATGAGCTATTTGCTTCAATGAACCCATAGTGTTAAGGAGAATAGAATTTTGATCCCCGCAGCAGGATCTCATATGTTAGAAACTTGCGTATATTTCTACATTATAGATTAAATCTTGATATCAAAAAGTGAGGACAGTACCTGTGCCCGCTTTGAAAAAGTTGGGACCATAAGCTTCATAAAACTGTCGGATAAAATGATCGCCTGTGCAATGACAGGGAGCCACTTTTTTAACGTTAAGATCCTGAAATTGTTTTACAATATTAGAGCGACTTTCTGCACGATCAGACAACAGATGAAATCCCCCTAACACAAAGGAGATCTTTGCTTGAAGGTGTTGCTTTGCTGCTTTTATAACTTGTATTATTCCTGGATGCGCGCAACCAGTAATAATACCAAGTCCTTCAGGAGTTTTTAAGATAAGAGCTTGCTCATATAGCCAAAAACCACCTCGAAGTACTAAGGAATAGATATTCGGCGCAATTGCTTCAAATGATTTTACGATTTTTGTTTTTTTTAATCGGGCGGAGCCATTTCTTAACAAAAACCAAGGAAATGTCTTAGGTACATAAAGCGCTGCATTAGGACCAACCTTTCCTACAATTTCTTTAAAGCCTGCAATATGATCCCAATGCCTATGAGAAAAAAGTAGATGAGTAATTTCACTATAAGAAAGTTGCATTTTATCGGCATTTAAAGAAAAAGCCGCAGCATCCCCTCCTGCATCAAAAAGAATCTTGGACCCTTCATACTCTACAAGCGCTGAAAATCCCCCAACCTTCTTGTAAACAACGCTTATCACAACGATTATCATATAGAATAGTAATTTTGACAGACATAGCAGCCTTCACTTAAGTAAATTTAAGGATCATTAAATTTTAACTTAAAGATAAATATCCAAGACAGCCTTTTCGCAAATAATTAAACATAAACCTATTGCGTTCGGAAATTGAATTCAAGATATCTTTTTTAACATCTTTTAGGTAAGTGCTTGAGTAAATTTTTACATTTTTTGGAACGAAAAAGTGCAAAGAATAACACTTTTTAGAACGAATTAATTTAAAATCCCAAAAAAATAAATTGTAACTTATACCAAAAAAATTATTTTCGCTTTCCATTCTAATCAAAGTACTGACTGAAACCTAACAAAATTTTCATTTTTTCCGAAGGAAAAGTTTGGATAAAAACTCCGACGCCATTTATACTTTCTGCAAAAAATTAGGCGTCTTACAATATGGCCTCATCACCAGTTTCTAATCCTAGATTCGTAATTACCGGAGCTCCAGGATCCGGTAAAACAACCATTGTTCGTTATATTAACCAACATTACCACTGTCCTGTCGTTTTTGAGGGTGCTGAACGGGTTTATAATCTATTGCGAGCAAAAGGTATTGAAAATCCTTGGGCGAATATGAAACATATGGTCGGCGAGATTGAACGGCTACAAATGCAAGACATACAAGAGCCAATACGATTGAGCTTCTGGGATAGAGGTCTGCAAGATTCCCATGTTTATCGGGAATATTACAAAACATTAGCAGAAGAGCCTCCTGAAATGGCTGAAGCAGTTCCTCTTCTACCAACTAAGTATGGCTTTAATCAAAATGTATTTCTCACTGAACTAGATCCCGATACCTCATCTTTTGAATCAGGCGGCCTTAGAACACAAAAAGCTGAAGAATCTATTGTTTTGGAACGAGAATTTCAGAACCGTTTTGCTAGCTTAGGATATCATGTACACCTAATACCTTGGGGACCTGTAACTGAAAGAGTAGATAGAATTTTTAGTCTAGTAGCAGAATATGCGCCTCAAGTAGAAATGCCTCACTCTCTTTTAACTGAAAAAAGTAGGGAGATAGTTCCTTTGTCTATAGCTGTCTGAGAAAGCAAAAAACATGTGATTAGCTCCCATTATCTAAAAAAGTTATAAGAGCTAGACTCACATACCAAAGAATTTAACTCTACAAAGGCCTAAATAATTTCCCAAGCCTTTTTTCATAAAGACACTCCTTAAGGATTGTTTAGACCTTCTTGGTAGATCCAACGTGCTATGGCATCAAGAGTAATGGAGGCTGCAGCAGGATGGCTTAAGGGATCAACGCCTTGCCCGACGAGATCAAACAAAAATTCCTTCGGCAGATTTGCTTTTATTATTGCAAACTGATAACCGCAGAATGGTTGATCTGAAACAAATAACGCTTTGCAAGGTTTTGGGAAAGTTTTTAGCCAGGCAATAATCGTATCTTCTGTATTCGGACGTTTAAGAGAAAATCCTTCAATTTTCATAGGGACCGCCACAAAAAAAGCAGGAATATTGCGCATACCTTCGGGTAGATCAGCCTCTTCAAAAATAATTCGGGCCGCCTCAGATTCATTATGGCACAGCTCGGTAAGGCCATCAACCCGATTATCAAGCGGTCTATCGCCGGTCAACCATACTATTTCATCAAACCGAATGCCTTGGATCCAAAGCTGCTTAAGATGGTCCAGCCGTTTCTGCATCTGTGAGGTTGTAGCTCCAAGTATTAAAGCTTTATCATAAACCTCAGAAGAGGGCTTCCAATCGGAAAATAATCCCTGCTTTTTTGCCCAATTCAATACAATAAGCCGCTGATCAGGATTAATCTCTTCAAGTTCCCATCTCTCTTTACCTGGTTTTCTTAACCAATGTTTTTGAGCCTCTTCAATGATATTCTTGTCCGCAGGAAGGCCTAGGGCCAGGGCAAGCTGAGAAAGAGCGTCAAGCTCTATTCTCCTGTCTTGTATGGGAGTAGCTAAGATTATGTTACACAAGCAAAGAACAAGTAAGATCAACCACTTTTTCATAAAAAAGCCCCTAATAGATCATTAAGATTAGCAAAACGGAGCTTTTTTAGAAATATTCGTAAAAAATCTTGATAGTGATAGGTTCATCTGCCAAAAAATATTCGACGCATTTTATATGGCCCGATTCTAAATGCCAACTCTTGAAATGTTACAAAAATGAATAACAGCATAAGATAAAAGGCCTGAACCGAAATAAAAAGATTCCAATTCACTTGATTGACAAACTGAGCAAGATCCCCTTTAAAACCGCTTTCGGCCCCAAAAAGAAATGGCACAAACCTAATTAAAACCCGTACAAGCAGTAAGATTATCCAATAAAGAGTTGTTTTCCAAAATATGCTATAAGCCAAGGGGCGTTTTCTAAAAAAATTAATGAATGGCAAATGATCGACTACAATGACGATTTTAGCAATGAGAGCCGCAGCGATGGCCACTTCCAAAAAACTAAATGGAGTGACTCCTGCGCGCTCAAAAAGGAAAGTTTCAATCCAATTGATTAATGTGAAAAAAATCAAAAAAAAGAAAAAAACTAGAAAGATGTAAAAGATCTCTTTTTTTATCCATAAAAACAAACGCATGATTTTAATGCCTTTTGGTTTCTATCTCCTCTTATCCCCAAATACACCTAAAACATGGTAAAACTCAATAACAATTTCAAAACTCTTTATTGAAAAAATCTTGCATCTATATTATCATATCAAACTATGAAACACGTGAAATTAATTTACCTTGCTTGCCCCTATCGAGATGAGGACCTAAATGTCCGAAAAAAACGATGCGCCGCTGCCCATTTCGTTGCAGCAGAGCTGTCTTCTCAAGGCCATCATGTATTTTCTCCACTAACCCATAATGAAATCCTCGTTGATCTAACCCAAAATTTACCCGGAGCACATTGGCTAGAGTTTGATTTGGCTATTTTGTCTATATGCAAAAAGCTACTCATTTTAAAACTTGAAGGATGGGAAGATTCCAAAGGAGTCCAGGTAGAGATTGCTTTTGCAAAGAAAAATGGGATCCCGATCGAAGAAATGATGCCGCCTGAAGAAGCGAAGTTTCTACATATAATCAGACCTTCTTTACCTAAAAGTTTATAAGTTACTATACGAAAAGATCAAGCGAGATTTGAAGAGCTCGGCCATCGTTTTCCTCAGTCAAAAGTCTAAATTAGTGTCCCATCAACTTAAATTAGAATTGCAATAAATGAATTTTTCTTTTCATTACTAAAAAAAATAAACTAGAAAAAAACGATAAAACGTCATATGAGTAAGGAAACAACCTAAACGATCTATGAAAAAAACACTTGTATTATCTTATTTTTTCTTTCTACTTATTTTTTTATTTTCTAGTTGCGAGCCAAAAGAATCAAAGATTGCATCAGAAAAAGCTTTGGATCGTCTCATAAAAGGCAATGAGCGGTTTGTTAATAATAAATCTTTGCATACGAATCAAAATGAAGAAAGAAGAAAAGCAATCGCTTCACAACAATCCCCTTACGCTATCATTGTAGGATGTTCCGACTCTAGAGTATCTCCAGAAATAATTTTTGATGAAGGATTGGGAGATCTATTTGTTGTTCGAGTAGCCGGAAATATCATAGGTCCAATTGAACTAGAGAGTATTGAATACGCAGCTCTTTATCTAAATTCGGCAATTATACTCATTTTGAGCCATGAAAATTGTGGAGCGGTTGAAGCTGTAATACAAAATAAAATAACCGACATTGAAGAAATAGCAAAAATCATCAAACCTGCTATACAAAAAGCAGAGGAATCTAAAACAAACCAGCTTGGGCAAGCTATTAAAATTAATGCATTGAACATGAAAAGTTTTTTAGAAAAATCATCTAAAATAGAACAACTAATCCGGGATAAAAAAATCGAAGTACTCGCAGCCTATTATAATATTAAGACCGGACATATTGAATTATTAAACGAATAAATGCAAATTATAACTAAGCTAAAAGCTAAACTCATTGTTAAGATGTTTACAAGAGTTATGCATAATGTTAATTTTCTCAAAATAACATCTCCCCAATCCTTTTTTTTATTGATATACCTAAACACCTTGAAAAATTGGTTTTGGGCTTCAGTGAAAGATCTCGCGATTTAAAGATCGTAAGTGGATAAATATTAGAAATATGAATCCACTTACGATCTTTAAATCCCGAGGCTTTGACGAAGCCGAAAATCCAATTTTTCAAGGTGTTTAGGTATAATTAAGAGAAAATCTTATTTTGGCTCAGGTAATAATTTCAAATAGAGTTCCCTAATTTCATCAAAAAGGGGGTACCGAGGATTAGTTAAAGAGCATTGATCTTCAAATGCCCTATCGGTAAGTTCTTCAAGATTATCTTTTAAATCTTTTTCTGATACTCCGGCTTCAATAATATTTGATGGAATATCTAATTCTTTCATTAACTTCCTGATCTTTTCGATTAGCTTTTCGATTTTTTCATCCTCTGTTGATCCTCCAAGATTTAAAAAATCGGATAAGTGAGCATATTTTTGTTTGGCTATGGGATACGTATATTGTGAGAAAATAGACTGTTTTGTAGGGTTGTCAACTGCATTATAACGAATGATATGGGGAAGAAGGAGTGCGTTGGCAATTCCATGAGGCAGATGAAATATTCCGCCTAGTTGATGGGCCATTGCATGACATATTCCTAAAAAGGCATTGGCAAAGGCCATTCCGGCCATTGTTGCAGCATAATGGACTTTTTCTCTTGCTTCTAAATTTTTTTCTCCTTCTTTATAGGCTATCGGTAAATATTTAAATAATAAAGAAAGAGACTCAAGTACGAGACCATCGGTATATTCAGAGGCCGTTATGGCAACATAAGCTTCAATACCATGAGTAATTGCATCAATTCCTGAAGCAGCGGTTAAACTTTTGGGCATGGATTTTACAAAATCGGGATCGATGATGGCCATGTCGGGAGTAAGCTCATAATCAGTAATAGGGTATTTTAAATTCTTTTTGGAATCGGTAATTACAGCAAAAGGGGTAACTTCAGAACCTGTTCCCGAAGTTGTTGGAATAGCTATTAAACTGGCTTTTTTTTCCAGACTAGAAAATTTAAAGATTCTTTTTCTAATATTCATAAAGCGCATTGCCAGATCTTCAAAATCGATATTTGAATGTTCATACAGAAGCGAAATTATTTTTGCAGCGTCCAAGGAAGATCCTCCCCCTAGGGCTATTATCAAGTCCGGCTGAAAGTTGTTGATAGCTTTAAGGCCATTTTTAATATCATCTAGATCCGGATCGGGATGTACTTGGGAAAACACTGTATTTTGGATTTTATATTCATCTAAAATATCTGTAATTTTAGATCCATACATTTTATTGACAGTATTATCGGTAATTATAAAGGCTCTTTTGTATTGTTTTAAATCTTTAAAAGCTTCTCGCACTGAGCCGAATTTAAAATAAATCTTAGGGGGAACTTGAAACCCAAGCATGTTTTCTCTTCTTTCCGCCAGTGTTTTTATATTCATCAAGTGTTTGATTGTTATATTTTCTCCGACGCTGTTTTTACCCCAGCTGCCGCAACCTAAAGTTAATGAGGGTTCAAGATTGAAATTATAAATGCCGCCGATCGCTCCTTGCGCTCCTGGAGAATTTATTAAAATTCGTCCGGTTTTCATTTTTAATCCAAACTCTTCAACTTCTTTTTTTTGATTTTCATTTATATACAAACAAGAGGTATGACCCATTCCACCAAAAGCAACCACTTCCTCGGCTTTTTTTACGGCATCGGCAAAATCATTTGCTTTATACATGGATAAGATCGGGGAGAGCTTTTCATAACTAAGCGGCTCTTCAATACCTATTTTTTCAACTTCTCCTATTAATAATTTTATATCTGAAGGTACTTGAATACCGGCCATTTTTGCGATTTTTAACGCTGATTGTCCCACTATATCCGGATTGAGCCTTCCATTTTGTAATATGAATTTTCTTATTTTGACAATTTCTTCTTTATTTAAAAAATAAGCTCCTCTTTTTTTAAACTCTTGCACAACTGCGTTATATATTTCACAATGGACTATAACCGATTGTTCCGAGGCGCAAATAGTTCCATTATCAAATGTTTTACTGATAATTATCGAAGAAATAGCCATTTCAATATTTGCACTTTTGTCGATAATTGCAGGGACATTACCTGATCCTACTCCGATAGCCGGAGTACCGGAAGAATAGGCAGATTTTACCATTCCAGGCCCACCTGTTGCCAAAATTATACTTGTGTAAGGATGCTGCATTAATTTTTGAGTTAGTTCAATTGTCGGATTGGCTAGCCAGCTAATAATATTTTCCGGAGCTCCTGCTTCTACAGCTGCATCTCTGATGATTTGTGCGGTATGAATAGAGCATTTTTTTGACCTGGGATGAGGAGAAAAAACAACTCCATTTCTAGTTTTTAAAGCAAGTAGCGCTTTAAAAATAATAGTAGATGTTGGGTTAGTAGTTGGGACAATGCCGGCGATAATTCCTAAGGGTTCAGCTATTTTATAGATGCCTTGAGCTTCGTCATGAAAAAGAATACCGCATGTTTTAGCCTCCCTATATTGATTGTAAATAAATTCGCAAGCAAAATGATTTTTAATTACTTTGTCTTCAACAAGTCCGATGTTAGATTCTGCAACGGCTTCTTTCGCTAAAACAACTCTTTTTTTATTAATTGCAAGCGCTGCGTGATAAAAAATTTTGTCGACTTGTTCTTGGGAATAAGTGCGGTATTTTTCTTGGGCAATTTTAGCTTTTTGCATGATAGCATCTAAATCGTCATTGATTTCAGAATTCATAGCCTTATTCCTTAAATTGGTGATTAATTTAGGCATAAGTAAAAAAAAAAATAAATTCAATGTTTTTATTCATTACTAGTTTTTTTATTTTTTAGATAAAATAGTTAGAACGGATTTTATACGACGGATATCGTCACAAGTTGTTCTAATTTAACAAATTTTCTTGAAATTTGATTTCCAGAGCTTAACGGGACAAAAAATAATTTAATTTTTAAAACCATTATATTAATTAATTGTTTTTAATTACTAATTAATATATAATAAAATGTATTGCAAATACAATACACTTAATTTAAACAAGGATATATATAAGGTATGGCAAGTTCAGCAGCAGTGACTGGAAAACAAACATCAAGTAGTGGACAAGGAATCGTCACTCCAGACTGCGATCCATTCGGCATATTGGAGATAACAGGTCATTTTGAGCCTCAGGCCGCATCTATGACGCCTGCTCAATTAGCTCTAAGAGTAACAGTTGGAGATCCAGGACAAATAGCAGGAGCAGCGGCGAGAGCTCCGGCTCCGGCAGAACCACCTCAGGAGGACGCAGTATTCGATGGGTGGGGCGGGGTGTCAGGCAATTTAGTAGTTGTGCAAGATTTACAAGCAAGTCCTATATTAGATCCAGGTGCTTCAGCCGCGTCTGCAAGCCTGGCAATGCCTCAAGTTACTGCAGCCGCTGCCGCCTCTTTATCTAGTCCCCTTCCTCTAACCACTCCAAGAGTTGTAGTAATGACTGATATCCATGGCAATGATGTTCAATTTGATATCATGCTTAACCAATCACATGCTAAAGATGGGAATACCACAATTGTCATAATGGGAGATTGTAACGATAAAGGATCAGAAACTTTAAAAGTTTTTGATCGTCTTGATGCATTATTCATCAAAAATCAAAATCATCCTGAACGATGCGTATATTTGTGCGGCAATCATGAGCTATGTATCCTACTGGGAGATTTTCACTTAGTAAAAAATTACAATCGTCCTTTGTCAATAGATTACGATCCCGT
>JACRNF010000034.1 GCA_016219355.1 Chlamydiota bacterium | reverse complement strand
TATTTAAATAATTTAAAATATCAAACGCGAGCTTATCTGAGGTATGGGAAAGATCGATGGCGATATTTTTATCTTGTAAAAATTCTAAAAAAACTTCTCCATCTTTTTTTAAACCGATATTTGTCATGTTTCCTCCGCCGAGCCTATTTTCAAATTTCCAGGTAAGGCTAATATATAGGGGAGTAATCCAAGATAAAAAGTCTTGAGCTCTTTTAAGTCCAAGACTTAAAGGTTCTTCTTCTTCAAAAAATGCAGAACCATTTTCAATGGAGACTAAAAAGTTGAGATCTTTTTGGATTTTAAGTTCTTTAAAACAATTAATTTGTCGTATTGTCGATAAAGAGGAACCTTTATTAGTATGGGTAAATATGGGCAGAGTTTGCCAAATGACGTTTCCTTTTTTTAGTTGCGGTATAGAACATCTTGACTCTAAGTCAAAAGGGGTTCTTTTAGGATCTTTTTCTAAATAACAAAGAAGATCGGCATGAAGGTCAACAATCGGAAAAGTATGCATAAGGCTTTTTTATAAAATATCTTAGTTAAACTACTCTTTTTTTTCCATAGCGGATAGGGTAGCTTGTGTCTCTAACATATCAATTAGGTAGTATTGAAGGACTTTTAAAACATATCTCGGGGTATTATAAACTCCGGATGTTGTAAAGACAACTTCTAATGAAGTTTTTCCACCAGCATTTAAAGCTATCATTACATAAGTGATAGGATTGTCTTGTTCGGTTTTTGGCAAAATCCAAACTAAAAATTGTTCGTTAAAAAGAGTTACTTTTTCAGCAGTTTCAATTACATGGAAATATTGGGTCAAATCATCAGGGTCATCTTTTATCTGATCATGTTCATTTAATAGATTTAACTCATGCAATAGAGGCAAGTCTACAGAAGTTATCCCATCATGCGCCAGCTGAGATAAATTTTCTGCATATTGCTTATATAAGTTTTCTATTTCTATAGGGTTTAACATTTTTTAAACCGCTCCAAACAGTTGCCCTTAACCGTATTCTATATCTTTAAATAAGAGGCTGTCAAGAACTGGTTTAAAATATTTCAAAAATTAAATATATGTTATTGAATATAAGAATGTTTAATTAGCTAAAATTGAATTGTTTTTTAAAAAAATCTGGAAACTATTATCAATTTTTTCTATTATCATAAAACATATCATTGGAGAATCGGATGTTTAGAGCTTTTTTCTTATTTTGTAGCCTTTTTTCGATAATTTTTGTTTATGCCAAACCTTTAGAAGTTGAAATTTTTGCTAAATCGGCTATTTTGATTAATGCCGATAATGGAACTGTGTTATTTGAAAAGAATGCAAATGAAAAAATATTTCCCGCCTCAACTACTAAAATTGCCACTACCTTATATATACTAGAAAGAAAAAAAGAGCTTTTGCAAAAGTCCTTTACCGCTTCAACGGAAGCACTTAAACAGATGTCTGCCGATGCCAAAAAGGCAAGAGGATATAAAATTTCCCCATATTGGCTTGAGCCCGATGGAGTTAACTTCGAAATAAGCAAAGGCGAGACTATTCCATTAAGGTCATTATTATATGGTATACTGCTAAGATCGGGCAATGATGCGGCTAATGTAGCTGCAGAAGCGGCCTCGGGCAGCGTCAGTTGTTTTGTGGATGAGATGAACCAATATCTTAAAAGTATTGGCTGCTTGAGTACTAACTTTTGCAATCCCCATGGTTTATATTATCCGGATCATGTGACTACTGCAAGTGATTTAGCCCAAATGACTAAAGAGGCCTTGAAAAATCCCGAATTTGTAGCCATTTTTAAAACTAAAACTTTTGCAAGGCCAAAAACCAATAAACATGAAACCAAAATGGTGGATAACATTAATCTTTTATTAAAATCGGGGAGATTTAATTATCCCTATATAATTGGAGGCAAAACCGGTTTTCTCGCTGCATCCAAATATAATCTTGTAGCCGCTGCAGAAAAAGATGGTCGAAAATTAATCGCTGTGGTTTTAGGCTGCTCTAAAACGACCGAAAGATATCAAGATGCAATTTTACTATTTGAAAAGGCTTTCCAGGAAAAAAGATTTTCTAGAAAAATTATCTCAGCCCAATGTGAATTTAAAACTGATATTGAAGGGACATCTGATAGGCTTTTAGCTTCTTTAAAAGAGGATCTTACGTATGATTTTTATCCTTCGGAAGAACTTGAAATTAAAGCTTATGTTAGTTGGTATGATCTCAAAGCTCCTTTAAATAAAGGGGATCAAGTAGGGGAAGTGAAGCTAATGGGCAATGGACAAATTATAAAAACAGCGCCAGTTTATGCAACCATTGATCTAAAAAGAAGCTTTTTTTATATGCTAAAAAATCTTTTCAAATAGGGTGATGAATTGATCTAACCCAAGATCTTCTGGTCTAGTGGTTTGTTTTAGGTTTAAATCTTGAAGCGCTTGTTTGAGTAGATTGCCGTCGCAATATTCTTTTAAAGAGGAAGTGAGCATTTTTCTTCTTTGGTGAAAGGCTTTTCTAACCAGTTCATGGAATTTTTCCTTATCAATATTGGGTAGGCTTTTTTTTAAGGTTAACTGCACAATAGCTGAATCTACTTTGGGCTTTGGATAAAAACAGTTTTTGGATACTTCAAACATAAGCTTGGGCTCGGCATAATAATTTACAAAGAGCGTAAAAGCGCTATAATCCTTGCTGTTTTTTTTAGCTACGATTCGATGTGCCACCTCTTTTTGGACCATAATTGTGATGGAAGAAATTAATGAAGAGTTTAAAAGTTTTACGATTATGGGGGTGGTGATGTTATAGGGTAGATTGGCAACCACTTTAATTAAGCGACAATTTTTTAGATGCTGTTTTAAAACCATATCCAAGTCAAGCTCTAAAAAATCGTTCATCACGGATATTCACGGTTTTTTTTAACCCCTAATAATTTTAGCTCTTTTTTTTAGCATTTCCATACAAAATCCATAGATAAAACCCCTCTATTATTCTGTTTTTTTTGACGTTTGTTTTTCCTTTTAAATAGGGTTCTAT
>JACRNF010000033.1 GCA_016219355.1 Chlamydiota bacterium | reverse complement strand
GAACAAGTTTTGGAATGATGATGCAAAATTGGAAAAACAGATCGAAACCTCGGTCTGAGGCTGTGAAAGGCCATTTTTTTCAGTATTTCAATTGTTAAGATTATTAAGATTCACGATCTTTTCATATGCAAAGACCTATAGAATCTACTATTTCTTAGAAGCAGATTCAAGCAGCTCATTTGCCGCTTTGTAGCAAACTGAAAATCCTCCGACGGCCAATGCCTTCATAGGACATCCTCTCATCAATTGCCGAACATTTTTTACTTCCATCCCTTTTTGCCAAAGAGTTAAAGCTGTATCGAAAGGATGCCCAATGATACTTCCTATTGCTCCGCTTGCAAATGCAGAGCCGTAGTCAACTGCTTTATTTTCTCCACAGCTATGTTTCATGTAGGCGCTCAAGGGTCCGATCATTCTTATTGATAAAAGAAAGATCGTCTCTCTTGAGATAATAACTCCGACCTGTTTTGCTGACAATGCCATAAGCGCTTGCCGAGCAGTTTTTTCCATTGTTTTACCATTGAAAACGGCGAGTGGGATGGCAGATATACCGCCAACAATAGCGGAGCCGATAAGCATAGTTGCAAAACTTGGCTTCTGATCTTTCTTATCAGATGCCCCCATGATCGCATTTTCAACAAAGCCTTGTCCAACCATTTGTAAACCGACCGTGATGCCGATAGCAGGGATGGCTTTCCAACCGCCTTCTACCGCCTTTCTAACGCTCATGCGAGGAATTGGCAATCCTAATTGCTGAGCGCTTTTGGCTGCAAAGCCATAGAAAACAGGAACAATTGCAGCCATTGCTGCAAGCGGTGGATTTATATATGGGCTAAATTGGGCCCATACTTTTTTTGTAGCCGATGTTGGTATAGACATAGAAATCTCATATGGGTTAAATTGGGCCCACATTTGTTGTGAGGTCGGCCCATTTGCGGCCGATGGCGTTGATGTAGACATAAAAATCTCCTTTTTTTAATAAATTTTAAAATCAGTCCTTTGGGGGCAACTGCTCATAAACTTGAGGTAAGTCCTTTGTGCTGTGACCTTCGCCCTCACTTCTATTTCTCGTCGCAAATAGCTCATTTATTGCTATTTGCTTCTCGAAATCTTGTGATTGCTTGGTCTCGCTACAAATGACTTTTACCGCAAGTTGATGAGCAGTTACCTTTGGGGACCAGTTACAAAAAAAAATCTGATAGAAAAAAAATTATTACTGCGCCCTTGGGCGCACTAGGACTAATGAAAGGAGAATTTGAATAGAAGATAAAATGGAGCTTCCGTGTACGATTTGAAAATCGCAAAAATTTGAAAAATCACACGGAAAATAATGCTTTTTAATTGTCTTCATGCAAACATTATATCAATCTTGCTATTAAACTGCAAGAGGTAAAAATAATTTTAACTGCATCACTGGACTTTTTTTAGATTCTAATTTAAAGTGAAATTAAAAGAGAGATATATGGAAAAAAACGCCCTAGAGACCCAAGTGGCCTTCGATACGCTTGAAAGATACTCAGGCAGCAAGGTTGAAGATTTTCAAAGCAATTTGATCATTACCAACTTTCCTAAATATGTTGAATATTATGCCAAAAAAAGAGACATCCCTATTTTTGAGGGGTCCGCTTTTAAAGTGGCCCATTCCAAAACTGAAGATATTTCTATTTTAGATTTTAAAATAGGGTCTCCTGCAGCTGCTTTAGTGGTAGACCTATGTTCTTTTTTACCGGTAAAATGCTCCATCCTTTTGGGGATGTGTGGCGGACTTAGAAGAAGATATAAAGTAGGGGAATACTTGGTGCCGGTAGCTAGCATTAGAGGGGAAGGTACTTCTGATTATTATTTTCCGCCGGAAGTGCCCGCTTTGGCCAATTTTTTAATGCAAAGAGCGGTAACGGAAGTGCTGGAAGAGCAAAAAGCGGTTTATCATATTGGTATAACTTATACCACCAATATGCGATTTTGGGAGTTTAATGAAGATTTTAAAAATATTTTGAAAGCTTCCAAAGCCCAAGGTATCGAAATGGAATGCGCTACTTTATTTTCAGCAAGCTATAAAAGAAAACTTACTTTAGGAGCTCTTTTATTAATATCTGACCTTCCGTTAAATGAAGAGGGGATCAAAACCAAAAAAAGCTCGGAGCTGGTATTTGAAAATTTCACCTCCAATCATGTTGAGCTTGGAATCAAGGTCTTACGAAGGGCAAGAGAAATGCTCTCCAAATCTGTTAAAGGCTCTTACACAAGAGAGCATGCTAAAAATCAGCCTGAAGTATAAGGACACTCAAAACTCTTTTGCAATTGAGCAATCACAGTCTCTTCTAAAGCTTTGGCAGAAGAAATTTTCGATAGCATTAAAGTTTTTGTAACTTTTGTTTTATAAAGCTGCTCGGCATAAAGGGTAAAAGAGGTAAATTTTAAAAGAGTAAATTGATTTAGGCTGGCAAATATCCTGATGCGGGTTAAATGATATAAATAAATCGCATCTTCTGGCAAGGGGCCAAATCGATCTTTGATCTCATCTATAATTTTATCTAATTCTTGATAAGAATTAACTTCTCCAAGACGATGATAGATTTCCATACGAAGAGAGGTCTCGTTGATATAGCTTTCGGGAAGTGAAGCTGTGAATGGGAAGTCCATCTTAGTTTCAATAAAGCTTGTTTTCTTTTTGTTTTTTAAAGACTCAATGGTCTTTTTTAAGAGTTTGCAATAAAGATGAAAACCAATTGAAGAAACTTGTCCTGATTGTTTGATGCCTAAAATATCGCCGGCTCCTCTAATTTCTAGATCTCGCATGGCAAGCTTCATCCCGCCGCCATAACCTCCAGATTCTAATAAGGCATTTAGCCTTTTGCGGGAAATTTCTGAAACTTCTTTGTTCTTGGGAATTAAAAAATAGGCGTAGGCAACTCTGTTCCATCTGCCAACCCTTCCGCGCAATTGATAGAGATCGGCCAGGCCAAAAGTATCTGCGCGATCAATTAAAATTGTGTTGGCATTTGGAATGTCAATCCCATTTTCAATTAACGTAGTGGAAAATAAAATATCCATTTCACCATTTTTAAATGAGTGAAAAATAGTATCAACGCCATCGGCCGGCATCTGGCCATGGACTACGCCGGTTCTAGCTTTTGGAAGCAGTTTTTTAATATAATCTTCACGCTGATAAATAGACTCTACCCGGTTATGAATAAAAAAACTTTGCCCTTCTCTTGCGAGCTCTCGAAGCAGAGCATTTTTTATAATGTTATCTTCATTTTCGGCGATGATAGTTTTGATGGGAAGACGATCTTGGGGAGGAGTGTTGATTACCGACATGTCTTTGACTTTTACCAAAGACATGTAAAGAGTTCTAGGTATCGGCGTTGCCGACAAGGTGATGCAATCGACCCCTTTTTTTAATTTTTTTAAATGTTCTTTGGCCCTAACTCCAAACCTCTGCTCTTCATCAATTATGATCATTCCCAAATCTTTAAATTGAACATCTTGAGATAAAATCCGGTGAGTGCCGATGATGATGTCGATCTTGCCCTCTTTTAGATCTTGCAAGGTCTTCTGGTTTTGCTTGGCAGTATGAAACCTTGAGACTACCTCTATATTTGCGGCAAAGTTTGAGCACCGCTCTTTAAACGACTCATAATGCTGCATTGCTAAAACAGTGGTGGGGACTAATACTGCAACTTGCTTTTTTCCATCTAATACCGCTTTTATGGCAGCCCTGATGGCGACTTCAGTTTTACCATATCCAACATCGCCGCAAATGAGCCGATCCATGGGTTTTGTTGACATCATGTCTTTTTTGATATCTTCGATAGCGTTTAATTGATCCGATGTTTCTTGATAGGGAAAATCAAGTTCAAAAAGTTTGAAATCTTCAGAATCTTCTGCAAAAACAAAGCCCCCTTCGAGCTCTCTTTGGGCATATAGATTTAAAAGATCGCTGGCGTAGCCAATAATTTGTTTTTGGGCCGTTTCTTTGGTCTTTTGCCATTTAGTTGAGCCAAGAGTGCTTAAAGTGGGCATTTCATCATGCGAGCCGATATAGCGAGAAATTAAATGAGCTTGGGAGATAGGAACATATTGTTTGGAGTTTTCGGCATATTCCAAAACAAAAAATTCGGTATCTTGTCCAAGATGATTGGATAGTTTTTCTATGCCGAGGTATTTGCCAATGCCGCTATGATAATGGACCACAAGGTCATTTACCGAGAGTTGATGAAATTCTGATGAGGGAAGATGAAAAGTGCTTCGATATTTTTGTCTACGGACCCTGGTTTTATGAGAAAGGTCGGATCCTGAAATGATTACCAAATGAGTATCCATGATGACAAAGCCGGAGGATATATAACCTCTTTCAAAAAAGATTTGCTCTGATGAGGCAAGTTTTTCCTTAAGAACTTTTTCTTCTTGCTCCGAGTCATTGATGAAGAGCAAAGAAAATCTTTGCTCTAAAAATTCCGGTACGCAATCAATTATGCTTTTATCTTCAATAAAAATGGACAAGTCTTGAAAAGGATGATGCCATTTTTTAGCAGAAAAAGGTTTTTGAAACATCTCAAAGGTAATGGGAGTAAAAAATTTGGTAAAATCTCCTTTTTTAACCTCCGAGAGCATTTCTATCGGCTCTTTTGAAAAAAAGATTTTTTTTAAGTTTTGGATCACACTTAAAAAAGTGTCTAAATCTAAAAGAAGATTATTTTGTGATTTTAAAAGGGTCCAGCTATCTTCAATTGCTAGCAAATCATCAAAAATTACCAAAGTATTGTCATCTAGAAAATCAATAATGGAGCTGAACTCCTTTTGTTTTTTTAATAAAGATAGTTCATTACCGGGGCAAATAAATACTTTTGGTACCTTTTCAATTGATTTTTGCGACATGAAATCAAAGGTCCTAATATTATCAATGGTGTCGCCAAAAAATTCTAAACGATAGGGTGAATCGGCCGATGTGGGAAAAACATCTAAAATACAACCCCGGACGGCAAACTGTTTTTTATCGCTGACAATAGGGGCTCTTTCATAACCCATATTGATAAGCTTTTCTGCTAGCTTATCTAAAGAGATTTCATCTCCTTTTTTAAGATTTAAAAATAAAGAAGAAATACTTTTTATCGGAAGCAGTTTTTGAAGGGCGGTCTGCAGATTGCATAAAATAATTTTAGAAGCATCTTTTTTTAAAGAGAGCTCATAAAAGCTCTCCATCCTTTTGCCGATAATATCGGGGCTCGGCTCGATGCCGTCTAAAAAAAGATCGAAAGAGGGAATTTCAATTAAGTTGTCTTTTTGAAAAAAAGATAAGTTTTCAAAAAGAGAGTCTTCTCGAATCCCCCCTGTGATAATCAAAATGTTTTTAAAATCATTGGTAAGAGATCCGGCAATGAGCCCTTTTTGGCTGTCAATGACCGATTCTATAACAAAAAAGTTATCCTTATTCAAAGACTCTCTTAACGCTTTAAAAGAGGGGCTTTTTTCGATAAAAAATTGCTGTAGCTCACCTTTGTACATACTAAATCAAATTAACTCTTTTTTTTAATCAAATCTTTTATCTTTTCAAAGGCCGGTTTTATTTGAGATGGATCTTTGCCACCTGCTTGGGCGAGCTCTTTATTGCCTCCTCCGCCTCCTTTGATGAGAGGGGAGATTTCTGAAATGAAATCGTTTGCAAAAAGGTTCAATTTTACAAGGTCCGGGCTGATCTTTACTAAAACTTGCACCCTATTTTCCACTTGTAGGGCAAGCACGATCACACCCGATTTGATTTTTTGCATCAAAGAGTCGGCAAAAGAGGAAAGCTCATCGGTGTTTAAATCCAGTTCTTGAAAAATGGCATTGATAGAACCAATTTTTTCTATTTTGCAGGCTACCTGGTCCAGTAAGTTTTTAACATGCTCTTTTCTAAGATTTTTCATTTTTTGGTTTAAAGAAGCGGTAGATTCGATCATTGAAGAGACAGTCTCTTCAATTTTTGCCGGAACTGTTTTTAATAAAGCGGCAGTTTTTTCTAAAAGATCTTCAGTTTGATAAACTAGTTTTTCTGCCTCAAGACCGCTAACCGCCTCGATCCTTCTTACCCCTTTGGCAACGCTCATTTCCTTTAAAATTTTAAAAAATCCGATATTGCCTAAAAATGAGGTGTGGGCTCCACCGCAGAGCTCTTTAGAGCTTTGCATATCGACAACTCTGACCTTTGAAGAATATTTTTCTCCAAAAAATTGTTTGATCTCTTTTTGTTTTAAAGCCTCATCATAAGGAATTTCATAGGCTTTTACTTCGGTGTTCTCTCTGATTTTTTTATTGACTAAAGTTTCAACTTCTCTAATCTCAGCAGTTGTTAGCGCCTTATGATGATCAAAGTCAAAACGGAGCCGTTTATCATCGACCAAAGATCCTTTTTGCTTAACGTGGGGCCCTAAAACTTTTTCTAAGGCATAATGCAAAAGGTGGGTTGCCGAGTGGTTGTTCTCAATATTTTGTCTTCTTTCTTTATTGACCGAGGCTAAAACTTTATCTTGCTTTGAGAGTTTTCCTTTTTCAAGTTTACCGATATGGGTAACAACTCCTGGATATGGAGACTTGGTGTCGTTAACAATAAAGAGATTGGCTCCTTTGGTAATTTGTCCCGTATCGCCGATCTGTCCGCCCATTTCGGCATAGAAGGGGGTAGTATCTAAAATAATAATCCCTTCTTCGCCTTCTTTTATTTCATCGGTGAATTTGTCATTGACTATCATGGCAATGATATGAGCAGGAGATTCTAAAATATTTTGTCCTAAATAGGTTGTGGGCTTATGGGTTTTTGTAAAGTCGGCAAATTGATTTTGATCAAATTTTTGCAAAATTACATTTTGGGCAGATTTGGATTTTTCTTTGGCCTCTTCTTCTAATTTGTTGAAAATGGCAAGGTCTACTTCCAAATGGGCATCTTTGGCAATAAGCAATATCTCTTCAATAGGAAAACCATATGTATCTTTTAGTTTAAAAGCCTCTTCGCCTAAAATTTTTCTTTTCTGTTTTTTAGCCTCTTCAACAATTTGGGATAGAAGATTATTGGCTTTTGAAAGAGTTTTAATAAACGATTCTTCTTCTATTTGCAGAATTTCTGCGGTCCTGGACTCATTTGCTTTTAGCTCTTCAAAATCATCTCCCATTAAAGAGGTTAGTTTGGGTAGAATTTTGGATAAAAATGGTTTATTTAATCCAAGCATTTTGCCATATCTAAAAGCTCTTCTGATCAATTTTCTTAAGATATAGCCTCTTTCCACGTTGCTGGGGATGGCGCCGTCGGCAATAGCAAAAGCTAGCGATCTAATATGATCGGCTATGACATTAAAAGCAGGTGCAAGTTCGCAATTAAACGGATCGTATTTTACTTTTGAGATGTTTTCTACTTCAGCAATCAGTCCTCTTAAGACATCGGTTAAAAATACTGAATCAACTCCCATTTTTAACATCATCACTCTTTCAAGGCCCGATCCGGTATCGATGCTTTTTTTAGGTAGTGGCAAAAGCTCTTTTTTTTCATTTTTGTTAAATTGCATAAACACAAGGTTCCAAAATTCCAAGAACCGCTCTCCGCTATCTGTCAAAGGGGAATTTTCTTTAGAAAATGTTGGTCCTCGATCATATAAAAGCTCGGAGCATGGGCCGCATGGTCCTGTATCGCCCATGGACCAAAAATTATCTTTTTCCCCAAGTCTTACAATTCTTTTAACAGGAATATATTTTTGCCAAAGCTCAAAGGCTTCATCGTCGTCTTCATAAACGCTGACCCAGATTTTTTCAGGGTCAAAGGCAAAAACATGGGTTGTAACATCAAAAGCAAAGCCTATGGCTTCTTTTTTAAAATAATCTCCAAAGGAAAAATTGCCGAGCATTTCAAAAAAAGTTAAATGGCGGGAAGTATGGCCAACATTTTCTAGGTCGTTATGCTTTCCTCCTGCTCTTATGCATTTTTGAGTGGTGGTTGCCCTTGTGTAATCTCTTTTGCTTTTTCCCAAGAACACATCTTTGAACTGGTTCATGCCGGCATTGGTGAAAAGAAGCGTGGGATCGTTATGGGGTATTACCGGAGATGAGGGGACGATGGTATGGGACTGGGATTTAAAATAGTTTAAAAAACCTCTTCTTATTTCTTGGGATGACATATGGCCTCAAAATGCTAAATTATAAGAATATTAATTTACTTTAATATGGCCTAAAAGTCAAAAATGTTCTTTTCCCAGTTTGTAGTTTATAAAAAAAATAAATAGAGTGAGGGAAGATTATGGATATGGATCTAAAAAACGACATTAAAAAAATTGCTAACATGATCCGAAAATTGTCTATGGAAGCGGTCCAGAGGGCAAATTCTGGCCATCCGGGCCTTCCCTTAGGGCTTATTTATATGGAGTGGCTTTAGAATAAACCGTCATAGCCAGGTTTAATGATGTCGCTCGGAAAATAGTAAAAAAATCAATATTTTCTATTGCTTGATAAATAGAAATTTGTAGTTATGGCTATTAGAACAGCCGCAACTGTCATTGTGTTGAAAATTAAATTCTGATGAGGTGGTCTTCTCACTATGTTTCTGTAAAGATTTCCTACAATATCCTGTCTATAAAAAAGAGATGCTTGATATTTTAGTGGATTATTTTCAAGATCAAGCCTTTGTAAATTAGCGGCATTGATTAAAAAGTTTGCAGGAAGCTCTGTTAGCTGATTGTTACTAAGATCAAGCCTTTCTAAATGAGCGGCATTGATTAAAAAGTTTTCGTGAAGCTCTGTTAGGCGATTGTTATTAAGATAAAGCCTTTGTAAATTAGCAGCATTGATTAAAAAGTTTGCGGGAAGCTCTGTTAGAAGATTGTTACCAAGATTAAGCCTTTGTAAATTAGCGGCATTGATTAAAAAGTTCGCGGGAAGCTCTGTTAGGCGATTGTTATCAAGATCAAGCCATTGTAAATTAGCGGCATTAATTAAAAAGTTTGTGGGAAGCTCTGTTAGGCGATTGTTATCAAGACTAAGCCATTGTAAATTAGCGGCATTAATTAAAAAGTTTGCGGGAAGCTCTGTTAGAAAATTGTTACTAAGAAAAAGAACTCGAAAATTAGCGGCATTGATTAAAAAGTTCGCGGGAAGCTCTGGTAGAAGATTGTTATTAAGATAAAGCCATTGTAAATTAGCGGCATTGATTAAAAAGTTCGCGGGAAGCTCTGTTAGAAGATTGTAACTAAGACCAAGCCTTTC
>JACRNF010000038.1 GCA_016219355.1 Chlamydiota bacterium | reverse complement strand
TTTTTCTTCCACTTCCAAATGGACCTGAAATTTCTCTGCTAAATGCTCGACCGCTTCTAAAAAGGTCATCTTTTGATAGTTCATCAAAAAAGCAATGGCATCTCCGTGAGCGCCGCAGCCAAAACAGTGATAATGTGTGTCGCTTCTTTGTACCACAAAAGAAGGGCTCTTCTCCTCATGAAATGGGCATAGGGCCTTAAAATATCCCCCTGTTCTTTGAAAACGAACATAGGGGGATAATACCTCTACAAGGTCTATCCTCTGCCTTAGTAACTCTAAACTTTCTTTGCTAAATGATCCCATAAATCTATATTATCAACTTTATGCATAAAAGAAAATTAAGAGATACGCTAAAATAGAGCAAGACCTTAAAAATAATCGGATTTTAAAGGGGCGTTGCCCCTTTAATGGGAGCTGGAGGGCGAAGCCCTCCCTTAACTTTTAACTAAACTGAGTATGGACAATATTGAAACAACCCCAATGATGAAACAGTGGCATAGCTGTAAACAAAAGGCTAAAGATGCATTGGTTTTATTTAGGCTAGGCGATTTTTATGAAGCTTTTTATGAAGATGCTAAGTTGATGGCTAAAGAGCTTTCTTTGACTTTGACCCAAAGGCAAAAAGTGCCGATGTGCGGAGTGCCTGCGCATACTTGCGATGGGTACGTTGATAAGCTTATAGCCAAGGGATATAAAGTGGCTATTGCCGAACAGACGGAAGATCCAAAAGTTGTTAAGGGGCTTGTAAAAAGAGAAATAATGAGAATAATTTCTCCGGCAACCATTATTAATTCTTCATTGATTGAGGATAAAAACAATAATTTTTTTGTCTCTATCTATCAGCAAAACGACATTTTTGGCCTGATTTCGCTTGATCTTACCACTTCTTATTGCTCATCTATTGAACTTGAAAACAAAAAAGAATTATTAGCAGAGCTTTATAAAATCAAACCAAAAGAGCTTTTGGCCTCGCAAAAGTTCAAGAAGGAAAATTCTGATATTCTAGAAGAGATATCTTCTAGTTTTAATTTTATCATAAATCTTAAAGACGAGTGGTATTTTGACCTTGAGCTTGATGAAGAAAAGCTAAAATCCCATTTTAAAGTCCATTCTTTAGATAGCTTGGGCTTGAAAAGCAAAAGTCCTTGTATTAGCGCTCTTGGGGCCTTATTTACCTACCTTAACGAAGATTTAGGGCTAAATTTAAATCATATTAAAAAAGTTAGCGTAGATACCTTGTCCGGCTGTATGAGCATCGATTATAGCTGCATGAAAAATTTAGAAATTTTTGAGCCGTTAAATAATAATAAAAGCACAACCCTTTTAGAGCTTTTGGATAAAACTTGCACTCCTATGGGAGCAAGGCTCTTAAAACAATGGTTAAAATATCCTCTTATAGAGGCAGAAAAAATTATTGAAAGACAAGATTCAATTGAAGAGCTTTTAAAGAATCATTTTTCTTTTTTAGAGCTGCAAAATTTTTTAGAAGAGATAAAAGACCTACAAAGACTGAACATGAAGGTCCAAAGTGGTTTTTCTTCTCCTAAAGATTTGCTCGCTTTAAGAAAATCTTTAGAAGTTGTTCCCCTTATAAAAAAATTGCTTGAGGGATCAAAAACACTCTTGCTTAGCGAAGCGGTGAATAACCTTCTTGATCTACCGGAACTAATATCATTATTAAAAAATGCTTTGGTTGACCTTCCCCCTTTTAGAATCTCTGATGGAAATATTTTTAAAGATGGATATAATCAAGAGCTTGATGAGATACGCTTAATTTCTAAAGATAGCAAAGCATGGATTGCCAATTATCAAAACGAACTGAAAGAAAAAACCCAGATAAAAACATTAAAAGTGGGATTTACTTCAGTCTTTGGCTATTACATTGAGGTATCAAGAGGGCAAGCAGATAAAATCCCTTCAACGTTCCAAAGAAGGCAAACCTTAGTCAACTCTGAAAGGTTTGTTACTGAAGAATTAAAAGAATTTGAGCATAAAGTATTAAGCGCTGAAGATCGGATAAAAGCTTTAGAAATAAGACTATATAATGAGTTAAGAATCGAGGTGGCAAAATTCAGCTCCGAGATCGAAAAGATAGCAGGAGCTATTGCCATTATCGACGTCCTTTTTTCGCTTGCAAAATGCGCCAAAGCTTTTAATTACAAAAGACCTTTAATAGACAACCTAGATGAGATTAACATCAAAAGAGGCAGACATCCGATCATTGAAAGTTCATTTAGCTTAGGCGAGTTTATTCCCAATGACACTCTTTTAGATCACAAAGACAATCAGCTCCTCTTGATAACCGGCCCCAATATGGCAGGAAAGTCCACTTATATAAGACAAGTTGCCCTTATTATCATTATGGCCCAAATGGGCTCGTTTATCCCGGCAGATTTTGCTAAAATCGGAATTATTGATAAAGTGTTTTCACGTATTGGAGCGTCCGATAATTTATCTAAGGGCCAGTCCACATTTATGGTGGAGATGATTGAAACGGCAAACATTTTAAATAATGCGACTGATAAATCTTTAGTTATCCTAGATGAGATCGGAAGAGGAACCTCTACCTATGATGGCATTTCCATTGCCTGGGCTGTGGCAGAATATTTGACAACCTGCCAAGATAAAAAAGCTAAAACCCTTTTTGCTACTCATTATTTTGAGCTGACTGACCTTGCCTCAAAAATAAAAGGGATATCCAATTATACCGTTCAAGTTGAGGAAAATAATTCTAACGTCGTCTTTTTAAGAAAAATTATTAAGGGCCTGGCAGATAAAAGTTATGGGATACATGTTGCCAAACTAGCAGGCCTTCCAGAAGAAGTAATTAAACGGGCTGAAAGTCTACTTCTTGATTTGGAAAACGCGCCTCGTGCAAAAAAAAGTATAGAGCTCCCTACTCTACCCAAAGAATCAAGCCAAGCAAAAATCTTGCTAGAAGAGCTAAAAAAAATTGATCTCAATCGCTTAACTCCGATTGATTCCTTAAAAATCTTGGAAAACTTGCAAAAACTATGCCATTAGATATTGCTAATTTGCCGAGCGACTGCGGCGTCTATATAATGAAAAATGACAAGGGGCAGGTCCTTTATATCGGTAAGGCCATCAACCTAAAAAAAAGAGTGCAGCAATATTTTACTTTGCATGATACCCGTCCATTGGTGGAGTTTTTATTAAAAGAGATTGCCCATATTGAAACAATAGTCGTCTTTAATGAAAAAGAGGCCCTTTTATTAGAAAACAACCTCATAAAAAAACATCAGCCCAAATATAACATTTTGCTAAAAGACGATAAAACTTATGTCAGCTTAGTTCTTACACACCATAAGTGGCCAGCTTTGAAATTAATGCGCTGCAAATCTAAAACCCATGATAAAAACATTCATTTTGGACCCTATACCAATGCAAAAGCTGCAAGGTCGGTTTTAGACTTGCTCTTAAAACTATACCCTATCAGACAATGTTCAGACGCTGAACTTACCCTACGGCAAAGGCCCTGCATTTTATATGACATGTCTAAATGCATAGCTCCTTGCGTAAATAAATGCACTCATGAGGAATATGATCAAAAAATCAAAGAAATAATCAAATTCTTAAAAGGCGACACTACAAAAATTATCGAAAACCTAAAAAAGCAAATGGAAGAGGCCTCTGATCATTTGGAGTTTGAAAAAGCCCAAGATATTTTAACTCTCATTCATGATATAGAAAAAATTTCCGAAACGCAGTATGTAGAAAAAGCCTCAAATAAAGATTTGGATGTTTTTGGATTGTATAGAGAAGGAACAAGTTTGATTATTGCCAAATTGATTTTCCATCATGGAAAATTGATTGGCTCCGAGCATTTTAGTTTTTCTTTGATTTTATCAACCGATGAAGAAATTTTGGAAGCCTTTTTATTACAACATTATAAATTGGAAAACCCTCCTTCTCAAATTTATTTACCCTTAGAGCTAAAGTCTCAAAAAAACATCGAAGAAATTATTTTTGAGTCCTTTCACAAAAAAACAGATCTCTTTTCTCCAAAAATAAAAGAGAAAAAACAGCTCATCAATCTTGCCAATCAAAATGCTAAGTCGCAGTTTAAACAAGAGCAAAGCGAAAAATCTCTTCGGGAAAAACAACTTTTAGAGCTTCAAGAAACCTTGCAATTATCAGCTTTTCCTAAAAACATCGTTTGTTTTGATACTTCCAATATTGCAGGGTCAGACTCGGTAGCAGCCATGGTCGGATTTAGCGATGGTCTCAGAGATAAAAAGCAAACCAAGCTCTTTAAAATCAGATCTTTAGCAGGTGGAGATATTGCATTTTTTAAAGAGGTCCTTTTTAGGCATTTTTCAAAAATTCAGGACAATTTACCCGATCTCTTAATATTGGACGGAGGCAAAGCCCATCTTAATATTGCCCTATCGGTCTTTGATGAATTGAAGATAGCCACGGTAGATGTCATGGCTATAGCCAAAGAAGAGGCAAGGCATGATAGAGGGCTAACTAAAGAAAAGATTTATTTACCCCATAAAAAAGAGCCCTTGCTGATTGATCCTAAATCTCCCCTTTTATTCTTGCTTCAAAAAATTAGGGATGAAGCACATAGGGTTGCCATTTCTTTTCATAAAAAAAGGAGATTGAAAAGGGTGATAGCCTCTTCTTTGGATGCAATCAAAGGGATTGAGCCGCAAAAGAAAAAACTGCTATTGACCCATTTTAAAAGTGTTGAGAACCTAAAAAAAAGCTCTTATCAAGAGCTAAAAAAGATTAAAGCTCTTAGTGAAAAAGACATCAAAAGCATTCTTGATTTCATCAATCAATGATGACGTCCGCCGCCACCATGACGATGTCCATGACCGCCACCGTGATGTCCTCGTCCTCCATGATACCCTCGACCACCATGCCGATAGTAATGATTATGATAATACCGTCTATAGCCATAGAAATCATCTTCATTACCAATCCAAACACCCCAATACCAACCTGGACCACCCCAAACTACATCATCGTCATAATAATAATCGTCATCATCAACCGCAATACCCCAATACCAGCCAATACCTAGCACATCCTCTCCATCATCGTCATCATCAACATCAGCTTCTTCTGCTGAAGGATTCTCCTCAGCATCGGCATAAAGATGTATAGTATTAAAACCCCAAAACAAAGTTAAAAAAACGAGAATTTTTTTCATAGGCTACATAATAAGTTTGTTATCTTTAATTTCCATTTATCACATTAGAATATTTACAACAAACTTATTATGAAATTTACTTGTGATTAAGGGTCACAAAAAAATCATTGGTATAGCTAAGATATTCAAAAAGAAGCCGCCCAACCTCTTTTTCCATTTTGGCAAGTAAATGTCTTTTTTCCACTGCTTTTAATGTATCGACAAAAAGAGCAATCTCTAACTTTTTTTTAGGCAGAACAAAAACCTCAAGGCCGATTTTTTTCTTAGGATAATTTTCTTTTAAGTATTTCTTTACGTACCCTTCGATGACCATCACATCGACATCATAGCTTAATCGATTCATTTTTACCCGAATAAAACTCTTGCGATGCATAGAATAAAAACTAAACGCCAAGATAAGTGCCATTACCAAAAAAACAATGCCCAAATAAAAAAAAAATTGAAACTTATACAAGATTAGCTCTGCAAGATGAGCAGAAAATGAGCCGGCAAAAGGGAAACACAAAAAAAGGACCCCTACGGCAAATGTCAAAAATAACAAGATGACATGAACAAGCGCAAGGAGCACATTATTTTTCATTAAAAACCTTTGCTGAAGTTTTCTTCAGCTTCTAATTCATCACTTACTTTCACTTGGTCTAAGACCACATTTTTAAAGATTACATGGACAGAAGAAACATGCAGCCCGGTAAATCTGGAAATTTCTTCAACAATCTTATTTTGAATTTCTTCTGCCTTATCCGGAATTGCCACTCCATACTTGATATTGACTTCAAGTTTTACAGAAACAGCATGAGTTTTGGGATCTTGTTCAATATAAATACCGCTCACTCTTTCTGGAGAATCCCTTCCGAGCAAGCTATCGATAAAAGTGCCGCCCACCAAAACAACCCCTTCAATTTTAGCCAAGCACTGGCAAATAATTCCTTGGAACACTTTCCCTTCAATGTCACGGCTATATATAGTATCTGGTAAATTTAGCTCTTTGGTATCGATTTGTTTAAATTTATCGTACATGGCAAAAATCTCCGGTTTTTTGATTAGATTGTACATCAATATATTCTTTGATGAAAAGACCCTTTTGTATTTTTAGATTTTAAGGCATACTAATGCAAGCATAATGGAGCTTATATGAATCCCGGTTTTTTCGTTTTATCCTGGCTTGTAACAGGCATAATTTCAGCCTATATGGCCCACAAGAAACAGAAAAATCTGTTTTTATGGTTTGCAATAGGGCTATTTTTCGGCATTTTTGGAATTGCCTATCTCTATTTTTTAATTAAAAAAGAAGCTTTACAGGAAAAAACCAAGCCAATCTTGCCTCCCCCCAAAAAAGAGGTCAAACCTACAGAAGAAGATCTGGTCTTTTGGTATTATTTGGACAAAGAGGATAAGTCGACAGGACCAATAAGCTTTACCGCTTTAATGAAAGAGCTTAAAATCGGGAATATCACAAATACAACTTACGTGTGGAATGAAAACTTGACCTCTTGGAGAGCTCTAAACGAAGTCTCCAAGAGTGAAAATTTATCGCAAAAAACTACCAACTAGCTTTCATAATACCGGGAATTAATCCAGAATTAGCCATTTCTCTAAAACAGAGTCTTGACACTTGAAATTTTCTTAAATACCCACGGCAGCGGCCGGTCATTCTACATCTATTTCTAAGTCTGATCTTCGAAGCATTTTTAGGCATCTTATTTAAAGCTCTGACAGCAGCAGCTCTTTCTTCATCGTTTTTTGACATATCCACAATGGTATCTTTTAAAGCTTGCCTTTTTTCCCTATTACGTTGAACTATTCTTTCTCGTTTTTTTTGTTTTACAACAGATGATTTTTTTGCCATTTGTTCCTCAAAATTATTTTTTACGAGCAGGACCTTTTTGTCTCTGCTTGCGATTGGGGTCTTTTTTGTTAATTACATAAACTCTTCCTCTTCTTCTAACGATCTTATCACCTTTAGAAGGGTCGGCTTTAACAGAAGCGCTGCATTTCATAGTAACCCTATTTAAATTTGTTATAGCATAATATCCAACTTCCGATTTTCTTTCAACATCTACAATTTTTTTTCCCTTTTTTCCCCTTTTTTTCTCTTTAGTTGAGATTTTTGCTTGAAATCTTTCCAATTTTACATTAGAATCTAGTCGATTAAATTTAGGATTTTTTATGAAACGGACATATCAACCCAGCAAACTACGACGCAAAAAAAAGTTTGGTTTTAGAGCCAGAATGAAAACTGCCAATGGACGCAAAGTTATAAAACGAAGACGCAGAGTTCAACGTAAAAGATTGACTGCATGAGCTTTAGCTTTTCAAAAGCCGATCGGTTATTAAAGCACAAAGATTTTTTACGAATATTCAAGACAAGAAAAAGAGTGGTTGGTCAAGTAATTTGTATCGACTACTCCCCTTTTTCCGGTAAGACAAAATTGGGTATTACCGTCTCCAAAAAATTTGGATCAAGCGTAGAAAGAAACCACTTTAAAAGACGGATCCGAGAGGCTTTTCGGTTAAATAAACCACTTCTTCCTGGCGTTGAAATCAACATCTCCCCTTCTAAAAAAAGCAAGGGGGCAACTTTTCATGAGATAAATCAAGAACTGCTTTCATTATTAAATAAAATTTAACAAAACATAGTTAAATTTTTACTAGCAAATAATAGTTTTTTCATTATAATTTCCTCCCAATCTACACACCCTTTTCAATACTAAATTGGAGCAAAAAAATGCGCATTAAAATATTATACCAACATAAAACTCAATGTTCGGCTAAAAAACCGAAAACCCATATTACTAGCCACCTAAAAAAACCAACAGCTGCTCATGAAAAACATATCTTATCAACTTTTTCCAAAGAACCTAGCAAGGCTCTTGATAAAAGAGTTAGGCCCCTTACAGACAGAACCGACACCGAAAAACAACGATTTGCTAGAAATGTTTCAAAAGAAAGCATGTTAAGAACTGTTTTAAGAGCAAGAGGCAGGGACGAAAAATATTTTGGCTCACTTTGCCATGAAGAACCTATAGAAACTTCCTTAAATCTTTCCCTAGTTAAAGATCTAAAAGCCGATTATCCGTTGCATACGAAAAGATTAAAAATTTTTAATGGTTTAATAGAAAAACTAATCATTATTTTCTCTAAACCAGAGTTAACTATACAAACAGCCAAAAAAGCTGCCAAAGAAGCTCTTTACTTGATAGAAATTTATTTTGACATAAAACTATCTGAAAACGATCTATTACATTTAGTTGATATTATTAAAAATCACAGAGATGTTTTGGATGAGGATTGGTCCAATGATCTTGAAAAATCCCATGAAAAATTTATTTCTTGCCTCAGTGAATCAGAACCTTATCTAACTGCTAGAGAAAGAAAAACTGTTTTAGAAATTAATGAACTCGAAAATGATGATATTGCGGCCCAAAAAAAATGGAATCAACTTCTATTTGAATTAGAAAATCTCAATTTTGCCCAAATTTATATAAAAATTGCTATGCAAGACCGGGTTGAACAACTATCTAACCTAAACGCTATATTATTAAGATTACTTGAATCTCAAAAAAGCCATAACGATGACTTGCTAGATATGGCAAATAGATTTTTAAATCCTTCTCTTAAGTTTCCTGAGGAAATTACAAGTATCCCATTTTATTTTAGAAGATTAAAAACTCAAAATGACCGGGATTGGAATAAAGATTTTCAAACACTTTTTCAGGAATGTTTTAACGAATTTAACAATCCACGTTCTGTTCTTTCACAAAAAAGGCCTCAATTAGTTGAAGACCTAAAAGCCTTAACAATTCTCATGGAGCAAAAAGATCTAAATGCAGAAAGGTTGCTAAACACGTTACGTTTAATTAATTTCCGTCAATTGGAAGAATCCTATTTGGAAAAGATGTATTTAGGCGAGGTTCTTAGGTCCCCACTTCCTGCTGCTGCATCTTCAAAAGTTGTTCCTCCGAAAAATGCTAAATAAATTAAAGGGAAATAAACTTACCTTTTTGCTATACTTTAAAAAAAAAGATCAAAAAAAATGTCTAAATTTTCTTCTTTAAATCCCGAACAGGAAAAAGCGGTTAAGACCGTAAACGGCAGGGTTTTAGTGCTCGCCGGCGCAGGCTCCGGAAAAACTAAAGTTATCGCTACCAGGATTGCTTATTTGGTTGAACATGTAAACGTAAACCCCGCCTCTATCTTAGGACTGACCTTTACAAACAAAGCAGCTCAAGAAATGAGAGAGCGAGTGGCCTCTTTCATCGGAGCTAAAAAAGCTAAAGAAGTAACTCTTTCCACCTTTCATAGCTTTTGCGTCTCTATCTTAAGAAAAGAGGCCAGCAAAATTGGCTATAGCGCTAATTTTAGCATCTATGATGAAAAAGATACCCAAAGAGTTGTTACCAAAATTTTAAAAGAGATCTTATCTTGCGATACACTCCCAGCTCTTGGACCCATAATGAGCGCTATTTCAAGCGTCAAGAACAAAGGGATTGCTATTGATGACGCTACTAAAGATCCTTTGATAAAAGAGCTCTATACCCGAATGGACGGCTCATTAAAAGCCTATAATGCCATGGACTTTGACAATATTTTATGTTTAACGGTCAAGCTATTTGAAAAAGAGCCTGAAACTTTAAAAAAATATCAAGAGCGGTTTCGCTTTATCATGATCGATGAATATCAAGACACCAATCCCATTCAAGACCGTATTGCCGAATTGCTTTCTATAAAGCATAACAACTTATTTGTTGTCGGAGATGATGATCAAGCAATTTATGGCTTTAGAGGCTCTTGCATCGATCATATTTTAAAATTCAAAGCAGATGTGACCATTAAATTAGAGCAAAATTACCGCTCCACCCAGACCATTTTAGAAGCGGCAAACTCAGTAATTAAAAACAATACCACTCGGCATAACAAAAAACTTTGGAGCTCTAAAATTTCTAGCGACAAAATCGGAATTTTCCACGCCCCAACGGAGCTAGAAGAAGCGCAAGCTGTTGCCGAAAAAATCATTTCCATAAAACAAAATCAGAACATGAAATGGAGCGATATTGCCATTTTATATCGTTCAAACGCCCTTTCAAGAAATATCGAAGCGGCCCTTATCTCTGCCTCATGGCAAAAAAATGGTTCTTGGGTTAGAGGCATACCCTATGAAATTTATGGTGGGCTGGAATTTTGCGAAAGAAGCGAAATCAAAGATGTTTTATCCTATTTAAAGGTAATCGCGAATCCTAAAGACCAAGAAGCATTGCTCAGAATCATCAACGTTCCCAGAAGAGGCATTTCCGATGCCACTTTGGAAAAGCTCGCCCAATACTCTAAAGAGCATCATCTAAACTTATGGCAAACCTTAGAAAAAATCAGCTCCTCTTCATTAGATATGGATAGCTTTTTATTGCAGCCGAGAACTTTAAAAGGAATTATTGAGTTTGTCGAGACCATTAAACTTGCACAGAATAAATTCCAAGAAAAACCATTGTATCCCACTTTGGAATGGTTTTTAGAAAAAATTAATTATAAAAAAGCGATTGAAGAAGAGGTCAAAAGCGATAAGGCCAAACTCTATAAATTAGAAAACGTCTATGAATGCATCAACGCTCTATCTTCATATGAAGAGCAAAATGAAAACCCCTCTCTTCAAGAGTTTATCACTACAACCATGCTCTCTAAAGATAATTTCCATCAAAAAACCGGTAGTGATGACAAAGTTCAGCTTATGACTTTTCACAGCTCCAAAGGGCTTGAGTTTTTAGCCTGCTTTTTAATTGGGCTTGAGGATCATATTCTTCCACATGAAAGAAGCCAAAAAGAAGGAGGCATTGAAGAAGAAAGGCGCCTTTTTTATGTAGCCATTACCCGCAGCAAAAAATTTCTCACATTAAGCATGGCAAGAGCAAGAAGAAGGACCGGAAAGCCCTCGCCATCTAACCCTTCCCGCTTTTTATTTGAAATCCCCAAAAATCTTTTAGAAGTCAACTCTTGGAAATATTTAGAATAGTCATATGCTTCCCACAATCATTTTACGCCATCGCAAAGAAAATCTAAAAAAATGCTCCTTAAAAGGGCTTGAAAAAAACGAAAACTTTTTATTTTTTACCTATCCCAAAGATATCTTGCCTGATCTTTCATCTTATGTTCTTTTATGCTTAAATGCTCCCATCTTATCTAATGAAGACAGCAGTAAAGGGCTATTTTTAGTTGACGGCACTTGGCGCTACGCCGATTTAATGATAAAACAATGTAGTCCAAATATTCAAAGACGCTCCTTACCTTCCCATTTTAGGACCGCTTATCCAAGAAAGCAAACGGGCTGCATTGATCCGGATAGCGGCCTATCTTCAATAGAGGCCATATATTTGGCCCACATGCTTACCAATAGAGATCACAAAGATCTTTTAGATGACTATCATTGGAAAGAAGAGTTTTTAAAGATCAACAAGTTTCCTGCTTAACCTCAGCTTTCATGTTTAATCGACTAAGAATCAGCAATCTTGATGTGTAAAAAATATTTTAAAAACTTAAGACTTTAACACTCAGTCTGTTTTAATCTAAAATGCTATGCCAAAATTTTTAGACTTAACAACAACCGCAACCACAACCGCAGCAACAACAACATAAAATTGTCAAAGTCATGAAGCCAACAGATCCTAAAAGTTTCATAAATATAGCCATAAAATACTCCTTTTTAAATATTTTTTATAATAACACTACAACAAACTGCTTATTTCTTGCATTAATTTTAATAAATAACGCAATTAATATCAAATTATATTATTCATTTATGCTTAAGTCCGTAATTATGTATAGACAAGTAGATTAAACCTCAAATTTGAGGTTAAGAATATGCAAATGATTAAGAAAGCTCGATAGCTAGAAAAATTATATCATGCCAATAAAATTAATCTTCTTCACACTCGCAAGTGACGCATGATTTGACGCCAATTTTCTTCTTGATTTTCCCCATTTTGCCATCTTCAATTTGTTTTCGATAACAACCATAGCATGAAGGATAAAAAAGTTCTTCGCAACCAAGTTGAATACTCGGTCCATCTATAGTAGCAACTCCATCAACATGTTTTAAATTCATTACCGATTTTTTATTACAGAAATAACAAGTTGACTTAACCTCTTCGATCGAATCGGCAAGTTCCATTAGCCTTCTAGACCCTTCAAATAACCTAGATTTAAAATCGGTCCTAAGGCCATAGCAAATAACCGGTATGTCTAAACGAAGCGTAATATCTCTTAATTGATCGATAATGTTTTCACTTACAAATTGCGCTTCATCCACCAAAACACAGCTTATCCCTCTTAACTCTTTTAAATTTAGTTTAGTGGAAGAATCAACTAAAACATCAGCAAGCATTTCCAGCCCCGCCCGAGATCTAATTTTATCTTTGCCGAACCGAATATCCATTAAAGGTTTGACTAAACAAACTTTTTTTCCTTGCTGCTTATAATTATGGGCAACAGCCAAAAGATTTAAAGTTTTAGCGCTTCCTACCGTTCCATGCCGAAAATATAACTTTGCCATAAAAACCCCCTCTTTTTTATTTACTTTAAGCGAGGTTAAATATCTTTACAAAGCTTTTTTATTTTGGGCTAAAAAACTATCGGCTTTTTACCTTTGAGCGTCTTAAAAATCTAAATTTTTTCTTTTTTTTATGGAAATGGACCATTTCAATTGGGTGCTCTTTTTTATTAGCCTGCCAAAGGAAAAAAACATCATGGCAAATAAAAAAAAGTTAATCATCGAAAAGTCGATGAAATCAATGATCAAGGCTCTTTGCTCGCATCCGGAGCACCCGAAAAAATCATACACCGGTTTTAAATAAAACCACTCTCCGGCCCCTTGCAAAAATGCAAAAACAGCGCCAATGAATACCAATGGAAGAGCATAAGAAATGATTTTCTTGTCTTTTTTATAAGCTGCCATGCCCAAAATAATGACTAAAGGTAAAAGCATGGTTCTTTGATACCATAAAAGCGAGCATTCACAATTTATCACTTCGGTATAGTAATATGTGAAATAACTCCCAAGCAAAGAACAAGACCAGGCCAGATATATTCCCCATCTTTTAAAAAATAAAAGCATGTCACTTACCTTTTAAAGCTTCATCAATTCTAGAAGAAACCTCTTCAAAAGAAAAAGAGTCCACTTTTCGGCCGTTGATATAAACGCCCGGAACGGAAAAATTCTTTCTCATGATTTTTTTTGCCATTTCAAGATTATGCTGAAGATACAAACTATAATGATCATCATTGATGAACTCTTTAAGCTTGGCGGTATCGACCGAATTTAAACTTTGGGCAAATTCCAAAAGCTTGTCCTTGCCCACAACATCCTCGGTTTGACAAACCTCATCTACATACGCAAAAAAATTATCATTATTTTTATTAAGTTCATATACTCCCAAAACAGCATTGGCTACATTTTTAGAGCCATAAAGGACCGCTACAGGAATAATAGTGTATTTGATTTTACCGCTATCAATATAATCTTTTTTGATTTGAGGAAAAATATCTTTGGTAAGATCTTTGCAATAAGGACAGAGCAAATCTTCAAAAACAACTACTTGAACAGTAGCGTTTTCTTTTCCAAAGGTTAGCTGTCCGTGAACATCGATTGCCACAGGCGATACCTTATCTAATAAAGCTGCAGTGAAAACAATAAAGGTAAACACTGCAATGGTAACAATGACTAATGTTTTATCTTTCTTCATAATTTTCTAATAAGCAAATTATAAAAATTAATCAAGCATTAAATATTATTATCATTTCAGATTGAGAAAGCTTGAATTTTTATCTTTTTAAGCCTAAGAGAATTAGTAAATATTAAGCGAGGTCTAACAACCACTTCCATATTGGAATAATTTTGATTTGAAACTTCGCAACTTTGAGAGTGCTTTGCTCATTTTCAGTTATGATAAATCCTTCTTGTAAGCCATATGTTTCCATTGCTTCAATAAGGCCATCAATTTCTCGATTTTTTACTTTCTCATCGGAGAGATTCAAAGTGACTTGGATAGCTTTAATGACCCGATTGTTTTTTCTAATAACAAAATCGCACTCTTTTCGATTTTTATGAAAATAGATTTCTTGGCCCTGAATTTTTAAATGCAGAAAAACAATGTTCTCTAATAGCCGACCTTTATCCTCGCTAACTCGAAAGCCAATTGTACGAATCAAGGCGGGATCTATCATGTAGCATTTTTTGTTATATTGAATCTGCTTTTTGAGGGAATGACTATAGCGGCTCAAAAAGAAACAGAGGTAGCATTTTTCTAAGTATGCACAATATTTGGAAATAGTGTGAGGACTGCTAAGACCCACTGTTTCGGCAAGTTTTGTATAACTGAATTCTTTTCCGATGTTGCTAGCAAAATAGTAAACTAGTTCTCGCAGGGACCTTTCATCGGCGATGTTATATCGGGCGACGATATCGCGATAGAGAATTCCTTCAAATAAATCTTTTAAGTATTCCGATTTTCGAAATTTGAAATATTCCGGAATTCCTCCATATTTAAGATAATCGGCAAAATGATGTAATATAGAGCCGATATCATCCGTCGAAAGAGCCTTTTTAGTAAGTACATCCGGATATTCATGTTGTATAATTTCCTTAAATGAGAGGGGATATACTTCGAATTGGATGTATCTTCCGGTTAAGTGCGTTCCCAACTCCTTGCTAAGGAGTTTTGCATTGGAGCCTGTGATAAAAATTTTATTTTCCTTTTCATACAGCCTACGTATGAATCGTTCCCATCCCTCTATATTTTGAATTTCATCAAAGTAGAAGGTAGACTGCTTGCCGAATAACTCTATAAAAATTTCCAACAATACTTGAAAATCCTGAACTTTAAAATGAATTAATCTTTCGTCATCGAAATTAAAATAATAATCTGATTCAGGCAACTCCTTTTGTAGAACTCGTTGAATTGTTGATTTTCCGGCTCTTCTAAGTCCGGTAACGATCAATATGTTCGGATCATTGACAAAACCTTTGATGATATTTGTTTGAGAGCGATTAAAAAAAATTTTAGGAGGATGATATTCTCTTTGGTCTGCAATAACTTGTTTGATTACTTCACGATCCATTACTTTTCCTATTTATTTTACATTATAAACGTTAAGGCATGCGTTGTCAATACATGGTTTTAATCATTTCCGTGTATTCATAATGCATGGCTTAGGAAAAATAAAGATAAAACACTAAAATACAATTACTTAAGCACGCTAACCAGAAATACCTAGGTACTATTAACTGCTTAAGCATGCCTGAACTTCAGTGCTTTGGAGAAAGTTGTTTAGATTTTTATTTTTTTTAGCCTAAGAGAATTAGTTATTACAGATACCGAGCTCAATATCATTGCAAGGCTTGCAATAATAGGGCTTAATAATAGACCAAAAAACGGATATAAAATCCCTGCAGCTATAGGAACACCAAGTGAATTGTAAATAAAGGCAAACCATAAGTTTTGCCTAATATTTCTCATGGTTAAAATACTAAGTCTTCTAACTTTTGCAACACCTCTAAGATCTCCTTTAATAAGGATAATACCCCCGCTTTCGATTGCAATGTCTGATCCCGTGCCCATTGCAATACCAACATCGGCCAAAGCTAAAGCGGGCGCATCATTAATTCCATCTCCCGCCATTGCAACAAGTCGTCCTTGCTCTTGCAGCTTGTTAATTATTTTATTTTTATCTGTAGGTAGCACTTCAGCTTCTATTTCATCAATATCAAGCTGCTTCCCAACTGTAGCTGCAGTAATTTTATTATCGCCGGTAAGCATGATAAGCCGGATCCCCTCTTTGTGAAGCATTTTTACTGCCTCAAAAGTTGAATCTTTAATAACATCAGAAATAGCAAAAATCCCTATCCCTTTATTTTCTAAACTTAAATAAAGAATTGTTTGTCCTTGTAAAGATAGATCTTCCGATTTTTCTAAAAGATTGGAAATATCAATTTTTAGATCTGAAAAAAGCATTTTATTGCCAATGGCAACTAAGCTTTCATTAATTGTCCCGATAATTCCCTTGCCGCTGAAATTATTAAAATTTTTTAAAGGTAAAAGAGAAATGTTTTTTTCTTTGGCCATAGCAATTATTGGCAAGGCCAGTGGATGTTCGCTCGCAATCTCTAAACTTGCAGCAAGCAAAAGAAGTTCATCCTCAGTTTTTTCAGAGACGCTTCTAATCGTAGTCAGCTTGGGCTTGCCTTCGGTCAAAGTTCCCGTTTTATCAAAAACTACCGTGTCAATTTTAGACATTTTTTCAAGCGCTTCTGCATTTTTAATTAATATTCCTTCCATAGCTCCCCTTCCGACCCCTGCCATTATAGACATGGGAGTAGCTAGGCCTAAAGCGCATGGACATGCAATGATTAAAACCGCAACGGAGTTTATTAAAGCATGAGCAAGTTTCGGGCTTGGGCCTAAAAAAAGCCAAGAAATAAAAGTTAGAAAAGCAACGATGATTACAGCCGGGACAAAATATGAAGAGACTGTATCGGCAAGCTTTTGAATAGGCGCTTTGCTTCGCTCAGCCTCGCTTACCAAATGAATGATTTGAGAAAGCAAGGTATCTTTTCCCACTTTCTCGGCAATCATTATAAAACTTGAACTTTTATTGATCGTTGCTCCGATAACTTTATCTCCAATATTTTTGGAAGCCAAAAATGGCTCGCCGGTAATCATAGATTCATCGATTACCCCGCTTCCCTCTAAGATTTTGCCATCGACCGGCACTTTTTCTCCGGGTCTAACTCTAAGCTTATTGCCTTTCTTAATATCATCTAAAGGCACATCTTCTTCTCTGCCATCTTCTAAAATGATTCTTGCAGATTTGGGAGAAAGGGTCAGCAATTTTTTAATTGCGTCTCCTGCTTTGACCCTGACCTTTAATTCTAAAACCTGTCCTAATAAAACAAGCGCTGTGATCACCGATGCCGCTTCGAAATATACATTCATTTGCAAGTTTAAATTCAGAGTAAAAAAAAGAAAAACAACTATCAAGCTATAAAGATAAGCCGCACCGATGCCAAGGCTTATCAAAGTAAACATATTGAAACTTAGATTTATAATGGAATACCACCCCTTTTTAAATAAAGGCGCGCCGCACCAAAGAACTATAGGAGTTGCCAAAATCGCCTGGATTAAAATATTAGATCCAAATGCCCATCCAAATCTTGAAGATAAATAAGAACCAAACATCGAAAGAATTAATATTGGGATTACTAATGAAATAGAGATCCAAAAACGGAGGACCATTTTTTTTAATTCAAGATTTTTTCCCCATTCTTTATTTTTAGGCTCTAGGGCCATGCCGCAAATATCGCAGCTTCCTTCTTGGGATTTAACCACTTGAGGATGCATGGGACAAATATATTCTTTTGTTTGGTCCATTTTATCTATCATTTAAAATTTTCTTTTACCTTAACTTTGTAGTAGCACATTAAATTTTTGCCAGCAATACAATCTTGGTATAAAACGTTCGTTGACAATTTATAAGCTATGGTCTAGATTTTAGTTTTGTATGATAAATTAATAGCTTACAGTGCAGCCAAAAGTATACTCATTAGACGAACATAGAATTCCACCTAATAAAATAGACAATCATGTCTTTTATATTATTGAAAAATTAAGACAAGCAGGATTCCTTTCATTTTTAGTTGGTGGAGGGGTACGAGACCTTTTATTAAATGTAAGGCCCAAAGATTTTGATATTTCCACCTCGGCAAAACCCGAAGAGATTAAAAGAATTTTTAAACACAACTGTATATTAATTGGCCGAAGATTTCGTCTTGCCCACATAAGATTTGGAAGAAAAATTATTGAAGTCTCAACTTTCCGCTCCGGAGATGTCGAAGACTCTTCTTTAATTTTAAGGGACAATCAATGGGGCTCTCCCGAGCAAGATGTTTTAAGAAGAGATTTTACCATCAATGGCCTATTTTATGATCCGGAAGTCCAAACCGTGATTGATTACGTCGGCGGTTTTGAAGATATTGAAAAAAAGATTTTAAGGACTATTGGCAAAAGCGAAATTCGGTTCATTCAAGACCCGGTCAGAATGATAAGGTTATTAAAATTTAAAGCCCGATTTGATTTGCAAATTGAAGATGAGACTCTACAAGCATTGCTAAATTGCAAAAAAGAAATTGTTAAAAGCTCCCCTGCCAGAATTTTGGAAGAGCTTTTTCGAATGCTAGAATCGGGATCTTCAAGGCCCTTTTTCGATCTTTTAAACACCTATGGCCTTTTAAGTCTTTTGATGCCCTTTGCCGCATCATTTATACAAAAAAACAAAACGATTTATGAATTTTTAGAGCAAGTGGACATTTTGACAAGAAAGCATCCTCAAAAAATAGATCGATCCTTACTCATAAGCGCCTTGATTTTTCCCATATTGGAAGAGGTGTTAAAAAAAGAATATATAGATAAAAATAAAAAAATACATCTTGGTATCATTATTGAAGCTATTAGAAAGACCATAGATCAAGTTTTTAAACCTTTTTTTCTTTTACCAAAAAAGATCAAGTCGATTGTTACCTTTATCCTGGTAAATCAATACCGAATTTTGCCTCTTGAGCCTTTTAGAAAAGGAAAAATCAGAGTGCCTCACGATCCTTTCTTTCCCTTAGCCTTAGAGTTCTTTAATTTGCGTTGTATGCTAAATAGTGATTTAGTTAAAATTTATGCGGAATGGAATGAAGCCTTTGTTAATTCCCACAAGCATATTAAAAAAAGAAATCACAATGTCTAATTTAGAGATTTTTGATGTTTTCATCTTTGCAGGAGAGCCAAGTGGCGATCTTCATGGCGAAGCTCTTATCCAAGAATTGCTTAAAGTTAATCGTAATCTTAAAATCGGCGGGGTTTTCGGCCCCAAAATGCGCTCTGTTTGTAAAAACTCTTTTTTAAACATGGAAAATTTTCAGATAATGGGATTCATCGATGTTTTTTTGACCCTTCCCAAACTGATCAAAAATTTTTTTATTATTAGAAACCTAATTTTAAAAATTAACCCTAAAGCAGTCGTGCTGATCGATTATGCCGATTTTAATTTAAGGCTTTCTGCCTCACTTAGAAAAAAAGGATATAAAGGTAAAATCACTCAATACATAAGCCCAAGTGTATGGGCCTGGCGAAAAAACCGAATTTTTACAATGGAAAAAAACTTAGACCTTCTTTTAACCATTTTTCCATTTGAAAAAGAGCATTTTGCTAAAACTTCATTAAATGTTAAATACATTGGCCATCCCCTCGCTAAAATTAAAACTCCCGCAAAACAAAAAAATGAGATTTTGCAAATTGGGATTTTTCCCGGCTCTAGAAAAAAAGAAGTGGAGAGAAATTTTCCCATCCAATTAAAGGCCTTAGAAAATATTTATGCCAAAAATAACAACTTAAAGTTTGCGATATCTATCCATCAAAAAGAGCTCGTCCTTCCCCTTCTTGAAAAAAGCATTCTGCCAAAAGATAAGATCGTTTTATTTGATCCTTCCAATAACTATGCAATTATGTCTAACATAGATTTTGCAATCGCTAAATCGGGCACAGTAACTTTAGAGCTTGCCATGCATTTAGTTCCGACTATAGTAACATTTGCCATCAAGCCCTTGGATGTTTTTATTGGAAAAAACATCTTAAAAATCATTTTATCCTTCTATTGCATAGTCAACATTATCTTCAACAAACAAGTTTTCCCGGAACTTTTTGGACCAAATTTAACTGTTGCAAGGTTAACTTCGGAAATTGAAAATCTCTTATACAACGATGAAGCAAAAAAACAATGCAGGCTAGAATGTGAAAATATCAAACAGGCGCTAAATGCTAAAAATCCATCCTCAGAAGCTAGTAAAGAAATTTTGAGTCTTATTTAAGCTTAACAAAAAACATCCTACCCATTATTATTCCTTAAAATTGATTTTTAAATTTAAAAGGAGAAAAATTATGGCAGCATTAAGTCCTCAAAGCCCTCTAAGTCCACAAAGTCCTCTAAGTCCCTTCAGTGCTCAATATCGTCTAAAAAAACCTCCTGCCCCTGATTCTCTAACATCTGCTCCGGCTCATGCAGCTTGCCCTAGTACTCAAACACGATATTATCTAACTCAGAACGGAGCACTTGATATCCATTCATTTCCATTACTCCGAGATATTAAATTTATCACCAATAATAAAATGACAGCTATAAAAGAATTTCACTTGCTTGTTTTTCAAGACGGCTCATTGGGCATTAGCGTAAATATTAATAGACGCCAAATTGATGCTTTCAAAGAGTTTTTAATGCAGTCTAAATTAGAAGACCTGCAACCTGACCCAGAACTATTAGATACAAAAAAAGTGTTTTATCTAATAACAAACTACAAAGCTAGTCCTGAAGTCATACAAAAAAACATCAAAGCCATACAAATCATTTTTAATTATTTTATAAAAAACAGCCTGTTTTTAATATCGTCTTTAGAGTCAACAATGAAAATGAACCTTTCAACGGTTTCACAAACAGGGTTGGAAGAGCTAAGAGAAATAGTTGCAACGGGAAGTTTCGCCAAACCTGATGAATGGATCCTTGTATAAGGAGACATAATTATGGCAGCAGGCCTCAGTTTTGGGTTTCTTCCCTCTGAAGCTGCTAAGATTTTTGATGAGTTTGATTTCCTTTTTTCGAGGAAAATAGCCAAAGGCTCTATTTTCGAGAAAAAAAGAAATCAAAATTGCAAAAAGATTGCTGATTCTGAGTGGATTAAACCCAAAACTGAGGTTAATAGGTCGCCTCCCCAAAAGCATAGATTAAAAA
>JACRNF010000037.1 GCA_016219355.1 Chlamydiota bacterium | reverse complement strand
GTGGCATAAACAACTCCTAAAAATGAAATAGTTTATAGGATCAGAAAATATTGGGAAAATGAATTTTTTAGTTTGGTTTTTTGGGATCTTTTCAAATCCGCGATTTCACGTCTCTCCTCGTATGAGGTCAGGAGGTCTGTAATTAAAGAAACTGCCTCAGGATTACGACCCTCCCGAAGAGAAAGCGGGTACCCGCCACCACCGTCTCTGATATTAATTTTTACTCCGGGGACAGCAAGTATAATTCTAACACAATTATTATAACCCTTATCTATTGCAAGATAAAGAGCAGTTCGGCCTTCATCATCTACAGCGTTAATATCTATTCCATGACGGATCAAAAAGTTAACAACAGCTGTAGGCTCAGGCATTGTTGGGTGAAGAAACCCTTGAGAAATTACGCCACAAAGGAGATTCGGCTCACGCCAAACCCTTGCATTAATATCTATTTGTGATACCGATAATAAATACTCTAGAATATTTAAGTGCCCGGCTATCGCTGCCCATAGAAAAGCCGCGGCTCCAACCGTTATACCAGCATTATTTGGAATGTTAATATTCACTCCTGAAGCCAACAAAAACTGCAGGATTCTTAAGTGTCCTTGTCCCGCTGCCATTATAAAAGCTAAACCTCCAGACGTGAAATCGTCCGGCATGTTAATGTTAATATTCACTCCTACAGTCAATAAAAACTGTAGGATTCTTAAATGTCCATTTTCCGCTGCCTTTGCAAAAGCCAAACCTCCAGACGTAATACCACTATTATCCGGTATGTTAATATTCACTCCTCTATCTAATAAAAACTGTAGAATTTCTAAATGTCCATTTGACGCTGCCATTATAAAAGCAAAGGCTCCAATTGTATTACCAGCATTATCTTGAGCTGCATCAATAATATTCGCCCCAATTTGATGAGCAAAATCCAATAAAAACTGTAGAGTTCCTAAATGTCCATTTACCGCCGCCCAATGAAGAGCGGTTAATCCTTCAGCATCCTTATCATTTAACATATTTAGCCGCAATTCTTCGGGTTGCAACGTAAGAAAATGCTTAACTAACTCTAACGATCCCCTCTTTGCCGCTTCAATCAGGGGATGATCAGAATGTCTACAAGCTTCATAATCCTGCAATTGTTCTAAAGATTCTTTTGGACATCTAAATGCCGGGATTTCAAACGTCGGCTCTCCATTATATGCCGCACAAGCCCATACTCTTAAACTCGACACTCCCAATCCTGCCATATTATTTACCCCCATCTGTTTTATTACATTATTTGTAATTATTATATATAATATATATTTAAAAGACAAATAAAAAAAAACAAATTTAATATAAAGAGTTACAAACTATTAAAAAAAATAAAAACATTGATAATCAAGCACTTAAACATAGGAATGCATTACACCTTTTTTAGCTAAATAATAGTATTGCATTACAGACAACAGCCTGTTATAATGGGAATGTAATACAGAAGGTTATATGCTAGATAATTTTAAACAATTAAGCCATCAGTTCTTAACCATTAAAAACAGTCCTTATAAACGATATCTAATTCGTTCAACAAATTTTAACGCTACCAGATTATCTTTAGTTGTAGGACAAAGAGGAGTCGGAAAAACAACCACTTTAGTTCAAAGCTTGCTTGCTAATGTTAAAGGGGATCTTTTTAGTGATAAAATATTATATGTTCAGGCCGATCATTTTCAAATGGGCTCAAACACACTTTATGAAATTGCGGAAGAATTTTTAGCTTATGGAGGAAAATGGATTGCTTATGATGAAATCCATAAATACCCCGATTGGTCAAAAGAATTAAAGAGCATTTATGATACTTTTCCAAAACTACAAGTTTTGGCATCCGGAAGTAGCGCGATGCAGATTAATAAATCAAGCCATGATCTTTCAAGAAGAGCCGTAAGATATAATCTTCGAGGACTTTCATTTAGAGAGTATTTGGAGATATCTTATAACATGGAGCTAAAATCTTATAAGTTAAATGAAATTTGCGAAAACCATGCTAGAATTTCTGCTGAAATTATTGATGCGGTTAATAACTTTGATCTAAAAATTATCCCTCTTTTTCAACATTACCTAAAATTTGGCTATTACCCCTATTTTAACGAACTGCAAAAAAATGAGGATTTATACCGTATTACATTAGAACAAAACATTCATACGATAATAGAGTCCGATTTGAGCGCAATCTTTCCATCTTTGACTGGTAATAGCATAAGAAAAATCAAACAACTCTTAATTTTTATTGCAGACTCTGTTCCCTTGACTCCAAACTTTAAAAAAATTTCGGATGTACTTGAAGTGGGAGATGATCGCACTTTAAAAACCTATTTTAAGCATCTGGAAGATGCCGGTTTGATAAGATCTCTTTTTAAAGCGACCGATAAGTTCAATCGATTCGAAACCCCTGAAAAAATATATCTCGACAATCCCAATCAGCTTTTTACCATATCAACTTTAAATGATTCGGAAATAGGAACAGTGAGAGAAACCTTTTTTCTATCAATGCTGCCTAATCACCGCTCCGTCACCTTTCCACAAAATGGCGATTTTTTAGTCGATAAAAAATATTGTTTTGAAATCGGAGGAAAAAATAAAGGTTTTGAACAACTTAAAGCTGCACAAAATAGCTATGTAGTATCTGACAATATAGAACATGGCGCAGGAAGAAGAATTCCTCTTTGGCTTTTTGGATTTCTATATTAACTCCAAGCTATGTAAAGCCGCTTTAATTTTATCCTTAACAGGATCGGAAGGCTCGATTAACGGCAACCTCATACCGGCTTTACATTTGTTCATTAAAAAAAGAGCATATTTAACACATTGAGGATTAGTCTCTAAAAATAAGGACTTGGTTAAAGGCAAATATTTTTCATGGATTTTTTTAGCCTCATCAAATTTCTTCTCTAAACAATACGAGATCATTTGTTTTAGCTCTTTAGGAATAACATTCCCAAGAACTGAAATAACCCCAACACACCCCTCTTTCATTAGATCAAAATTGAGCCCATCATCGCCACTTAACATCGGTAAAGTAGTTTTATCTTTTATCTCTTTTGCAATATTCATATCTCCAGCAGCTTCTTTGATCGCAACAATATTAGAAAGCTTTTGCAATTCTTGAAAAGTTTGGGGAAGCAATTTTACACCGGTCCTTCCTGGATGATGATAAACAATTAAAGGAATGTTCGCCTTAGATAGAACTTTAAAATGCTCGATACATCCTTGCTGGGTCGGTCTATTATAATAAGGGACGATGATTAAAGCTCCATCAACGCCTAGTTCCTTAGCTTTAGCGGTTAATTCCAAAGATTTTTGAGTGCTATTAGTTCCTGTACCGGCAATTACTAAACATTTGTTTTTAGCCATCTCTACGCAAGTTTTAATCAGTTTGATTTTTTCTTTATCATCAAGAGTTGGAGACTCTCCGGTAGTGCCCCCACAAATGATCCCATCGGTTTTATTAAAAATATGCCACTCAACTAAATTTCTAAAAGCTTTCTCATCAACTTTTCCCTTTTCGGTAAAAGGGGTAACTAAAGCAACCATTGATCCTTTAAACATAAACATCTCCCCAACCTAAACTTTTGGCTAGTTTATAATGAGTTTTATCTTTTTGTGAAATGATTTCATTTTTTAATCCATCTTTAGTGCAAAGAGTCAATTGAACATGTCCTTTGTGGATAATGGGACGGCGCAAAATTCTTGCTAAATATTCTTTTTCTTTGTGCTTAGAAGCTATCAAATAAGAAAATTTCTCATCTTCAAATCCAAGGTCCGCCTCTTTTAAATAGCGATGGATTTTACTCCTTTCTAATCTTTTATAAAAATGGCACCAATCATTTTCTTGCATAGGGCATTTTTCTTCATGAGGGCAAGGAGCAACTATCTTCATATTATTTTTTATTAGCTGGCTTCTAATCGCTCTAATATTTTCAAAACCGAATTTGGTTCCCGGCTCAATAATTACCAAAAGCTCTGAAGTTGATTTAACCCATTTTTCGATTAAATGCTTAATTTCCTCGTGGCTTAATTCATTCATAACATAAGATAACAAAATTAAATCAAATTCATTAAAATCAGATATTTTTCTAAGGTCTTTACTCGTCCAAGTAACTTTATTTTTATCTGGATGTTCTATTGAAAGATCTTTCGAAAGAGAAAGAAAAAAAGGATCTTGTTCAACTAAGGTTAGTTTTTCTAAAGATAAAAAATTAGAAAAAGCGGCCCAAATGGAGGTTCCTGGACCAGAGCCTAAATCTAAAAGTTTTTTTATGCGAGTTGTTTGATAAAAAGAATTTAACTGAAAAAACACTTCTTGCATAACCGCAAGTGTTGCGGGAAGTCTCATCGCAATGTAAGCCAGTTTTTCTTCATCTGATAATTTTAAAGATCTTTGCTTATATTTTTGAGAAAGATTTTTTGCATCTTTTTGTAAATTTTTAAGACCAATGGAAAATAATTTTTTTTCTATTGCTAATTGAAGCAGCTCATTTAAAGCCATTTTGACGAGATCACTTTTTGTTTTTCATTTGCAAATCTTCATAGATCTGCACTAATTTTTTTTGAATGTCCATGATCGAGACAAAAGTATTCGAAGCCTCGTTCATGTCTGTTTTAACCTTAACGAACTCGTCTCTTATTTTTTTTAAAAGGTCTTCATCTATTTTTTCTTTCCAATAAGAGGATAAAATATCTCTAAGAGGTCTTTTTTCAACACAAGAAAGTTTTTGTTTTTTTAAAAGCTCGGTTATCTCTTTTTTTTCATCAAAATAAAAATCTTGCGACATTTTTTACCTCTTAAAAAAACTAGCCCTAAGTATATCGAATTTCAAATTTTAATCCTAAAATAAATTAACCCTGCTATGAAACTTGCAACAGCGGACAATATAAAAGGCAGTTGAACATATAGTTCATCGGATATTCCACCGATAATGGGGGAGACGGCCATAGCAAGAGATTGCATTGATTGACTCACCCCTAAAATTTTCCCCTGCATCTGCTGCGGCGCTTGATTTGAAATTACCACCGTGCAAAGAGGCCAGGCAAGACCTCCTATTGTCACACAAGCCCCTAATAACAAAATTACCGATGTAAGATGGACAGCAAACCCAACGAGCAGACTTAACGCGGTAAAAATTATCAAGGCCACTTCTAAAATTTTTAATGTAGAAAATCTTTTGGTTAAAAATTTATTTACAGGGCCGGCGCCAATCGCCCAGCCAACACCCATTAAGGCTGCTAAATTACCAATTTCAGAATGGGTGAAATTAAACTTATTAATCACCAAAACGGGAGAAAATTGAAAGATGAGAGTCCAGGCAAAAACAAACAAAAAATAGATTAAGTAGATGCTTTTAATATTTTTTGTTTTAAGCCCTTTCTGAACATTGTGAATACCTTCCAAAAAATCAAATTTTTGTTTTAATTGTGGATGAAAGGTTTCTTCAAATCCAAAAATTATGAAGAGCAAATTTAACAAACTCATAGCTGCGGCAATCCATAAAGGAAATGCTGGATTAAATAGCGGGTGAATTTCAGGGTCTGATAATTTTCCTCCTAAAAAAGCGCCGATAATAAAGGAAAAGCCGCTAAGTATGGAAAGATAACCAAAATTTTTAGCCTTGGATTTTTCAGTTGTACTTAAATCTGAAATGCTCGCCAAGCATACCGATAAATTGCCGGAAAAAACACCTGTAATAACGCGAGAAAAAAAGAGCAACACTAAATTGCCGGATGAAACACTAAATGCCGTTAATGCGTAACCGATAAAAGTTAAAAGTATAGATAAAAATAAAGCCCTTTTTCTTCCATATCTATGAAACATCCGAAGTAAAAATATCGTTTTTTAGATCCAAAAATAAAGGGGCAAAAATAGGAAAAACAATCGACCAGCCAAGATTGTCTACAAAAAAAGTAAACATTATTGAAAAAAAAGATAGCTTTTTTTTGTAGGAACTTTGCATTAAAACCTTAATTTTTTGCCTAAATTTATAAAAGCTTATTTGCTAAAACTTTTCAAGTTATTTGCCAATCAATCGGTTCTTTCTTTGCATTTTTTAAAAATTCATTAGTTTTAGAAAAATGTTTGCAACCAAAAAAATTAGCCACCGAATAAAAAGAAGGGTGGGCCGCTTTTAAAACCAAATGAGGATGTTCCTTATTACTAAAAACCCTATCACATTTTTCCTGGGCCGATTTCCCCCATAGTAAAAAAACTATCGGATCTTTTCTCTCTATTAATTTTTCGATTACCTTATCAGTAAAAATTTCCCATCCTTTGCCATAATGAGCTAGGGGCTTTTTCTCTTCAACAGTAAGCGTTGCATTTAAAAGAAGAACCCCTTGCCTTGCCCAATAAAGTAAGTTTCCATTTTTAGGTAATGTAATACCAACATCTTTTTGAAGCTCTTTAAAAATATTTTGTAACGATGGCGGCTGATTTATTCCTTCCAAGACGCTAAAAGAAAGGCCATGGGCCTGCCCTTTTCCATGATATGGGTCTTGTCCAACAATAACTACCTTGACTTGATCGAAGGGAGTTTCGCAAAGAGCGTTAAAAATTAATTTTTCCTCGGGATAAATAGTTTTTCCATTAGCAGTTTCTAATGCTAAAAAGCTTTGTAGTTCTTTCATATAAGGTTTGTCAAATTCTTCTTTTAAAACCTCATGCCACTTTTTTTCCATGTAAAATTTTTTTTGAGTCATAGCTTATAATTTTTTTTATTTTGATAATCAAGTCTACCTTTATCAAATCAATTTGACTATAAAATTTTATCACTATAATATTTTTGGAATATTTACCTGGGTGTAGCGCAGCTTGGCTAGCGCACTTGCATGGGGTGCAAGTGGTCGGAGGTTCAAATCCTCTCACCCAGATTCTTTTTATCAATTCTTTATTCCCAAAAAAATAAAAAGAATATAATGATCTTAGCTCATCTACCATGTGTAGAAGGAGTTTGGGGCACGTCTAAACAGCGTCGCCCTCTTTTTTTTATGATTATTGAGCCCCTGATGTATAGACTAAACAATTGAGTCGGTTACATTTTGTAACCGGCTGAAATTGCAATTCTCTGATAGTAAAAAATATTTTACCGATTTAGCTAAGATTTGGACATTACCAGAAATGTTCTTAACTTGTTCACAACTCTTATTTTTTATGTTCACAGCTCTGTTTAAAAATTCAAATTGTTCGCAAATGCCGCTTTTAAACAAAATTCTAAACAACTTGTAAACAACCGTTTTTCATAGATAATAATGGTCACTTTTAAACAAATCCACACTCTCTTAATAATAAGAAAAATATATCTATTATTTTTCTTTTTTGTTCTTTAGAAGAAGGAACTTTTGGTGTATTATGGATTTAATATCGTATGGATTTAGGTATGGACTCTTTTAACCCTGGCTCATTTTTTAATTTTAAGAAGTTTGCATATAATGTTTTTTTTAATCAGAGCAATACTGTTTGGGAAGCTCTGATAAATTTAAAAAATTTTTTTGACGATAAAAAATCGGGAACTATTTTATCCAAGGTTCCTTCTAATGTTTATCTTGAAAACCCAGAAAGTATATATATAGGAGAAAATACTCTAATCGAGCCTGGCACCTTTATTAAAGGGCCTTGTATTATTGGCAATAACTGCGAAATCCGATTTGGAGCATATATTCGAGGTTTTGTTGTTACCGGAAATAATTGCATCATAGGCCATGACACTGAAATTAAAAATGCTATTTTATTAGACGGAGCAAGGGCTGCCCACTTTGCTTATGTTGGAGATAGCATTCTTGGCAATAATGTTAATTTGGGAGCCGGTGTTAAACTTGCAAATTTTCGTTTGGATAAACAACCTATTAAATTTTCTCACAAAGATATTTTGTATAAAACTGGTCTTGCCAAATTTGGCGCTATTATTGGCGATAATACCCAAATTGGTTGCAATGTCGTTTTAAATCCAGGTACTTTTATCGGGCCTGATTCTATAGCTTATGCCGGATTAAATTTTGGCGGTGTTTTTCCTTCAAAGACCATAATTAAAGCTTCTCCTAAGCTTGTAATTAAGCGTAGCCGTAGGCGTTAAATGATCCTGTCTTTAGTTAAGCCACCATTTGCCTTCAATCAATTTAAAGAGCTTTTTGAAAGCTCTTTATTGGAAGCTATTAATCAAATGGGAGATAAAAATGAACTTCGGGATGCCGTTGAGTTTTCATTATCTTCTGGTGGAAAAAGAATGCGGCCAATAATTGTGTTAATGATAGCCGATGCAATTAATAAAAACTATGATGTAAAGCCGGCGGCTCTGTCCGTTGAATTTTTTCATACCGCCTCATTAATTGCGGATGACCTTCCCTGTATGGATGATGATGACAAGAGGCGAAGTAAAGCCGCCTTACATAAAGTGTTTGGTGAGGCCACAGCTTTGTTAGCGAGCTATACTTTGATTGCTCTAGGATATGAAATGATTTGTAAAAATTCTAAAATTCTTAAAGGCAAAATTTCTAATAGCGATGATGTATGTACAGCAGCTTTACAAATAGTTTCTGACTCTGCGGGTATTAAAGGAGCAACCGGAGGTCAATTTTTAGACTTGAACATTAAGCAGATCGCTTTAAAAGATATTTATAAAATCATTTATCAAAAAACCATCACCCTTTTTGAAGTTGCTTTTGGCTTGGGATGGATCTTCGGGGGTGGTGAACTAGATAAACTTGATATAGTAAAAAAATGCGCCTATCATTTTGGCATGGCCTTTCAAATAGCAGATGATATTGATGATGTAAAGCAAGACGAAAAAAAGAAATTTAATATTAATATCAGCTCTTTTGTAGGTAAAGCCGAAGCAAAAAATCTTCTAAAACAACATCTTGATCAAACAAAAGAAGCGTTGCAAAGTTTAAACCTCTACAACGCTAATTTTGAGTATCTTATAAAACTAATTGAAAAGCTGACGAGTTAATTTTTCTTGCTAACTTCAGCTACTTCGTTACCAGCAAGTCCGCTTTTTTCTAAAATTAATTTTTCGATAATATTGGCAAGATCGGGATTCTTTTTTAATTCTTCTTTTGCAGAATCTCTACCCTGTCCGAGTTTTGTTTCTTTAAAATTAAACCAGGTTCCTCTCTTTTCAATAATCCCAAGCTCAACAGCGCAATCAACTATAGAACCATTTTTGGAAATACCTTCATTGAACATTAAATCAAATTCGGCAACTCTAAATGGAGGGGCCATCTTGTTTTTGACAACTTTAACTCTAGCTCTTGTTCCTATTTCTTTATTTTCCGATTCTTTGATCGAAGCGATTTTTCTTATATCCAATCTGATAGATGCGTAAAATTTAAGAGCTCTTCCTCCGGTTGTGGTTTCTGGATTGCCGAACATAATTCCGATTTTTTCTCTTAACTGATTAATAAAAATGGCGCATGTTTTACTTTTGGCAAGAGTTGAGGTTAATTTTCTCAAGGCCTGAGACATCATTCTGGCTTGTAGTCCCATGTGAGAATCTCCGATTTCTCCTTCTAGCTCATTTTTGGGGACTAAAGCTGCGACAGAATCGATCACTATAACATCTATGGCGTTTGATCTTGCCAAGGCTTCTGCGATGTTTAAAGCCTCTTCTCCGCTGTCAGGCTGGGCAATCATCAGTTCGTCCAAATTTACCCCAATTTTTGAAGCATAGGAAGGATCCAAGGCATGCTCGGCATCTATGTATGCAGCGATTCCTCCGGTTTTTTGTGCATTGGCAACAATATGCAGGGCCAGAGTTGATTTTCCAGAAGACTCAGGTCCAAAAATTTCGACGACTCTTCCTCTTGGTACTCCCCCAATTCCTAAAGCGACATCTAATGAAATGGCTCCGGTTTTAATAACTTCGATCTCTTTTAATGCTGAACTTTTTCCAAGGGCCATTATAGCTCCTTCTCCAAATTGTTTCTTAATATGGGAAATGGCCATATCGAGCGCTTTTCTTTTTTCACTCATATCCGACATATGAAAGTCTCCTTTTTTTTCTAATTTTAGTTTGTCTATTCTTTTACTTCCAGTCAATAACCAACATAGCTTTTTTTATCTTATATCCACAAAAGTTAAAGCCAAAAAAGTCTTTTTTTGGTTCAATGCAATTTTAATGAAAGCGGAGTTCTTATGTATTTAGTTGGAGATGCTGGAGGGACCAAGACCCACATAGCCTTGATCGATGATGGAAGAAAAGGTTTTAAAATTTTATCGGAAAAAGTTGTTAAAAGTCCTGATTATTCTACTTTAAGTATGGTGATCAGAGAATTTTTAATAGAAAATAATATTAAAGATATCAAACAGGCCTGTTTTGATATTGCTGGGCCGGTTAAAGAGGGTAAATGCGTTGCAACCAATTTACCATGGGTTGTAGATAGCAAAGAGCTTGCCAAGGAATGCAGCATTAAAGAAGTTTATTTGCTCAATGATCTAGAAGCTAGCGCTTATGGGACCCTTCATTTAACCGAATCAGATTTTTTTACTCTTCATCAAGGTATACCCAACCAAAAGGGAAATAAGGCCCTTATTGCTGCAGGAACAGGGCTTGGCGAGGCGGGTCTTTTTTTTGATGGCAAAAATTATCGCCCTTTTGCAACCGAGGGGGGTCATGCCGATTTTGCTCCTCATGATGAATTAGAAATGAAGTTTTTTTATTATTTGCAAAAAAAGCTTGGCCACGTTTCTTTTGAAAGAGTGGTCTCAGGCCCTGGGTTATATGCCATGTATAGATTTTTGGTTGATATCAAAGAAGAACCTTATATCGAAACATTTGAGCAGGAGCTCATGAAAGGAGATCCTTCTGCGATAATTGCCGAAAGAGGGCTTAAAAATGAAGTAAGAGGCTGCAGTAAGGCATTAGAGTGGTTCTCAACATTATATGGGGCAGAAGCGGGTAATTTAGCTTTAAAATTTTTAGCCATTGGGGGTGTATACATTGCCGGAGGGATAGCTCCAAAAATCTTAGACAAACTTAAAGAAGGGCATTTTATGCGAGGATTTTTTGATAAGGGGAGATTTGCTACACTGCTTGCAACAATACCGGTTAAAGTGATTCTAAATGAGAATTTGCCACTACTTGGTTGCTTTGTTTATATTCAAAAACAAATCTCGCAAAAAATTTTAGAAATTTAAAATTCCTTTGATTGTTAATCCGTGCATCATCAAATCACCTGCCGAAGAATCGGAAGAGCCTCCTGCAAAATTAATCAGATCATTTAAATTTCGCATCATATTCTGGTTAAAATAGTACTCAATTTCATATCCGGCTGATAAATCAAAGTTCCATTTATAATGATCTAAATATGTGCCGTAGCCAAACCCGGCAATGGCATCAACGTTAAAAGTTACGTAACCACGTCTGTTTTTTTCGTTAGCGAATAAAGATGATGGATTGGCATAACTTTGTTGCCTTACTTTAACAAAGTGAAAATTTTGATAAAATAAAGAGCCATAGGCATCGCCAAAAAATCTAAAACCTTTGCCAAGGAGCCAATTTGAAGCAAAACCGGCTCTTGGGCCGAGAATCCATGATTGAGATTTTGCTAAAGATCTCGGGTTTGTGTTTGAAACCGGAAAATAAGCGGTCATTGAAAATTGTTGTTGTATCCAGCCCCCTCTTCCTCCAAAAATCGGGTTTATTGTGAGGTTTTTTCCATTATAAAATGGCCTTCCGAGGTTAACATCTATCATGTCGTATCTAAGATTCCAAGAGGAATTGGTTCTTGTTGCTGTATTTGGAGCTGCCGCTTGATTAGAAGCGCTAAACCAATTTAAATAAAAGTTATTATCTGCAGGGTTGGTATTGGTATGAGAGACCGTATTGGTTGCATGATACCGAGCATATTCAATATATAGGTTCCAGCTGTCTTTTTTAAAACTTAAGGCGAGACCCGTTTTAAAACCGGGCTTATATTCAAATTCCATATTTTGAACTTTTCCGGATGAGAAAGATGGAGAATTTGG
>JACRNF010000036.1 GCA_016219355.1 Chlamydiota bacterium | reverse complement strand
TTATAAATTCTTTCCTTTTAGAATAATGATTTGTCTATTTTTTAGCAAACGGTTTAGAAAAAAAAATCTGTGCTTTCTAAAAAATAAAAAAAATATTTCTCAAAATTTATCAATGAAAAATCGAAGATTGATTTAATGATTATCTTCAAAAAAAATTTCTTTTGGAAATTAATTTTACCATTGAGTTGCTTGTGCCAATGATAGTTTTGGCTCGGTTTTTTTGTTGAATTTGAATCTTTCTTCAAAAGCTACAAATGTTGCCTCAGATATAAGGTGATTGATTTTATTTTCTTACATAAGTATTTTGAGGTAAAATAACAGGTGAGCTTCTTATGAGATGTGTTCTATCATTGATGCTATTTTGGCTATCTTTAGCTAATGCAGACTCCGTAAAGTTATTAAACGATTCTCCCTATGAATTAACAGCCATTGTTCAAGGGGCCAATGGAATGGAGATTGGACAACAAACTATGCAGCCGGGAGAGCAAGCTGAATGGGTTGATGATAAACCCTTGCAGTTAGATGTCCCTTATGACGCTTCGGTTTCTTTAACACCTTATACCGTTGTTTGGAAGTGTCCTTATCAAGGGATATTTTCTATTTGTATTAATGTATCTCCAGGGTCTCAAGTTGCAGCTACAACTTGCCCTGGTATGCATTATTGTATCCCAAAACCTAAAAAAGAAAATGCAGGTGCTTCTAGTTACAATGATTGTAAATAAATTAAAATAAGAGCAGCTCTTTAAGCTTTACGTCATTTTGATAAGTTGGCAGTTTATCGGTTAACTGTTCTGTATATCCCACTCCTATTGTGTGGCAATTTATGGTTTTTAAGAAATTGTCATAAAATCCTTTGCCATAACCTAAACGATGCTGATCTTTGTCGAATGCCAACCCGGGAACGAGTATACAGGAAAGATCCTTCGGATCAATTAATCTACAAATTGGTTTTGGTTCTAAAATGCCCAAAGTTGAGGCTTGTAAATCATTTTTAATATCTAGGACTTGAAAGATCTGTAGTGATTCATTTTCCACTTTGGGTAAAAATAACCTTTTTTGTTTTGCGAGCTGCTCATTTAATGGCCATAAATTAATTTCAGAGCCAAAAGATGCGAACGATAAAATATTTTGATAATTTAAATTAATTATTTGTAAAGCCAGGGTCTGAGCTTGAAGTTTTCTATCAATTGATAGGTTTTCTCGAATATTTTGAAATTCTTTTCGGATAGTTTGCTTGTTATTCATCATGGGGCTTTCCATTTATATAGTTAATTTTTTTTATAAATGTGCCGAGGCTGTCATAAATTGTGGCGATACCATTTCCTTCATCGATCGTTGAAACGGGAGTTTTGTTGTCTTTTTTATAATAGCTCCCTTTGATTAGACGGTCATTTTCATATTCTTCGATGAACATGATGGGGCCATTTTCATACCAGCCGCAACTGAGCCCATTTTTTTGATTTTTAGAGTATTCTTTTTGAGAAGAGAGCTGTCCATTTTTATACCAAGTTTTCACTTGACCTTGAATTGCATCTTCGTCCCAATATATAGAGAATTTCGGCTGGTTTTCTCTTTTTATAAAAGAGCTTAGTTCTTCTTTTAAATAATATTGAACTTCTTCGCCTTGTTTATGGCCCCCTTTGATCTGATGCTCATTTAGTAGCTGTCCATTATGGGTAAATACTTTTACTTTGCCATCTACAAAGCCCCCCTTATGTTCAATTAGTTGATAGAGGACATCATTTTTAAATATGGCTTTTTGCCCATCTCCATTTTTAATTGAGGCGATCTTGATTCTGTTTTTTTGAAAATATTGTCCGTTTTTTAACAAATCATTCTCATAATCTTCCATAAAGGCAATATTATCTTTCCCCCAATAACCAATGCAAGTGCCCTGTTTTTTTCCTTTAATATATTTGGTTTTACATACAAGATCCCCATTTTCTTTATACTCCAAAACCTCTCCTTCAATCTCATTTTTTTGGTAAGGAATAAGCTTTTTGATTTGAGAATTTGAATGATAATATTTGGCCTCTCCTTCTAACGATCCTTTCTGATATGTAAATTGAGATGTGAGAGTTTGATTTTCATCATAAACTTGGCTTAGGCCGTCAAAGAGCCAATTATCCTGAGAATTAATATCAGGTTCTCCTCCAATAACGAAAGCATCGATTTTTAAATTACCGGATGGGTAATATTCTTGATATTTGCCATAAGCCCTGGCGTCTTTAAGCTCAAGATATTTGCATAGCTGGCCATTAGGATGATAAGTGGTTAATTTAGAAATTGTTTTTCCATCATTATCTTTCGAATAAGTTCTAAGTACCTTTTGATATGGCTGAGAAGTATTAAAATCGGTATTTTCGTAATTTTTAAGCCGTTCTTTAGAAGAGATCGTTTCAAATAGCCCATTTCTATCTGTAATTTGAATACAGGTCATTTCCCTATCCTGTCTTTTATTTGAACAGCCAAACATTAGCACTGTTAAAATAAAGAAGATTGCAAAGGAGCTCACTCCTTTGCCCTGGTTAAAGGGACGAAGTCCCTTAATTAATTTTATTTTTTTTCTAACTCTAGTCTTCATTTTTAAAAAACTCTCTTTTAAGTAGTTGCATTTCTAAGGAAAAATTCTTATTTTCATTTTTTTGTAAGAAAAACTTTGTGATTAACAGTTGGGGCCGATTCTTGGCATAATTGAAATTTTCAATATTTTGTTCTTCGATGATGGAGAGGAGTTTTTTAAGATCATTTTCATTGATTTGAATGGGGAATCGTTGTTTTTCCTCGGTTTCTCGAATATAAGGAGAAGTTTGGATGTTATCTTCAATGAAGCTTAATCTATTTTCATTGGTTAGAGAGCGCAATCTGTCATTGATTAGATTATTGCTTGAAAAGGCGTTATGTTTAGCCATTTTTTGAAGGACTGTTTTTTCTTCTTCAAGAAAAGAGATTCCTTCAAGCTCTTTATCGATAAAAAATGGGTCGGATGCCGTCTTGTCTTTTAGGAACTCCAGCTGTTTTTTTCTTTTCTTAAAATTTATCAAGGCAGTTTTTTGAATAGAGTTAAAACTATCTTCCTTTTCTTTAAGCTCAAAGAAAAGGTTGAAGTCTAGAGCAAAGACTGAGCAAAAGATAATAATAGGGAGGGCTAATACGTAATAAAAGAACCTTGAGGGATTTAAGGCGAAGGATCCGATCTTAATAAATAAACGATTAATCATAAGCCTCCTGTGGTTTTTAAATAGAAAGAGACTTTATAGCTATTTGAAAAAACTTCCCATTTGATCTCTTTGGAAGAATTTATAAAGTTATTTTCTTTGAGGAGAGCTTCATGAAATTTTCTTGCGTTCATTGCGGTCGCTTTAAATTCAAACTCAATTTTTACTGTCGTATCTTCATTTTTGTTAGTTATGTGGGGGAATTTCTCTAGATCGTATTTAAAAGTTAGAACTTCGATATCTTTGAGCAGTGGGTGGTTGTTGATCCATTCAATGGCTTTTGAAACTTTTTGTGCTTTGGAAAAATAAAATGGAGTTTTTGACTCTTTTTGAATTTTTTGTTCTAAAAGAGCCAAATTATCATCTAAAGATAAATTTGTTAAATCGATAGGCGCTTGATTTAAAAGGCGATTTTCCGTTTTTTGAAAATTGACCAAGTTAATTTTAATATTATTTTCCTTTGATTGAAGGGCTGCTTTAGTAAATAGATGTAAAAATAGAGTAATCAGTATAAATGTAAGAGAACTATAAAATATTTTTTGTCCCAACCCCTTGAGAATTTTTTTAGAAGCGAGCTCTTTTTGTCTAAATTGAAGTGATAAATGATCTTTGGCTAAGGCATCTAAAGCAAGGCCAATAGATATTGCCTGTTTTTTTAGATTGCACTCATGAGAGGTATTTAGATCGATTTTTTCAATGTTTGAAAAATCCTCTAATAAAAATTTTTCCAGATTTTGTAGTTGCGACGCTTCTCCCGTGATAAGGATTTGAAATTTCTTGGGCTCATTTTGTGATAGGGCATAAAACAATTTGGAGGTTTCTTTTTTTAATTCTTGCGCGGCGTGCCATAAAGCGCTTTGTTTTTTTTTATCTAATTTTAATAGATCAACTTGTTTTTCATTTGGTATACAGGAAATTAAATTTTTCACTCCGAGGTCAACAGTCAAAGATGTTTTTAGTAGGCCATTTTCGATCACAATGCAAGAACTCTTGGCAAGGGCTAAATGAAAGATGCAAAGCTCGTTGGTGTTTTTTAAATAATGGGAAGCAAATCGAAAGAGAGCATTGGGAATGGTTGTGACAATTTCAGGGTCTACCCCCAAGCTTTGCAAATTATGTAAATGATTTTTTAAAATATCTTTTGATGTGATTAAAAGCTTAGGTTTTAAATTGTCCCCCGAAAGAAATTGAGTAACGGCCACAGCTTTTTGTGGATCGATGGAGGTTAAAGTTTGAATTTGAAAAGCAACAATCTTTTTTAAATTTCTTTTGGCGTTTTTGTGGCTTAGATTAACCTCTTTTGTAAGAAAATGTTCAGCTTCAATTCCAGAAACCATACATTCTTTTTTTGAGATGTCAAACAGCTTTACATTTTTGTTGTCTAGGCTAACTACAGAAACAGATTGATAACCAATAATATCATAATTTTTATTCATTCTGACCAGATTAAGCTGGTCATCGTCCAAGTGAAGGCCAACGCTCATTTTTTTTGCTCTCATTAAAAAGCAAATATATCTTATACTTTGAGCTAATTTAGTTGAAGAATTGAATTTAATTTTATAAAGGTAAAATTATGCTTCCAAGTTTCATAAGCCTATTATTTTTAATTTGTAACTTAATGCTTTTCATTAGGATCATGGGCTCTTGGGTTGAGTCTTTGAGGGATTCTAGATTTATGCACTTTATTGCCCGTTTTACCGATCCTTATTTAAATATTTTTTCCCGCATAATTCCTCCGATCCGAGGAGTGTTGGATGTTAGTCCGATCTTGGCCTTTTTTGTTCTATGGCTTTTAGAAAAACTCATAATGAGCTTTTTTCGATGAATTCTAATACGGCCCTTAAATTAGGTGATTTGATTTTACCGAATAATATTTTATACGCCCCTTTGGCGGGCTTTACAGATCTAGCTTTTAGAAGAATAGCTAAGCAATTTAAGCCGGGGCTTATGTTTTGTGAGATGGTAAAGATTGAGGCGTTGATTAGAGGCATTGACAATACGCTAGATATGTTGGAATACGATGAGGATATGCATCCGATAGGAGCTCAGATTTGTGGATCAAATCCAAAGCTATCCAAAGAGTGCGCAAAGATAATTGAAGATAAGGGATTTGACATTATTGATTTTAATTGCGGGTGCCCTGTTAACAAAGTGATCAAAGATGGTAGCGGCTCGGCGATGTTAAAAACTCCCGAGCTTATAGGTGAAATATTATCGGAAATTATCAGTGGGGTAAAAATTCCGGTTAGCGTTAAGGTAAGAATTGGCTGGGATTTTAACTCCATCAACATTTTGGATATAGTTCAGATTGCAGAAAAAGCCGGAGCTGCTGCTATAACGATTCATGGAAGGACCAGATCGCAGGGATATAGCGGCCCATCTAACTGGGAATATATAAAAGAGAGCAAAAAGATAGCCAAGAAAATTAAAGTTATCGGCAATGGGGGCCTTTTTGAGCCCTTGGATATTGAAAAGATGTTTAAAGAGACCAACTGTGACGGGGTGATGGTGGCAAGAGGGGCTTTGCAAAAGCCGTGGATTGCCAAAGAATGGGAAAGCTATTGCTTAAATAAACAAGAAGGCTTTTTTATAGATAAGAAGGCCCTTTTTTTAGAGCATTTGCATTATACTCAAATGATTTGCCATGAGAGGCAGGTTCTTTTGGAAATGAAAAAAATAGCGGCTTCGTATTTAAAAAACTTAAAAGATATTAAGCATCTTCGAATAGCTATTATGAACTCTTCTTCTACTGAAGATGTTTTTAGCGCGGTCAATAATTTTAATTGGGCTTAATCATCGTCAGGATTGGCCAGTTTTTCTTCAAATATCTTTAATAAACGATTGATTTGCACTTCAGAATCTTTAAAGGATTTTATAGGTTTTTTAGCTTCATTTTTTTTCTTGTAAAGCCAGGAGTTAAACTCATCGATGGAATGAATTTTTGCTCCTAAAGTTTTACATATGAAACCTAAATCCTTATCGGATGTAACAACAATATACTCTTGAGGTCTTTTAGCATTTTTAATTTCTTGAATGATGAACTCGTCTGCCGTCAGTTTTTTCCAAGTGTAAATGACGCAAAAACCATCATATTTATACAAGTTGTCGGACTCATCTTTAGATAAGGATCCATCAAAAACAAGCGTCATCCTTTGCTTGGAAGTTATTGATTTTTGTTTAATGAGCTGAATTAGCCCGTCTCTTTGTTTTTGGAGCGAGGATTTGATAGAATTAGTTTTGAATAAAAGGTTATAGCCATCGATCAAGTAGTGCATATCAGATGAAAATAGCCTCTAAAGATGGCAATATTTTATCTAGCGCTTTTCTTCGATGGGAAATTTTGTTCTTAGTGCTTTCTTCTAGTTCTGCAAAAGTTTTATTGTAATCATGTTTAATAAATAAAGAATCGTAGCCAAAACCCCCGCTCCCCTTTTCTTTTTCAATTATCCTCCCCTCACAAACGGCGCAGGCGCATACTTTAATTTTATCGGGGGACGCAATGGCGATGCAGCACTCAAAATAAGCATATCTATCTTTTTCTGATAAAGGTTCCATTTTGCTTAAAAGTTTTTTTCGATTATCGACATCGGAGCTTTTTTCCGAGGCGTAGCGAGCTGAAAATACCCCAGGCTCTCCATTTAATGCAGGAACGACGAGTCCTGAGTCATCTGCTAGAGAAAGCAGATTTAATGCCTTTGCAGCATCGGTTGCCTTTAAAATGGCATTTTCTTTAAAGGTAGAGCCGGTTTCTTCGGGAGGGATGTATTTGGGGAAGTCTAACAAGGATAATAAATCTAAAAATGGCAAGATTGGTTCCAAAATCGCTTTAAATTCTCGTATCTTATGAACATTATTTGTGGCAATAACCAATTGTTTTGATTTTTGAAAATGAGCATCATGCATAAATTTTCCTTAAAGTATTAACTTACTTTAACCAAATTTTTTGATTTAGTCAAAATAGCTTCTGATATCGACTACTCGAAATTCATCATTTTGGAAGGAAAATTTTTCACCAATCCCCTTTCCGAGCATAGCTTGGGCAAGTTTGGATTGGAACGACAAGATATTTTTTTCGGGATTAGCTTCCCATGGCCCTAAAATGATAAACTGTTCTTTTTTCCCTTTTTTATTTATGCAATCGGCAACTGTGCCAACAGAAATCTTATCAATGGACACATCATTCGGATTTAATATTTTAAGTTTATTAAACTGCTGAGATAAAAATACAAGCTCTCCTTGAAGGCGGGATCTTTTTTCTAAAGAGGCTTTATATTCGGCATTTTCTCTTAAATCTCCGTGGGACCTGGCCTCTTCTATCTCTTTGGCATTTTCAATTGTATCGACGGTTGAAAGTTTGGTAATTTTGTTCTTGATTTTTTCATAACCTTCTTGCGTTACCCAAATAATATCATCAGTTTCCTTATCGATGTATTTATCTCCTTCAATAGAAGGATGGCTAACTTTGGCAAGCGAGTGAATGATTTTGATATCATGATCGGTTAAAATGCTACATTTAGTAACTAATAGCAAATATTCTTTAACTTCTTCTAAAGCGGAATTCAGAAAGATTTTTCTGATAATGGCATATCGATCGCCGGTAAGCATGGCGACCATTTTTTTGGCCATGTCCCGTTCTTCGGCTTTCTGTTCAACATGATCGAGCAAAATTAAAAAGCCTTCAAATAGTTTATTTTTGATCTCTTTTTTTCCAAAAGATTCGTTTAGTTCTTCATCTATGATAACTTTTTGAAAATACCATATGTAAGTTTCAGGATAGGTTAAGGGAGATTTGACCAGTTCGTTTAATTTATCTTTTAAATGAGTAGATTTTGCTTTTTGGAGTTCGTTGAAGATGTAATCGCGCAAAAGATTTTGATCAATTGTAAGCAAAAGGTCCAAAAATAAATTTTCCCAATCTTTTCTTATATTTCTAATTTCTGTAAGGACTCTTTTTTTAAAAAAGACAATTTCGATTTCTTTAATAAATGGATGGAAATTTTGGGTGCTTAAAATAAGTTCTTTGACTATAGGAAGCTCTTTTTCTTCAGATATATCTTCCAAAAAAAAGTAGATTTGAATTTTTTGAGCATTGGAGAGTTTTTCAACCGCCAAAACATCATTTAACTTAGCTTGCAAAGAGCCGGCAAATTCCTTGTTTTTTAATTGCTGCGGAAAATCCTTTATAAAAGAATAGATCAATTGAATTACATCATCAGACGATGGTTTTGCTTCTAAATTTTTATATAAAATATCGGCATGAGAGATCGCAGTTTTTCTTAATCTAAAAGGCTCGTGACTATCTTTGGGAGATTCAATTTTGGTATCTTTTTTAATTTTGCTTCTTGTCGCTTGCCACCATTTGTTCCATTCTTCTGCAGGTATTACCAAATCACATAGATTTTCTTTGATTTCAAAAGCAGTTTTAGGACCAAGATCGCTTAATAATTGATACATTATTTCAATAGGATTTTCTTTGGCCTGTTTTTCTAAAAGATCGGGATTGCCAAATCTTTTAGCTAAAAAGTGATCATCACGTAGTGGGATTAAAGTTTTTAAGGCATTTTCAAATGATAAGCTTTTTTTTCCAATAACGTATTCAAATTCCAAAACGACTTCTTCTCTAACTAAAGAAAGATCTAAAATCTCTCCAGTCCCCCATCCTGCCGTATGGAATACAAATTTGCCTTTATCCATATGGGTTAAAAGTTCGTATTTGCTGATTGCCCCTTGGAAATTGTCTTTGCCTCTTAATCCGATCAAGCGGATTTTTTCGGCAAACAAGGGATCATTGGGATATTTTTCTTTTAGATAAGCATAGATCATTTCAGCAAGATCTTCGGTATTGGTGTTTTGGATATCGATAATGAGTTTTAAAATTTCATGTTTTTCTTCCGGCTTTTTGATTAGTTCTACTAGCGGAAGAATTTTCGTGACATGGCTTCCAAAACTTTGAGCAAGATCCGATTCTTTTGCTTGGATTAAAACTTGCCTTAGTTCTTCAACATCAGGCTCATCGCTGTAGCAATATTCTTCCCAGAGTTTTAAAAATGCCGGATAATCGGCAAGCTTAATTCTATCTTGAAAATCTTTTAAATAGCCCATACCCCATCCAAAATATATTTTCTCTAACGAAAAAAATTATACTCTTCTCATGGATATTATTCAATGACTGTCTTTAATTATGTTAGTTTGATCAAAGATAATCGAATGCTAAATTTTTCAAAAGAGAGCTTCAAATTTTAATGTAAAGCCTCTTTACAAGTAGGGTTTTACTTTTAAAATAATGGCCCCCCCTTTCGTCAATAAAATTAAAAAACTGATTCAACAATATAAAAATATTTATTGATATTAATTTAACAGTTCCTTTACATATAAACAAACTTTTTTAAAATGAGGTGGATGTAATGCGAAAGATTTTTGTTTTTTGGTTGCTGATGTTTTTGCCAATGTGTGCTTTTTCGGGGCCAGGGGAAAATATGAGGACAAATTTCAATGAAGAAATTGATGATTTTGAAAATTGCGAAGAAAAACTGACAGATCTTATTGAAGAAGATGTTGATGATGATTCCGATTGTGATAGTTATAATCGATGGTATTCACGTACAGAAATTTTCTTTAAAAAAATATATGCAGAAATACGAAATTGGAATGAGTTTGTTTCAACTTTGGCAGACAAAAAGCGTCTCTTTTTGTGGGCCAAATTTGAAAAAAACAGTTCGAATGAGACGATTTATACAATCAAAGCATGTTCAATAATAGATCCCTATTTTTTTGAAGCAAATGAATATGATAAATATAACTTTGATGAGCCCATAGAAATAATCAATTTTAGTGATGATGGAATTAAAGATCACCGTCTAAAGATTCAAACGAATATTGATAATATTGTTTATTGCATTTGGCGGCAACGGCTACCAACTGACAATCAGGATGAATGTCATTTAGTTTGTTATTCATCGGAAGATCTTGGTAAGACTTGGGTAAGATCAGATCGATTTTCAAGAATCATTAAAATCACAGATTTGTATGAGCTAACTTGTGGCGATGAAGGTGATGAGGAAATTAAACTAGATATAACAGCCCTTTGGTGGTACTACGGATAATGGGTATGTTTTAATTCTAGTATTTTTGCTTTTTTTTATTTATCAAAGACTTGAGAATATGAAATTTTGTTGAATGATTTTGTTTGGATCAATGTTTATCGTGTTTTTTTCAGCCAGACTCTTTGCAGTGATGAAATCTCTTTGCAAGAGTGTTTTTAACATATTAAAACCCGTAACCTTCTTTCACATCAAGAGAATCAAAAATTAATCTTGATATTAATCTATTGTTTTCTTTACATATATAGAAACTTTTTTAAAACGAGGCGGATATAATGCGAAATTTTTTGTTTTTTTGGTTGCTGATGTTTTTGCCAATTTGTGCTTTTTCTTCTTATGGAATCAATGGAAGTAACATATATGAAGAATTTGAAGGTGATGATGGAGAAATTGATGAAAATATTACCATTAAAGAAGATGATAGCGATTGCTCAGGTTTTGTGCTGCATTCAAATATAGATGAAGATTTTAAAAATGCAGATTGTTTTTATCTATGTGAATTGTCTGTTAAATCCTGTTCCACATCGTTTTTGCTTTGGGGAAAATTCGAGCAAAATAATTTGAATGAAAAAAGCTATACAATTAAAACAAGTTTATTTAAACCCGATTTTTTTTCAGAAGATATGGAATGTGGCGTATCTGATTATATGTATAACTTGGAAGAACCTGTAACTATATGTAGTTTTAAAGATGATGGTCTCAAACGGCATTCTTTAGACATGGCATTTGATGGAAATGATAAGCTTTATTGCGTTTGGAAACAAAAATTTTCTGAAGAAAATGACGGTGAATGTCATTTGGTGTGTTACGTTTCCGATGATTTTGGCAGAACCTGGGCAAAGGCTGATAGATTTTCTAAAATTATCAATATCTCTGATACTTTTGAGATAAAAGCAACGGATGAAAAAGGTTTGGAAATTGAACTAAATAAGCAAATTGAGAATTAATTAAAGATAAATATTTTAATCCCTAGTCGGGGGCATTTTTTGAATTGGTGAGTGAGAAAAAATAAAAGAGAATATGTTTTTTCAAGGTTTGTTGAGTGATAAGAAAGTCCTATTTAAGGTTATTTCTAAATTAGAGGCGGGTATAAGTGAAAAAATATTTTTTTGCATTTTCTCTTTTTCTTTTTGTTAATCTTTTAGCTAAAGATGAGCCTGATTTTACTATTAAATATTTAACATTTGAAGAGATCAAAAGATATGATCTTCTAGTTTCTATGGGTCCTTATTATTATTTGATTACTAGCAATTTTCCTATGGATAAAATCTTAAATCTGAAAACGAAAAATTTAGATGAACATGAAAAAGATATGGGGAAAATCCAAGTATGCAAAAATGGGACAATTAAATTGGTAAAAAAACCTAATCATAAAAAAATTCTTTCTGCAAAATATTTACAAAAAGGAGAGCCTTTAGAATTTATATTTGAATCTGAAGGTAAAACTTTCGAGTGCAAAAAAACATTTGTCTTAAAGCCATTGGAAGTTAGGCTTGATAATGGAAAAACCTTTTCATTAAAACTTGCTAGCCCTAACGGTAAAATGTATAACATGTCTATTACGGGTTTTTCTCCACATGAAAAAGTAATATTTACCTCCAAATCATGCGACGAAGAACTAACTAATCTAATCGAATTATTAGACGACGGAACGATTGTTGCCAATGTTCTCCCCGGAGTTATTGGCCAAACCGGAGGAGATGCCTATCTTCAAATTAAAACCCTAAAAAATGAAGTCCTGAGGTTGGATTATAAGTGGGGAGATAAGTTAGTCCCTTAAATGATTTTTTATAAAACTCGTTTGCTTTTATTTCTTTATCGATAATAATTCTTATTTCTAATTTTTATTAAAATCCTAATGCGTAAAATATTTATTTTAATTATTAGCTTATTGTCAAGCGGCTTTACTTTAGAGTCACAAGATAGCTCTAGGCTTTTTTACGATCTTGAAAGGCTTGAAAAGGTTGATAAAAAATTAAACGATCGACTACCGCTAATTTATAATTACAATTTGCAAGGGGGGTATTTTGAGATGCCCTCTGCCAGAATGGGATATTCGGGCAATACCGTTGGAGGGTATTCTTATGTCCCTCCATATAGCATTTATACTGTGGCCTTTCAATATTTTGATCATTTGGAGCTAAGTGGTAACTACTGGGTCTTTAATCATCAACTTGAAGGAACTTTTGGAAAAAAGGGGTTTGGCAATGACGCTGATAGGGTGGCCAATGCTAAAATTTCTTTTTTGAGAAAGGAAGATGGATTGCCTTATCTACCGGAATTTGCCATTGGGTTTAACGATTTTATCGGCTCACAGAGGTTTCATTCTCAATACATTGTAGCAACCAAGGATTTTCTAGACCAAAACCTGGAAATTACCTTGGGAGTGGGCAGGGGAAGAATCCATAAAATTTTTGGCGGG